>CAZEFK010000015.1:14389-48271 GCA_964511405.1 uncultured Comamonadaceae bacterium | reverse complement strand
GGCATCGCCATGGCGCTGGCGGCGGGGCCCGACCTGCTGATCGCCGACGAGCCGACCACCGCCCTCGACGTCACGGTGCAGGCCCAGATCCTGGCCCTGCTGCGCGGCCTGATCGCCGACCTGGGCATGGGGCTGGTGATCATCAGCCACGACCTGGGCGTCATCGCCGAGATCGCCGACCGCGTGCTGGTGATGTATGCCGGCCGCGTGGTCGAGCGCGGCCCGACCGTCGACATCTATGACCGGCCGGCCCATCCCTACACCCGCGGCCTGTTCGGCGCCCTGCCCCACCCCGACGCCCAGCCCGGCCAGCGGCTGGCGGCGATCCCTGGCCAGGTGCCGGATCCGCGGCTGGCCGAGGCCGGCTGCCGCTTCGCCGCGCGCTGCCCGCTGGCGATCGATCCCTGCCGCAGCGGCGCCATCGACGAGCGGCCGGCGGGCCCCGGCCGCAGCGCCCGCTGCATCCGGGTGGAGGCATGACCGAAGCCCTGCTCGAGGTCGAGGACGTCGTCCGCGACTATCCGCTGGCCGCCCCGCACGGCCTGTTCCAGCCGCGCCCGACCTATCGCGCCGTCGACCAGGTCAGCCTGAGCCTTGCGCCCGGCGAGAGCCTGGGCATCGTCGGCGAGTCGGGCTGCGGGAAGTCGACGCTCGCGCGCATGGTCATGGCCTTGGACCGCCCGACCGCCGGCCATATCCGCTTCCAGGGCCAGGACCTGTTCGCGCAAGGCGCCGCCGCCCTGCGCCGCCAGCGCCGCGGCTTCCAGATGGTGTTCCAGGACCCCTACGGCTCGCTGGACCCCCGCCACCCGGTCGGCCGCAGCATCGCCGAGCCGCTGTCGACGCTGCGCCCGGCGCCCGGCCGGGCCGAGCGCCGCAGCCTGGTGGCGGCCATGCTGGCGGAGGTCGGACTGGCGGCCGCCGACGCCGACAAGTATCCGCACCAGTTCTCGGGCGGCCAGCGCCAGCGCATCGCCATCGCCCGCGCCCTGATCACCCGCCCGGCCCTGATCGTCGCCGACGAACCGGTGTCGGCCCTGGACGTCTCGATCCAGGCCCAGGTGCTGAACCTGCTCCTGGACCTGCAGCAGCGCCATGGCCTGGCCTATCTGCTGATCAGCCACAACCTGGCCGTGGTCGCCCATGTCGCGACCCGGATCGCGGTCATGCAGGCCGGGAAAATCGTCGAGACCGGGCCGACGCGCGCGGTGCTGGACCGGCCCCAGCATCCCTATACGCAGGCGCTGCTGGGCGCGCTGCCGTCCCTGGACCCGCGCCGGCGGCACCTGGTGTGACGCCCATGCACTGCCAGGCTTCAGGCGGCTTCCTCACGGGTGGGCGAGAGCCATACCATCGGCTGCAGGCGCCGATCGGATAGGGATCCATGGACCACATCAGCCAGCCGGAATGGGACGCGACGCCGGGCCTCACGGCGGCACTGCTGACGGCCTTGTCCGACGCGGGCGTGTTCCGATCCGGCGGATGCCTGTTGGGCACCCTGGCCTACCGAACCTATCCGCGGCTGCTCGACGCCGACCTGCCCGGCGCCGGCGACGCGAAGGCCGGCATGCTGGCTGCGGCGCCGCTGGTGATGGCCGACATCACCAGCCTGACGCCCCGTCCGTGGGCCGTGATCGACCTGTTCCGCGCCATCGATCCGAGCTTTGTCGAGTTGCGGCCGGATGCGGCCGATCCGGAGCCGGCCAACCGCGGGCGGGCCCGCGAGGTTCGCAGCACCAGCTACATCAACGGCGCCGGATACCGGGTCGAGGTGCTGGAGCGGCCTCGCCTCACCCGTGACGAGCCATCCACATTTCTCGATTACCTGATCGCCGAACCGGTACCGACCACCGTCCGGCATCGCGCGGAGATCCCGGTGACGGTGCCGTCGCCCCACCGCTTCGCGGTCTTCATGGTCCTGGTCCTGGCCCACCGGGCCGCGCCGGCGGCCAAGGCCAGGCACACCGCCGGGTCGAAGGGGCGGATCCACGAGCGCGCGGCCGACCTCGACCCGACCGTGGCGCGGGATCTGGCGAAGATCGCGACGATCGTCGCCGTGCTGGCACCAACGCGCTACCGGGATCTGTTCGAGGCCTGGCGCGACGCGTTCGCGCGCGGGCCCTCCTGGGAGATCGCGCTCGCCCTCGGCCGCGAGATCCTGGACGACGGCACGCGCGCGCTGCTGGACGGCGCCGTGCGGCGGGCCGGCATCGACGCCGGCTACGAATAAGCCGGGCGGAGGGCGGCGTCGGCGAGCATCGGCGTCACGGCTCCTCCGACAAGGTCAGCTCCGCCGCCATCACGGCGTTGCCGGCCGTGAGGCCGGCGTCGACGGTCAGCACCGCGCCGGTGATGGCGCCAGCCTCGCCCGAGGCCAGGAACTGGACGGCGGCCGCCACCTCGTCGGGTTCGACCACGCGGCCCAGCGGGTACCATTTGCGCAGCCGCTCGAACACCTCGGGGTTGCGCCTGACCCGGTCGTCCCAGGCCGGCGTGCGCACGGTGCCGGGACATACGATGTTGGCGCGGATGCCGTGCGGGCCGAGCTCGACCGCCAGGCTGCGGGTCAGCTGCACCAGCGCCGCCTTGGCCGCACTGTAGGCGGGGTGGCCGAGGGCGGCCAGGCCGTTGACCGAGCCCACGGTGACAATGGCGCCGCCGCCCTGGGCGATCATCACCGGCCTGACCGCGTGCACGACATGGAAGGTGCCGTCCAGGTTGAGGCCGATCTCGCGCCGCCAGGCGTCGAGGTCGAGCGCCGCCAGGGTCGGCGCGTCGGCGCCGCCGGCATTGTTGACCAGCACGTCGAGACGGCCCATCGCCGAGCCCGCGGCATCCACCGCCGCCGCCACGGCCGCGGCGTCGGTCAGGTCGGCGGCGTCGGTCCAGATGCCGGGCAGCTCGGCGGCAAGCTCGGCCAGGCCGCCCGCACTGCGGTCCAGGGCCACCACGCGGTCGCCGGCCGCCGCGAACCGGCGGCACAGGGCGCGGCCGATGCCGCCGGCCGCCCCGGTCACCAGCACCACACGGCCGGTCATGCCGATCCCGCCCGCAGGAGGCCGGTGGCCTGCAGCCGGTCCAGGTCGACCCCCGTCGTTTCGCGCCCGTGCCCGAGGCCAGCCGCGATCGTGCGCCATGCAGTCATCGCCTTGACCGTGACATAGGCCGGGCGGCCGCCACAACCCATCGCCAATAGGCGCATGCACTTAGCTCTTTTGCATTAATCCACTGCATGCCAGTTGCATACCACTGAGCCCGGCCTTAGGATTTCGGAAACAAACGGGGAGAGCGGACCGATGCGGACAACAGGGCTCCTGGTGGCGCTGGCGGGGTTGGCGTTTGCCGCAACCGCCCAGGCCGAGGAAGTACGGGTCACCATCCCGTACTACAGCGCCGAAACCCAGCCTTACTTCGAGAAGGTGGCGGCCGATTTCGCCAAACAGAACCCGGGACTGACGGTCAAGATCGAGATCGCCAACTGGGATAACCTGCTGCAGAAGCTCACCACTGACATCGCCGGCGGCGCCAATGCCGACATCTCGATCATCGGCACCCGCTGGCTGGTGGACTTCGTCAAGCAGGACGTGGTCGAGCCGCTGGATTCGATGATGGACAAGGCGTTCACCGACCGCTTCATCGGAACCTTCCTCAGCCCGTCCAAGCTCCAGGGCAAGACCTATGGCCTGCCGATCGCGGCCTCGGCGCGTGCCCTCTACTACAACAAGGAGCTGTTCCAGAAGGCCGGCGTCGCCGGGCCGCCCAAGACCTGGGACGACGCCGTCGCGGCCGCCAAGAAGCTGTCGGCCCTGCCCAACACCTACGGCTATGGCCTGCAGGGCAAGGAGATCGAGACCGACGTCTATTACTACTACGCCCTGTGGACCAATGGCGGCGACATCGTCGAGGGCGGCAAGAGCGGCCTGCACTCGGACGCGGCGCTCAAGGCCGCCACCTTCTACAAGTCGCTGATCGACCAGAAGCTGACCGAGCCCGGCGTCACCGCCTACAACCGCGAGGACGTGCAGAACCTGTTCAAGCAGGGCCGTGTCGGCATGATGATCACCGCACCCTTCCTGATCGGCCAGATCAAGAAGGAGGCGCCCAGCTTGAGCTACGGCATCGCGCCGATCCCGTCGGGCGGCACCAACGCCACCTACGCGGTCACCGACTCGATCGTGATGTTCAAGAACTCCAAGGTGAAGCCCGCCGCGTGGAAGTTCCTGGACTTCCTGTTCCAGCCGGCGCAGCGCATCGCCTTCACCAAGGGCGAGGGTTTCCTGCCGACCACCAAGGCCGAAGGCGCCGACCCCTTCTTCACCGGCGACGCCAACCTGCAGACCTTCGTGTCGCTGCTGCCCAACGCCAAGTTCGCGCCGACGATCGCGAACTGGGAGGAGATCGCGGCCGCGACCATCCGCGGGCTGCAGTCGATCTACACGGGCCAGGCC
Organism: uncultured Comamonadaceae bacterium; assembly: GCA_964511405.1. Classification (GTDB taxonomy): domain Bacteria; phylum Pseudomonadota; class Alphaproteobacteria; order Elsterales; family Elsteraceae; genus CAZEFK01. The sequence continues at coordinate 43,823 of CAZEFK010000015.1, read as the reverse complement.
GAGCCCAAGGCGGCGCTGACCGCGGCGGCGGGCGAGGTCGACAAGCTGCTGCAGCCGTGATGGCAGCCGAAACCGCCGGCCGGGACCACCCGGCCGGCGGCATCGCGGTGGCGCCGGCGGCCCGGCGCGCCGCGCCCTATCTGCTGATCCTGCCCAGTCTGGTGCTGGCCGCCGTGATCCTGGGCTATCCGGTCGTCGACCTGGTCTCGACCGCGCTGCACGACGTCAATCGCTTCGGGTCCCTGCGCGGCTTCAACGGCGGCGCCAACTTCGCCGCGATCTGGGCCGATCCCTTGTTCCATGCCGTGCTGTGGCGGACCTTGGAATGGACGGTCGGCGTGGTGCTGGGCACGATCCTGGTGTCGCTGCCGGTGGCCTTGATCCTGAACCAGAATTTCTACGGCCGGGGCCTGGCGCGGACCATCATCCTGCTGCCCTGGTCGGTGTCGCTGACCATGACCGCCATCGTGTGGCGCTGGGCGCTCAACGGCGAGAGCGGCATGATCAACGCCACGCTCGCCGACCTGGGCATGGGCGGCCCGCCGATCGTCTGGCTGGCCTCGGCGGGCCTGGCCTTCCCGGCCGAGGTCGTGATCGGCATCCTGGTGTCGATCCCGTTCACCGTCACCGTGTTCCTGGGCGGCCTGGCGTCGCTGCCGACCGACATCTACGAGGCGGCGCGGGTCGACGGCGCCACGCCGTGGGCGCAGTTCCGCTGGATGACCCTGCCGCTGCTGCGGCCGTTCGTGAACATGGCGGTGGTGCTGAACATCATCTATGTCTTCAACTCGTTCCCGATCATTTGGGTCCTGACCCAAGGCGGCCCGGCCAACAGCACCGACATCCTGGTCACGTATCTGTATCAACTGGCGTTCCGCTTCGGCCGGCTCGGCGATGCCGCGGCGCTGTCGCTGGTGATGCTGGCGATCCTGCTGGTCTTCACGTTGGTCTACATTCGGTTGCAAATGCGGGAGCGGGCCGATGCTCAAGCGTAGCCTGATCGCCTGGGGTCTGCTGTCGCCGCTGATCCTGATCACGCTGTTCCCGTTCGCGGTAATGCTGACCACGGCGCTGAAGCCGCGCGAAGAGGTCTTCGCCTTCCCGCCGCGCTGGCTGCCCAGCCGACTGGCCTGGGAGAATTTCGCCGACATGTGGCAGGCGACCAACATGGGCCGGGCGGTGGTCAACAGTCTGACCGTCAGCGCGCTGGCCACCGCGCTGGCGCTGGCGGTCGGGATTCCGGCCGCCTATGCCCTGTCGCGCCAGCACTTCCCAGGCAAGGGTGGCTACCGTCAGTTCCTGCTGATAACCCAGATGCTGTCGCCGATCGTGCTGGTGGTGGGACTGTTCCGCCTGATCGCCGCCCTGGGGCTGATCGACAGCCTGACCTCGCTGGTGCTGATCTACGCCGCCTTCAACACGGCGTTCACGGTGTGGATGCTGCAGAGCTACTTCGCGACGATCCCGCGCGACATCGAAGAGGCGGCGTGGATCGACGGCGCCGGGCGCCTGGCCAGCCTGGTCCGCATCTTCCTGCCGCTGGCGCTGCCGGCCATGGGCGTGACCGCGCTGTTCGCCTTCATCAATGGCTGGAACGAGTTCGTCGTGGCCCTGACCATGCTGCGCTCGGCCGACACCTATACCCTGCCGATCCAGGTATTCAGCCTGGTCGGCGGCCGCTACACCATCGAGTGGCACCATGTCATGGCGGCGACGCTGGTCGCCACGCTGCCGGTCGCGGTTCTGTTCGCCTGGCTCCAGCGCTACCTGGTCCAGGGTCTGTCGGTCGGCGCCGTTAAATAAGCTTAAGGTTCGCTTAAGATCAAGTCGACATCCTCCCGACGCGGAATCGGGAGCTGACGAGGGCGCGATGGCTGGTGGTGGGGGTGGTGGTTATTACGGGTTCCAACCGCAGCAGACCTTCGCGGCAGGAACCAGCCCCCAGGCGATCGCCATTGCCGACCTGGGTGGCGGCTATTCCAGCATCATCGTCGCGGATGCCGGCAGCAATAACATTTCGGTGCTGCTCAACACCGGCTCCTACACCAGCTTCACGCCCTACACCTATAGCACCGGCAGCTATCCCGACGGGCTGGCGGTCGGCGATCTGGGCAACGGCCATCCCGACCTGGTTACCGCCAACTACAGCAGCGGCGATGTCTCGGTGCTGCTGGCCAACGGCGTCTACAACGGCACCAGCTACCAGACCGCGTCGAACTATGTCGTGGGCACCCAGCCGCAGGGCGTGGCGATCGCCAACCTGGGCAACGGCCATCCCGACATCGTCGCCACCAACGGCTACAGCAACACCATCTCGGTGCTGCTGGGCGACGGCAGCGGCAGCAGCTTCACGGCCGCCTCATACGCCACCGGCAACAATCCCGAGAGCGTCGTCGTCGCCGACCTCGGCAACGGCCATCCCGACATCATCGTCACCAACCGCAATGACGGCACGATCACGGTCTTCCTGGGCGACGGCACCGGGACCAACTTCACCGCCTCGACCTACACGGTCGGCAGCTCGCCCATCGACGTCCGGGTGGCCGATCTCGGCAACGGCCATCCCGACATCGTCGTCGCGAACTCGGGCGGCAACAGCGTCAGCGTCCTGCTGGGCAACGGCACCGGCACCGCCTTCACGGCCTCGACCGTCGCGCTGACCGGCGGCACCGGCCCGAGCGGCCTGGCCATCGCCGACCTGGGCAATGGCCATCCCGACATCATCACGGCCAACGCCAACAACAATACGGTTTCGGTGCTGCTGGGCGACGGCACCGGCACCAACTACACCCAACAGACCTTCGCCGTCGGCTCCGGCCCCCGCGTGGTCGCCGTGGCGAACCTCGGCAACGGCCGGCCCGACATCGTCGCCGGCAATTTCTACGACAACGACGTCTCGCTGCTGGTCGCGTACAGCGCCGCACCCCATATGTTCACCCTCGGCGGCGGCTCCGATTCGGTCCTGGGCGACGGCGCCTACGACACCATCCTCGGCACCGCGGCCACCCTCGGCGCGGGCGATAGCATCAACGGCAGCAGCGGCGCCGGCACGCTCCAACTGACCGGCGGCGGCAGCTACGGCCTGAACCTGATCCCGGCGGCCAACTTCCAGAGCGTGAACACGATCAGCGTCAGCACCGGCACGCTGGCGGCGGGCTATTTCGACCTGGCGGGTGGCGGGGGATCGGTCAGCCAGATCATCGGCACCGGCATCGAGACGGTGCAGGTCACCACCGGCGGCGGCCCGATCAACCTCAGCGGCGTCACCTTCACCAGCATCCCGGCGCTGGTTCTGTCGGCCGCCGGCGTCCATGCCGGGCTGTCGACCACCGCCGCGACCAGCGCCCTGCCGACCTCGGTCATCGCCGGCGGTACCGGCAGCGCCGTGCTGCTGGTCGGGCCCTCGATGATCCGCAGCGGCACCAGCTTCGATCTGGGCGGCAACGGGCTGGGCGAGCTCGACGTCTCGGGCGCCGCGCCGACAACGCTGAACCTGAGCGTGCCCTCGATCGCCGACACCCGCGTCGTGCGCAACCTGCTGGCGGCCGGAAGCACCAGCATCACCCTGCCGTCGGCGAGCTCGATCGTCTATGTCGGCGGACCGAACAACGATACGGTGTCGGCCGCCGGCGCAGCGGCGACGGTCTTCGGCGGCGCCGGCAGCTCAAGCCTGGTCGGCGGCTCGGGCAGCGGCCAAGTGCTGATCGGCGGCGGCGGCCTGGACACGATTCTCGGCGGCAGCGCGGCGACCACGATCTTCGGCAGCGACGGCAATTATTTCTCGGGCGCCAGTGCCAAGGCGATCACCGGCATCAGCACCGGCAGCGTGCTGATCGGGCGCACCAACAGCAGCCCCAGCGGCATCGACACCATCACCGCCAGCGCCGGCGCCGAGACCCTGTTCGGCGGCACCGCCAACGCCGTGATCGCGAACTCCGGGGCGGGCGCCTGCGTGCTGGTGGGCGGCAGCGGCAACTGCACCCTCACCGGCGGCAGCAGCTCCGCCGATACCCTGTTCGGCGGCAGCGGCAACGCGACCCTCAACGCCGGGATCGGGACCCCGCAGACGCTGGTCGGCGGCACCGGCGCCGACCAGTTGACCAGCAGCGTCTATTGCGACGACGTGCTGTTCGCCGGATCCGTCTCGAACACCTTCGTGATCAGTTCGCGCGTCTATGGCGGCACGGCGAAGATCGTCAACTTCCAGTCGGGACGCGACGTCATCGACCTCTATGATGTGGACAACTCCGGCGGCTATATCGGCGGCGTCCATACCACCTTCGGCAGCGCCATGGTCGCCGCCGCCGTCACAACCTACGCCAACGGCATCAGCATCCAACTGCCCGGCGCGTCGTCCGGCGTCCAGACCATCCAGATCCTCGGCGCCACCGGCTTCAGGGCCTCGGACTTCATCTTTTAGCGCCGCAGCCCCTGGCCGCCATTGACCCCGACCACCTGCGCGGTGACCCAGCCGGCGAGCGGCGAGGCCAGGAACAGAACGACGGCCGCCACCTCCTCGGGCCGGCCCAGGCGCCCGGCCGGGCAGGACGCCAGGACTGCGTTATAGAGGTCGGGATTTTCGGTCTTGCGGCGCAGCCACGAGCCGCCGGGGAACTCGATCGAGCCCGGTGCGACGCAATTGACCCGGATGCCGTCCGCAGCCAGAGCCGCCGCCTGCGTCCGAGTGTAGTGGATGACCGCGGCCTTGGCGGTACCATAGGCCGGCGTCCGCACCGAGGGGTTGAGGCCCGAGCCCGAGGCGATGTTGACGATCGCGGCGGCGGCGCTGCGCTTCAGATGCGGCAGGGCGTGGCGCGAGGCGCGCACGGCCGCCAGCAGGTCGACCGACAGGCTGCCCGCCCACGCGTCCTCGCCGTCGCCCTCGGCGGCAGCGGTGGCGTTGTTGACCAGCACGTCGACGCCGCCGAGCGCCGCCGCTGCCGCCTCCATATAGCCGGCGATCGCCGCCTCGTCGGCCAGGTCGCAAACGCCGGCATGCGCGACGCCGCCGAAGGCCGCCAGCTCGGCCCGGGTTGCCTCCAGCGCCGCCGCGCCGCGCGCGCACACCGACACGGCGGCGCCCGCCTCGGCGAAGGCCAGCGCGATCGCGCGGCCGATGCCTCGGCTGCCGCCGGCGACGACGACCCGCCGTCCGCGAACGTCGATCTGCATGCGCCCTCTCCCCTCCGGTATCGGCGGTGCCGACTATCGTCGCCGCCCGGCGACGGATCAACCGCAGCGCAGCCGGTGCAGCGTGACCTCGGGCGGGCAGTTGAAACGCACGTCGACGATCGACGTCCCGGCTCCGACCGAGGTGTAGCCGGCCATGCCGTGATAGCGCCATGGTCCGCGGGCGAAGGCGCGCGGGCTGTCGGCGTCGGTCAGGATCGGGATACCGCCCGGCAGGCAGATCTGGCCGCCATGGGTGTGCCCGCACAGCATCAGGTCGAAACCGGCATGCGCCGCATGCCGGTAGGCCTCGGGCGTGTGCGACAGCAGGATCGCCGCGGCCGCGCTGGGAATCGCCGCCGCGGCCCGGTCGATGCTGTCGGTCCGGTAATAGTGGGCGTCATCGATGCCGGCCAGGTGCAGCGCCGTCCCGCCGCGGGCGAGCGCCACGCTTTCGTTCATCAGGAGCCGATAGCCGGCCGCTTCCATGCCCGGGACCAGCCGGATCGTGTCGTGGTTCCCCAGCACCGCATAGACCGGCGGCCGGAGATGCTCACGCAGCCGCCGCAGGCCGTCCAGCGTCGCCCCGAACGGGCCGTAGGTCCGCGCCCGGTAATCGCCGGTCAGGACGCAAACCTGGTAGTCGAGCGACGCCACGCACTGGATCAGGGCGTCGACGAAGCGGTCGTTCATGTCGACATGCAGGTCCGACAGCTGTAGCACGGTCAGCCCGTCGAACGGCGCCGGCAGCCGCGGCAGCACGACATCGTTGCGGCGCACATCGAAGGCCAGTGCGTTGCGCCGGCCGCGGCCATGGAGGCCGGCCAGCCGCAGGCCGCTGCGGATCAAGCCGTGGAACGAATACCAATTCTCCAGGTGGAAGACATGCGTGCCGGCCCGGAACACCTGGGCCTCATGATCGCGCTCGAGCCCCAGCCGCTGTCCCAGCAGCACGCGCCCAAGACGGCGCTCGAGCGCATCGAGGGCGGCCTGCTCCTCGGCCGTGATCGGAGGCGACTGCATCGCTACCCGACCATCGGCGCCTTCGGGGCGGCCGTCAACCGGGCCGCGGCCGCCGCCCGGATCGCCCCGATCAAGGCCTGCAAGGGCGCCGACGGCAGCAGATCGGTGCGCAGCAGCAGGCCCAACGGCTCCTCGGCGCCCACCGGCGGCGTCGGGACGCGGACCAGCAGGCCCGCCGCCACATCCGGCTCGACCACGCCGAGGGCGGTGAACCACAGCGCGTCGCTGCGGCGGGCCAGGTTGCGGCCAAGCGACACCGACAGAGTCTCGACCACGCCCAGGCCGGGCACCACGCCCCGGGCCTGCAGGAAGCTGTCGGCGGCGTGGCGCAGGCTGGTGCCGGGCAGCGGCAGCACCAGCGGGAATGCGCCGAGCCTGGTACCGCCGTCCAGGACCGGATGGCCGGGGCGCGCCGCGATCACGATCGGCTCCGCGACGAGGTGCTCGAAGGTCAGACCCACCATCTGGCCGGGCTCGGCCAGGCGGCCGACCACGGCGTCGAGGGCCTGGGCGCGGAGGGCGGCGAGCAGCGCCGGGTTGGCGTCGGTGTCGACCCGCACCGGCACCTGGGGCTGCGCCGCCCGGAACGACGCCAGCGCCACCGCCAGCACCGAGGCCGCCACGGTCGGCAGGGCCCCCAGGCGCAGCCGCTCGGCGTGCTCGGCCGGCGCCACGCTGTCGACGCCACGCGCCAGCGCCGCCAAGCTGTCATGGGCATGCCGGCGGAATGCCTCGGCCGCCGCGGTCGGCACCGCGCCATGCCGGCCGCGCTCGAACAGCCGCACCGCCAGGATCGCTTCCAGCTCGCCGACCGTCTTGGTCACCGCCGGCTGGCTGAGACCCAGCGCCGCCGCCGCCCGGCTCAGATGGCCGTGCTGGATCACCGCCAGGAAACAGCGCAGATGGCGCAGGCGAAGGCGCGCCAGGGCCGAAGGGTCCATCACGGATGGTTATGCAAGAAGCGACGAAACCTCATTTTACATGACTTTCCGTGCCGGCCTACAGTCGTTCGGCCATCATCGAGGACATCCCCATGAGCGAGCGCCCGCGGCTCAGCCCGCGCGACTGGGACAGCCATCCGGCCTATCTGTGGCCGGCCTACAAGTCGACGCCACTGCGCGCGCCGACCAAGCCGCTGGTCCCGGTGCCGGACTCGCTGGCACCGCTCGCCGCACCCCTGTTCGGCCGGGACCGCCTGGGCCCGCTCGACCACGACCTCACCCGCAACGCCGCGCGCAACGGCGCGCCCCTGGGCGAGCGGATCATCGTCACCGGCCGCGTGCTCGACGAGCGCGGGCAGCCGGTGTCCGGCACCCTGGTCGAGCTGTGGCAGGCCAACGCCGCCGGCCGCTACATCCATGAGGTCGACCAGCATGACGCGCCGCTCGACGCCAACTTCCTGGGCGCCGGGCGCGCCGTCACCGATGCCGAGGGCCGCTACCGGTTCCTGACCATCAAGCCGGGCGCCTATCCCTGGGGCAACCATCCCAACGCCTGGCGCCCCAACCACCTGCACTTCTCGCTGTTCGGCGGCCACATCGCCAGCCGGCTGGTGACCCAGATGTACTTCCCGGGCGACCCGCTGCTGGCCTACGACCCGATCTTCCAGGGCACGCCGGAGCGGGCGCGCGACCGCCTGGTCGCGGGCTTCAGCCTGGACGTCACCGAGTCGGGCTTCGCGCTCGGCTATGTCTTCGACATCGTGCTGCGCGGGCCCGACGAGACCCCCATGGAGACCCGCCGATGACCCGCAACACGCTCGACCAGACCCCGTCGCAGACGGTCGGACCCTATTTCGCCTACGGCCTGGCGCCGGCGCAGTACGGCTACGCCTATGCCAGCGCCTTCGGCGCCGAGCTCGCCGACCGCAGCACCCCCGGCGAAGCGATCGAGATCATCGGCCGCGTGTTCGACGGCGACGGCAAGCCGATCGGCGACGCCCTGATCGAGATCGCCCAGCGCGACGCCCAGGGCCGGCCCGTAGGCGCGGCCCTCGGCTTCACGGGCTTCGGCCGCTGCGGCACCGGCACCGATCCCGAACACCGCTTCCGCTTCCGCACGGTCAAGCCGGGTGCCGCCGACGGCGAGGCGCCCCATGTCGACGTGATCGTGCTGATGCGCGGCCTGCTGGTCCACGCCTTCACGCGGATCTATTTCTCGGACGAGGCCGCGGCCAACGCCGCCGACCCGCTGCTGGCAGCGGTGCCGGCCGACCGCCGGGGAACGCTCATCGCCCGGCGCGAGGACTTGCCGGGCGGCGCGGTCTACCATTTCGACATCCGCATGCAGGGGCCGGACGAGACGGTGTTCTTCGACCTCTAGCCCTTGACCGCGCCGCCGGTCAGCCCCGCGATGATCTGCTTCTGGGCCAGCAGGAAAAACGCCACGGCCGGGATGATGCTGAGCGTGATGAAGGCCAGGATCCGGTTCCAGGCGATCGAGTACTCGCTGGCGAAATCCATGATCGCCAGCGGCCAGGGATAGTTCTTGGCGCTGTCCAGCAGCACCAGCGGCAACAGGTAGGCGTTCCAGCTGTGGACCAGCGCGAATACCGCCACGGTGGCCAGGATCGGCCGCGACAGCGGCACCGTCACATGCCAGTAGAAGCGCAGGTAGCCGCAGCCGTCGACCAGGGCCGCGTCCCACAGCTCGGCCGGCAGCTGGCGGAAGAAGGTGTAGAGCAGCAGGATGCTGAGCCCCAGGCTGAACGCCACCTGGGGCAGCACCACGCCCCACAGCGAGTCGAGCAGGCCCAGGTCGCGCACCCGGATGAACAGCGGCAGCACCGCGGTCGCGGCCGGGAACAGCAGGCCGGCCAGGAAGTAGTTCATCAGCATGCGGCTGCCGAAGAACTTGACCTGGGCGAAGACGTAGGCAGCCATGCTGGCGACGATCAGGGTCAGCACGACGCTGAAGCCGGCGATGACGGCCGAGTTCATGAGCGAGCGCCACAGCTTGGCGCCGCCCAGGATCTCGGCGTAGCTGTCCCATTCCCACGCCCGCGGCCAGCCGAAGGGATTGACGCGCAGCTCGCCCTCGGACTTGAAGCCGCCCAGCACCGTCGCCAACAGCGGCACCAGCACCAGCCCGGCGACCAGGATCAGCAGCAGGTAGGCGCCGAGCCGCCCGCGGGACCCGGTCATCGCGCCGCCCCCCGCTCGGGCCGCATCAGCGTCGTCTTGTAGGCGACGGTGAACAGCACCGAGACCAGGAACAGCACCACGCCGACCGCGCTGCCGAAGCCGATGTCCATGCGCGTGATCCCGAAGCTGTAGAGGAAGCTGACCACGGTGTGGCTGCTGTTGGACGGGCCGCCGCCGGTCAGCGGGATCACCAAGTCGAACAGCTGCAGCGAGCCGACCACGGCGAAGAACACCGAGACCCGGATGGTCGGCAGCAGCGCCGGCAGCACCACGTACCACAGCACCTGCCGCGGCGTGGCGCCATCGATCCGGGCGGCTTCGATCGTCTCTTTCGGGATGTCCTGCAGACCGGCGATATAGATCATCATGTGGAAGCCGAAATATTTCCACACCACCACGACCATGATCGCGTAGATCGCCCAGGTCTGGTCGGCCAGCACGAACGGCGGCTCGGCGCCGAACCACCGCCAGATCCCGGCGACCAAGCCGTAGTTGCCGTCGAAGGCGAAGCGCCAGATCATGCCCGAGGCGACCTCGGCCAGGATATAGGGCAGGAAGAAGACGGTGCGGAACAGCACCCGCCCCGGCAGCCGGCCGGCCAGCAGCAGCGCCATGGCCAGCGCCAGCGGCAGCTGGACCAGAAGCGACACGGCAACGACCAGCCCGGTGTTGCCGATCGCCGACAGGAACACCCGGTTGCGCGCGAGCAGCCAGTAATTGCGCAGCCCGACATAGTGGGAGAGGTCGCCGAAGCCGTTCCACTTGAACAGGCTGTAGTAGCCCGCCTCGGCCATTGGCAGCATGACGAACAGCGTGAACAGCGTCAGGGCCGGCACCAGGAACAGCGCGGCGGTGGCGTAGCGGCCGTCGCGCAGGCCGGCCCAGCGGGCGCCGCGCCGCGCCGGCCGGGCCGCGATCCGCGGTCCGGAGGCCATCTCGGGGCTGACCAGGGCCATGCCGTCCTCCCCAGGAAATGCGCTCTGCGCATTTCCTTCCATCAATGGTGGGGGGAGCCCGCCATCGGGCTCCCCCCGCGTTTTGTTTTTCCTCCGAACTAATGAGCGGGGATGCGGGGGGCTGTCAACCGTCCCGCTTGACACGGCCGCGGCCGCACCGCCATTTTCTTCGTGTCACAAAATTAATCGACCGATACCCAAGGGAGGACCCGCCATGCCCAAACTCGCCGTCGCGGGCCTGATCGCCGCCGTGGCCCTGGCCCCCCGCCTGGCCGCCGCCGAGACGGTCGTCCGCTGGATGATCAACGACAGCACGCCGGCCCAGACCCAATGGATGAAGGATGTCGCCCACGCCTACGAGCAGGGCCATCCGGGTGTCCGCATCGACGTCCAGCCGATCGCCGGCGAGGCCTACAAGGCCAAGCTGACCACCGCGCTGCAGTCGAACGACCGGCCGAACCTGATCTATACCTGGAGCGGCGGCGTGTTCTTCGCCCAGGCCGAGGCCGGCGTGCTGCAGGACATCACCGCCCGCATGACCGCCGACTGGGCGGGCCGCTACAGCCCCGCCGCCGTGGCGGCGATGACCTACAAGGGCAAGGTCTACGGCGCGCCGATGAACGTCAGCCAGGTCGGGCTGTTCTACAACAAGGCCGTGATCGCCAAGGCCGGCGTCAAGCCCGAGGATCTCTCCGACTGGGACGGCTTCCTGAACGCGGTCAAGACGATCAAGGCCGCCGGCATCGTGCCGATCTCGGCGGGCGGCGCCGACAAGTGGCCGCTCAACATGTTCTGGGAATGCCTGGCCGTGCGCATCGGCGGCAAGGCCGCCTTCGACTCGGCCTACAGCCGCCAGGGCCCCGGTTTCGACGGCCCCGACTACCTGAAGACCGCCCAGGAGTTCAAGCGGCTGATCGACCTCGACCCGTTCCAGAAGGGCTTCCTGGGCTTCTCCGAGCCCCAGGCCTCGGGCTATTTCGGGGACGGCAACGCCGCCTTCCACCTGATGGGCAACTGGGCCTACAACACCCAGCGCACCGAGAGCGTCAGCAAGAAGGGCCTGGGCGACGACCTCGCCTACACCACCTTCCCGCTGGTCAAGGGCGGCAAGGGCGACCCCGAGGACACCATCTCGGGCATCAACGGCTACCTGGTGACCAAGGGCGCGCCGCCCGAGGCCGTCGATTTCCTGAACTACTTCACCAACCTCGAGAACCAGTCCGAGGCCGCCAAGCGCGGCTTCTTCATCCCGGTGGCGAAGGGCGCCGAGGCCGGCATGGCGAACCCGGTCTTCAAGCAGATCGCGCTCAACCTGAGCAAGGCGAAGTACATCCAGAACTTCTATGACCAGATGCTGGGGCCGTCGGTCGGCCGTGTGGTCAACGACACCTCGGCGGACCTGGCCGCCGGCAAGATCACGCCGGCCCAAGTCGGCCAGGCGATCCAGGACGCCTGGTCGATGGAACAGTAGGACCGATCGCCCGCGATGAAGACCGCCGACCCGGAGCTGATGCGGGCGATCAACCGCTTCCACGTGATCGACGCCATCCGCCGCCACGGCCCGATCAGCCGGACCGAGATCGCCGACCGGATCGAGCTCAGCCGCGCCACCGTGTCGGCGATCACCGGCGCCCTGATCGAATCGGGTGTCGTCCATGTCCGCCATGTCGAGCCGGCCGACGCCGCGACCCGGGGCCGGCCGCGGGTGATGCTGGCGCTCAACGCCGCCGCCTACCATGTGGTCGGGGTCAAGCTGTCGGCGCACCGGATCAGCATCTCCGTGACCGACTTCCGCGCCGACGTGGTGCGGTCGCTGGTGCTGCCGGTGCGCACCAGCCGCCAGCCGCCCGAGGTTATCGCCGACCTGGTCGAGGATGGCATCCGCCAATGCGTGGCCGATGCCGGGCTGAGACCCACCGACATCAGCGGCATCGGCATCGGCCTGCCCGGCTTCGTCGACGGCGTCGCCGGGATCTGCCATTGGAGCCCGATCTTCGGCGCCGGCCCGGTGCCCTTCGCCCAGCTGATGCAGCAGCGCCTGGGCATGCCCACCCAGGTCGAGAACGACGCCAACCTGGTCACCCTGGCCGAGCACTGGTTCGGCAAGGCCCAGGGGCTCGACAGCTTCGTGGTCGTCACCATCGAGCACTCGGTCGGCATGGGGCTGTTCGCCAACGGCCAGCTGCACCGCGGCGCCCACGGCATCGGCGCCGAGTTCGGCCACGTCAAGATCGACCCCGATGGCCCCTTGTGCCGCTGCGGCCAGCGCGGTTGCCTGGACGCCTATGCCTCCGACAGCGCGCTCATCCGCGAGGCGCGCCGGGTGACGGCCCTGCCCGAGGCCGGCGACGATCTGGCCGCCAACCAGGTGATCGCCGAGATCACCCGGCGCGCGCTCGCCGGCGAGCCGGACCTGGTTCGGCTGTTCGAGCGCACCGGCCACGTGCTGGGCCTGGCCATCGCCAACGTCGTCACCATGCTCAACCCGCCGCGCGTGATCATCTCGGGCGAGGGCCTGCGCGCCGGCGTCCTGCTGCAGGCGCCGCTGCTGCAGGCGATCGACCGCCATGTCCTGCCGACCCTGCGCGAGGCCACCGAGGTCATGTTCCACCCCTGGGGCGACGAGGTCTGGGCACGCGGCGCCGCCACCCTCGTGCTGCGCCGGATCTACGAGGCGCCCTGGCTCTAAAGAGGTTTTCCCATGGACCCTGTCACCATCGGCATCATCGGCTGCGGCAAGATCAGCGGCGCCTACCTCACCGCGGCCCGCCACTTCCCGATCCTGACGGTCAAGGCCTGCGCCGACCTCGACCCGGCCGCCGCCCGGGCCAAGGCCGACGAGTACGGCCTGGCGGCGATGAGCGTCGACCGGCTGCTGGCCGATCCCGACATCGAGGTCGTGGTCAACCTGACCGTGCCCCAGGCCCATGTGCCGGTCGGGCTCGCCGCGGTCGCGGCCGGCAAGCATGTCCATTGCGAGAAGCCGCTCGGCACCACCGCCGCCGAGGCCGCGCGCCTGCTCGATGCCGCTCGCGCCGCCGGCGTACGCGTGGGCTGCGCGCCCGACACCTTCCTGGGCGGCGCCCACCAGACGGCCCGGGCCCAACTCGACGCCGGCGCCATCGGCCGGGTGCTGTCGGGCACCGCGTTCATGATGAACCACGGCCACGAGCACTGGCATCCCAACCCGGGCTTCTACTACGCCGCGGGCGGCGGACCGATGCTCGACATGGGCCCCTACTACCTGACCAACCTGGTGCAGCTGCTGGGGCCGGTCGAGAGCGTGGCCGGCATCGCCGAGACCGGCTTCGCCGAGCGCACGGTCGCCAGCGAACCGCGCAAAGGCGAGACGATCCGGGTCGAGACCCCGACCCATGTCGCGGGATTGCTGCGCTTCGTGTCGGGTGCGGTGGTCTCGATCACCACCAGCTTCGACGTCTGGAAGCACCGGCACACGCCCATGGAGCTGTACGGCACCGAAGGCTCGATGCTGGTGCCCGATCCCAACAAGTTTGGCGGCACTGTCGAGATTGCCCGCGGCCGCGACGACTGGGCCGAGGCGCCCCTGAGCCACGGCTTCGCCGACGCCAATTACCGCATGATCGGCGTCGCCGACCTGGCCCACGCCATCCGCCGGGGCCGCCCGCACCGCTGCAGCGGCGATCTCGCCTATCATGTGCTCGAGGTCATGGAAGCCTTCTTCCGCGCCGCGGCCGAGCGCGCCACCGTCGCCGTGCACAGCCGCTGCGACCGCCCCGCCCCCCTGCCGACCGGCCAGGACGGCCGGTTCGACTAACGGAGACCACCATGAAACAAGCGCTGATCGTCTGGGGCGGCTGGAAGGGCCACGAGCCCGAGCAGTGCGCCGGCATCGTCGCCACGATGCTGCGCGACCAGGGCTTCGAAGTGTTCGTCGAGAACACCACCGAGGCCTTCGCCGACCCGGGCCTCAAGGCCCTGAGCCTGATCGTGCCGATCGTGACCATGTCGACGATCGAGAAGGAGGAGCTGGACAACCTGACCCAGGCGGTCGAGTCGGGCGTCGGCCTGGCCGGGTTCCATGGCGGCATGGGCGACGCCTTCCGCGCCGAGGTCCGCTACCAGTTCATGGTCGGCGGGCAATGGGTGGCCCATCCCGGCAACATCATCGACTTCACGGTCAACATCACCCGGCCCGACGACCCGATCATGGCCGGCATCGGCGACTTCGCCTACCGCTCCGAGCAGTATTACATGCATGTCGACCCCAACAACGAGGTGTTGGCGACCACGCGGTTCACCGGCGAGCACTGCAGCTGGGTCGCTGGCCATGTCTGCCCGGTGGTGTGGAAGCGTCGCCACGGCCAGGGCCGCGTCTTCTACAGCGCCCTCGGCCATGTCGCCCGCGAGTTCGAGGTGCCGCAGATGGCGACCATCCTGGCCCGCGGCATGGCCTGGGCGGCGCGCTGAGAGCCGCTAACGCGCGGCCGCGGCGCGGCCGAGCTCCGCCGCGACCCGGTCGACGACGCCGGGCCAATCGCCCGGCCTGATTTGGCGGAACAGGCGCATCGTCGGATACCAGGGGCTGTCGTCGCGCTCCCGCATCCAGCGCCAGTCGGCGTTGTGCCGGAGCAGGACCCAGGCCGGCCGCCCCAGCGCGCCGGCCAGATGCGCCGCCGCGGTGTCGACGACGACCACGAGGTCGAGCAGGGCCATGGCCGATGCCGTTTCGGCCCAGTCGGTCAGCCACGGTCCGCAATCCATGACCGTCGCCGGCAGGCTGTCCCGCTCGGCGTCGGTCAGCGACGGCTGCAAGCTGACCCAGCGCACCCCCGGCACCCGGAACAGCGGCGCCAGCAGGCCGACGTCGATCGACCGGCTGGGGATCGGCACTGTCTGACCGCGCCACACCAGGCCGGCCGCCAGCCCCTTCCGGCGGCCCAGGCGCTTGCGCCACGGGGCGATCCGGTCGGGATCCGCCTGTAGATAGGGCACGTCCGCCGGATCCAGCGCCACGTCCTCGCCAAGGCGGTGGGGAAGGCTCATCAGCGGCACGTGGCAGTCGAACTCCGGAAGCGGCTCCCCGGCCGGCACCACCTGATCGACACCGGGGGCCCGCGCGAGCAGCCCCGCCAGCGAGCGGTCGCAGGTGACGATCACGCGCCTGACGCGGTCGGCCACAGGCCGGACGAAGCGGATGAACTGCAGGGTATCGCCCATGCCCTGCTCGGTGTGGACGAGCAAGGTCTTCGACCGGTCCGCATCGCCCAGCCACAGCGGCTGCGGAAAGGACGGCATCCTGGACGGCCAGTCCTGGACCCGCCAGCGCCATTCATAATCGGCGAAGCCTGCGGCCCACTGGCCATCCTGCAGCAGCAGCGTGCCGCGGAGGCTGCGAGCCGTCGCCAGCCCCGGATCCAAGGTCAGCGCCCGATGCACGCTGGCCATGGCCTCGCCGGTCCGGCCGAGATCCCGGTACGCGACCGCCAGGTCGAAGTGCCAGTCGGGTTCGCCGGATTTGCGGGCAACCGCCTGCTCGAACCAGCCGATCGCCTCGCCCGTGGCCTCGGCCGCCGCCAGCGAGAGCCCAAGGGCGTGATGCGCGCCGGCATTGTCGGGCTCGGTCGCCAGGGCGCGCCGGTGATGGGCGATCGCCTCGGCGTGGCGTCCCTGGCGCCGCCGCACCGTGCCGAGGTTGAACTGGGCGATGAACAGATCGGGCCGGGCTTCGGCCAGCCGCTCGAAGCAGGCCGCCGCCTGATCGGTCTGTCCCTGCGCCCAGGCGCGCAGGCCGAAATCGAAGCAGCCCTGATGGTCGTCCTGCCACAGCGCGGCCGCCCGGCGGCGGCAGGCCGCCGCCGCCTCGGGGCGGCCCTCGGCATCGTGATGGTCGGCGAGGGCGCCATAGGCATCGGCCATCGGCGCCGTCGTCTCGGGGCGCGGGCGGTACGCCACGCTCGCCATCGCCGCCTCGAACTGCTCGACCGCCTCGGCGACCTGGCCCCGGCGGTGCAGCAGGATGCCCAGGTTGCAACGGGCGTCGCTGAACCTCGGCTGCAGCCCCAAGGCCCGCCGGTAGCAGGCCTCTGCCTCGTCCAGTTCGCCGAGATGGAACAACGCCAGGCCGAGATTGCTGTGGGCCGGCGCGGCCCCCGGATTGAGCTCGAGCGCCTTGCGAATCCAGCCGGCGGCTCCGGCGTGGTCGCCGCGCTGCAGCGCGATCGCGCCAACGAAATGCACGGCGTCCGCATGATCCGGCGCGACCGCCAGGATCCGGCGATAGAGGCCCTCGGCCTCGACCAGCCGTCCAGCCTGATGATGGTCGAGCGCCAGCGCGAGCTGGGATGCGATGACGCCGGCCTCGTCCTGCATGCGCCCCATGACAACGACGATCGCGCCCGTCCGGTCCATTCGGCGCGAGTGTCGGCGGATTTGGGCAGGCCGTCCAGCGCCGGTCAGGTCACCGCCAGCCCGACCACGGTCGCCGCCATGGCGGCCGTCGCCAGCCAGCCGACGGTGCGGATCAGCGGCGGCAGCGTCAGCCGGCCCATGACCCGCGGGTTGGCAGCCATCAGCATCATGACCACCATCAGCGGCGGCGCCAGCAGGCCGTTGAGCACGGCGGTCCAGTAGAGCGCCTTGATCGGGTTGAAGCCGAGCGCGTTGAGGACCACGCCCAGCCCGGTGGCGACCGCGATGGTCGCGTAGAAGGCCTTGGCGTGACGCGGCAGGCGGCCCAGGCCCTGCGGCCAGCCGAACGCCTCGCAGAGGGCATAGGCCGCCGATCCGGCCAGCACCGGAACCGCCAGCAGGCCGGTGCCGACGATGCCGGTTGCAAACACCGCGGCGGCGAAGCCGCCTGCGATCGGACGCAGCGCCTCGACCGCCTGGGACGCGGTCTGGATGTCGGTGACGCCGTGGGCATGCAGCGTCGCGGCACTGGCGACGATGATGAACAGCCCGATCAGGTTCGAGACGCCCATGCCGAACAGGGTGTCCAGCCGGATCCGCCGCAGCTCGGGCCCGGCCTGGCGGGGGGCGACGCACAACGGCTTGGCATGGCGGCGCAGGCGTTCCTCGACCTCCTGGGCCGATTGCCAGAAGAACAGATAGGGGCTGATCGTGGTCCCCAGCACGGCGACCAGCGCGGTCGCGCTGTCGGCCGGCAGCGACGGCACCAGGATGCCGCTCAGCGCCGCGCGCCACGGGACATGCGCGGCGAAGACCGTGGCGACATAGGCGAACAGGCTGAGCGTCAGCCATTTCAGGACGCCGGCATAGCGGGCGTAGCTGAGGAAGGTCTCGGCCAGGAGGCAGGCCAGGCCGAACAGCGCGGCGTAACCGAGGGCCGGCCCACCGATCAGGAGCTGAAGGGCACTGCCCATGGCACCGATGTCGGCCGCCAGGTTGACGACATTGGCGGTGAGCAGCAGCAGCACGCAGGCGCGGAGCAGCCAGGGCGGATAGTGCCGGCGCAGGTTGGCCGCGATGCCGCAGCCGGTGACGCAGCCGATGCGCGCCGCGATCTCCTGGATCGCCGCCATCAGCGGATAGCTGAGCAGCATCGTCCAGCCCAGGCCATAGCCGAACTGGGCGCCGACCTGGCTGTAGGTGGCGATGCCGCTCGGGTCGTCATCGGCGGCGCCGGTGACCAGCCCCGGGCCCAGGGTCTCCAGGACGCCGCGCCGCCGCGGCGGCGCGACCACGGGGGCATGGTCGATCATCGATCCTCGGCGCGGGGCTGCTCCGGAAACGGCCGATCCTGGTCCAGGGGTCCCGGACGCCATCCCTCTTTCCACGCGCGCGGCATTGGCCCACAATCGCCGTGACCGCCGTCACAATGGTCTACAATGAAACGCAAATTGCAGCGTTGCGGCGGCGATCCGGTAAGGTTAACGCGCGAATAGACGGTAGCATGGATACCATGCTCCGTCTTATCTTGGCCTAGGGCGACGACAAGAATACATCTGAGCGGCGGGAATGGGTCGCACGGTTCGCGCATCGGTTGCAAGCTTCATTGCGACAGCGGGCTTGCTCGCGGTGGCCTGTTGGCTTGCGCTCGGGCTGCAAGGCGGCGCCGTCCCCGACGCCGGGCACGGCCCCACATCGGTCGCGGCGGCGGACCGGCTCGCCACGGATGTCGCCACGGCGGCCGCCGCGCTGCGCGCCGTCCTGGTCGACGGCCGGCCTGCTGCCGTCGCCGTCTACCGGCAATCGGCGGCGTCGGCGCAGGCGACCCTCGCCGGCCTGGGCGCGATGGCCGACGGCGATCCCGCACGCGCCGCACTGCTCGCCACCATCGACGAGGCCGCCACGCGCCAGCTGGAGGCCATGGCCGGCGTGCTGGCGCTGGCCCTCGACGGCCGGCGCGATGCCGCCGTGGCCCTGGATGCCCGGACCGTGGCCGTGGGGCCGGCCGATCCCCTCCAGGCCAGCATCGCCGAGCTGGCCGCCTTCGAGGACCGCCGGCTCGACCGGCTGCAAGCCGCCGCCGCCCGCGCCCGGACCCGCCGCCTGGCGCTGTCCGGCGCATTCCTGCTGCTCGCGCTGGCCATGGCGGCCGGGGCGGGGCGGCGCAGTTATCGGCGTCATCGTCAGGCGCTGCGGGATCTCGACCGCAGCCGCAACCGGCTGCGGCTGCTGGCCGAAAGCTCGACCGACCTGATCCTGCGCGCGGGCCGCGACGGCCGGATCCTGTTCGCCTCGGCCGCGGCCTCCGACTTGGTTGGACAGGCGCCGGCGGCGCTCATCGGCCAGTCCGTCGCCGACCTGGTCCATCCCGACGACCGCGCGCTGGTGCTGAACGAGCAGGCGCTGCTGGAGCGCGGCGAAGGCGGCGCGCCAGTTTCGTTCCGGCTGCAGCGCGGCGACGACGGGCTGTGGGTGGAGGCGACCGCGACGCTGCTGGCCGAGCCCGAGACGGGCGCGCCGGTCGAGGTGATCCTGATCATCCGCGACATCTCCGGTCACAAGGCGCTCGAGCAGGAGCTGCGGCGGGCACAGCGCGCGGCCGAGGCGGCCAACGCCGCCAAGAACGCCTTCCTGGCGCGCATGAGCCATGAGCTGCGCACGCCCATGAACGCCGTGATCGGCTTCGCCGAACTGGCGCTCATGGGCGGCAAAGGTGGCGCCACCGGGGTCAGCGGCGCCCGGCGCGAGGAATGGCTGCAGCTGATCCTCAATGCCAGCCGCTTCCAGCTGCAGTTGGTCAACGACGTGCTGGACCTGGCGAAGATCGAGGCCGGGGTGGTGACGCTGGCGATCGAGCCGGTGGAAATCGGCGCCGCCGTCGACGATGTCCTGGCCCTGCTGGGGCCGGCCGCCGCCCAGGCCGACGTCACGCTCCGGCGCGAGGTCGCGCCCGGGATCGCCCCCGGGGGCGCCCTCGGGGCAGCGGTGCTGGCCGACCCGACCCGGCTGCGCCAGGTGCTGACCAACCTGTGCTCGAACGCCATCAAGTACAACCTGGCGGGTGGGTCGGTGACGGTCGCGGCGCAGCCGGCCGATGGCGGCTGGCGCATCGAGGTGCGCGACACCGGCATCGGCATCCCGGCGGCGCTCGCCGACCGGGTCTTCCAGCCCTTCGAGCGCCTGGGCCGCGAGCACGGCACGACCGACGGCAGCGGCATCGGCCTGGCCCTGACCCGGCACCTGGTGACCGCGATGGCCGGCCGCATCGGCTTCGACAGCGTCGCCGGCCAGGGCACCACCTTCTGGTGCGAGCTGCCGGCCGCCCCGGCGCCGGCCGGCGACCGCCGGCGCGTGCTCTATATCGAGGACCAGCCGGCCAACCAGGCTTTGCTCAAGCGGCTGGTCGCGACCATTCCGGGCGTCGAGCTGATCGCCGCCGAGACCGCCGAGGTCGGGCTCGAGCTGGCCGCCCGGCACCGGCCGGACCTGATCCTGCTGGACCTCAACCTGCCCGGCATGGACGGCTACGCCGCCCTGACGCGGCTGCAGCGGATGCCGGAAACCCGCGACACGCCGGTGTTCGCCCTCAGCGTCGCCGCGACCCCGCGCGAGATCGCCCGCGGCCTCAAGGCCGGCTTCGCCCGCTACCTGACCAAGCCGTTCGAGATCCGCGCCATGATCGAGACCCTGCAGCAGGCGCTGTTCAAGGACGCGGCCGCCGACCAGTCCACCGGCACCCACGGCGACGGGGCGTAGAACTTAGAGCGGGATATGCATAACATGGAATCGTCGTGATTCCCCCTCCTCCCAGCCTCCTCCCACAAGGGGAGGAGGAGCGCGGTGGTAGCAGCTTCGCCCCTCCTCCCCTTGTGGGAGGAGGTCGGGTGGAGGGGTTTCACTGTCCGAGGCCTTCAGGACGGACCAGTCTCCTTTAGATGATACCCTCGAAAGCCTGCTGGAAACGACCGGCGAGCACCACGAGGTCTTCATCATCCCGATTTCGGTGAGTGCGGGATGCCGACGCCCACAGCGTCCGGCTTGGATCGGTGCAACGTCAGCGACTCACGCAGGGTCTTTTCGAACAGGTTCACTGTTCGGTCGACAACCGGTTCCCGCCGTCTGATGAAACTGACCGCGGGCAACGGGAAATCGAGATCGAGTCGGAGGATTTGCCCCACGCCTTCGCGCTCGAACTCGAGGGCGATGTCGTCCGGCAGCAGCGCGACGGCCATCTTCTGCTGTCGCAGCATCC
This sequence comes from uncultured Comamonadaceae bacterium, assembly GCA_964511405.1. Lineage (GTDB taxonomy): Bacteria > Pseudomonadota > Alphaproteobacteria > Elsterales > Elsteraceae > CAZEFK01. The sequence goes on along the minus strand of CAZEFK010000015.1, from coordinate 22,890 downwards.
CTTTGATGATGGACACGGAGACCGTTTCCATGAACGGGGGACGGACCTCGACCTGGTGCCGCACCAGCATCTCGTCGAAAGCGCGGCGCGTGGGTGTCTGCGATGGGGGCAAAATCCAGGCGCTCTGCTTGAGATCGCCGATGGCAAGCCCGCGGGCCTGGCGCAGCGGGTGACGGCGATTGGCGACAAGGCGCGGCTGCTGGACATAGATGACGGTCTGCTCCAGCTCCGCGCCATCCACCGGCGAGAACCGCGCCAGAACGCAGTCGAGCTCGTGGCGCAGGAGCAGGCTTACCAGCATGTCGGTCGAGCCGTCGCGCACCAGAAAGCGATAGTGATGGGTGCCATGGCTGAGCTTGGCGATCGCATCCGTCAACAGGCTGTGGGGGATGTACTGGATGACGCCGACGCGGATGATGCCCTGGTATCCCGTGTCGAGAGCCGTCAGGTCGCCGGCCAGCCGGTGGAGATCGGCGAGAATCGTCTCACCGCGCGCGACCACGATCTCCGCGACCGGCGTCGGAACGAGACCGTGACGCGTGCGCTCGAACAGCCTCGCGCCGATCAGGGCTTCGAGCTCCTGGAGAGCCTTGGTCACCGCCGGTTGGCTGTGATGGAGCTCGGCCGCGACGAGGCGCAGCGTGCGAAGCCGATAGATCGCCGAGATCAGCGCCAGGTGCCGCGCCCGAAGTCGGCCCGTCAGCCGGCGAGCCAGCGCCTCCGCCGTCTTGTCGTTTTCCATTTGGTTAATCCACGTTCCAATCATTTCAATTTCAGGAAACCGCGTCCCCCTATACCGTTTCCCGGAAACTCGGGAAAGGAGACAGGGGTTGAGGCTTTGGCTCTTGGGAACGGGAACCCCGACGCCGTCGCTGACGCGCGCATGCTCGGGCTATCTGATCGAGGCAGGCGGCAGTCTCATCGTCTTCGATCATGGCTTCGGCGCCTATCATCGCGTGCTCGAACTCGGCGTGCCGGTGACGCGGATCTCGCACGCCTTCTTCAGCCACCATCACTACGACCACATGGGCGACTATGCGCGGCTGGTGCTGACCCGCTGGGACCAGGGCGCCGGGAAAATTCCCGATCTCAAGGTCTATGGTCCGCCGCCCTTGTGTCACATCACCGATCGCCTGTTCGGCCTCGATGGCGCCTTTGGGCCGGACATCGTCTCGCGCACCGAGAATGAATGCAGCCTCGACGTCTATCGCGCCCGCGGCGGCGAGGGCCGACGGGAGAAGCCGCGGCCTGAGGTGCGCGAGCTTGCGCCGGACGAGCGCGTCGACGAGGGCGCGGGCTGGTCCGTAACGGCCGCGCCGGTTCATCACTTCGCGCCGCACCTCATCTCCTATGGGTACCGCATCGACTGCGACGGTCGGTCGATCGTCTATTCGGGCGACACGGGTCCCTGTCAGGCGCTCACCCAGCTGGCGGCGAGCTGCGACGTCCTCGTCCACATGTGCCACTATCTCTCCGGCAGCGCCCCGAGCCGGACCTTCGCGAATTTCTGCACCGGGCATCTCGAGGCGGCACGCGCCGCCCAAGAGGCGGGCGCCAAGACCCTCGTCATCTCCCATGTCACGGAGCAGTTCGACCGCCCCGGTATGCGCGAGCGGGTCATCGCCGAGATGAGCCGAATCTATGAGGGAAACATCGTCTTCGGGGCCGATCTGATGGAAGTGCCGGTCACCGGTCCGAGCGCCACGGCGCTCAAATAGGCGCGCAATGAGGAGGTAACATGTCCAACCTGACGGAGGCGGTCGGCACCGCGCCATGCGATGCCAAGGCAGATGACGCGATCGAGCGCAAAGCGATCATCGCCGCCTGCGTCGGCTCCGCGCTCGAGTGGTATGACGTCTTCACCTATCTCTATTTCTCGCTGATCATCTCGAAGCTGTTCTTTCCCGCCGATGATCCTACGGTCTCGCTGCTGCTCGCGGTCGGCGCCTTCGGCCTTTCCTACCTCGCAAAGCCGCTTGGCGCGCTGTTCTTCGGGTCTTACGCCGATCGCGTCAGTCGCAAACAGGCACTGACACTGACGCTGAGCCTGATGGCCCTGGGCACGGCGCTGATCACCTTTGCGCCGCGCTATACATCGATCGGCGTCGCGGCCACGATCATCGTCTTGTTGGGTCGGCTCATCCAGGGCTTTTCCTCGGGCGGCGAGTACGGCGCGGCCACTGCCTTCCTGGTCGAGCGCGCGCCGCTTCGCCTGCGTGGCTACTATTCGAGCTTCAACATATCGGCGATCGGGCTCACCTCGGTGCTGGGCGGCGTCGTCGGCCTCTCGATCAACAACATGTTGACCCCGGCAGACGTTGCAGATTGGGGCTGGCGGGTCCCGTTCGCGCTCGGCCTTCTCATCATGCCGGCCAGCGTCTATCTCCGCCGAAGCATTCCTGAGGCCGCGCATCAGCCGTCACGACGCGGCGGCAAGCCGCTGCGCGAGGTGCTGGCCCGGCACAAGCTGATGTGCTTGTTCTGCTTCGGCGCCTTTGCGGTGATCACGATCACCAATTATTCACTCGCCTTCTACCTGCCGACCTATGCGGTCAAGTATCTGCACTTCACCTCGACGACCGCCTTCCTGGCGACGGCTGTCTACGGCGCCCTGCAGTGCTTCCTGTCCCCGGTCTTCGGCTATCTCTCCGACCGCTGGGGCCGGCCGCGTCTCTTGATGGGATCGTCCATCGGCCTCGCCGCCATGGCCCTTCCCTGTTTTCTGCTCTTGGTGAGTCATCCGTCGCTTCCGGTCCTGCTCCTCTCCGAGATCGTCCTCGGGCTCTTCGCGACGGCCTACCAGGCAGCGATGCCGGCCTATCTCTGCGACCTCTTCCCCAAGGAGGTCCGCACGACGGGCGTCGCGATCGTGCATGACCTCACCGCCACCGCCTTCGGCAGCTTTACGCCCGTCTTCATCACGCTCATGATCCGCGAAACCGGAACGAACCTGGTTCCGGGCTTCTATGTCCTCGCTGCAGCGCTGCTCGCCTGTGCCTCCGTCGCGGCGCTCAGGCGCCAATTCGATGGGGCCACCGCGACATAGGGAATGTCGGTGGTGATCGTCCTCACGGCCCGATTCGACGGGCGACCCATTCCGACAGGCTGATCCCTTCGGCCGCCGCCGCAAGCGCCGCGGCCCGGTGGCGCTCGGGCGTGGTGCGGACCATGAACGCGCCGCGGTAGGCTCGTTCGGGTGTCCGCCCGGTTTCACGGCACAGATCGAGGTAGTCGTCGACCCCTTCCTCGAAGGAGGCCCGCAGCTCTTTGGCGTCGCGTCCGCGAAAATGGATGACGTCGCGCAGCCCGAACACCTCGCCCGAGAAGACGCCGTTGACCTCGTCGAAGGTGATGGGGCCCGAGATATAGCCCTTGTACTCCATTATGGCTTCACTCCTGCTTCGGTCAGGAAGCGCCGCAGGCTGATCACGGCGCCCTTGTCCGTGGTCGGCTCCGGATGCGGCGCGTGGAACGTCGCGACCACACCGTTGAGCGACAGCCGCACCCGGCTGCCGCGGCCCTGGCTGACCGTGCCACCCGCGGCCTTGATCAGGCCGACGACTGCCGTCCAGCGGATATCGGCCCGGACGGGGGTGGCGAAGATGGCGGCCAGGGTGGCGCGTTGGGCGGCGTTCACGCGCCATCATGTATCGCATTCTGATACGGGATCAAGTGTTGTATCGGAATGTGATACGAGGCCGCCACGTCGGCCGCGCCTGTGCCCTCCGACGGTGATATTCTGCCGACGCTATGCGCAAGAGCACTGCGACCAATCGCATGGACTATGACGACGTCATGGCGCTCGTCGTCCAAGATGCCTCTATCCAGGGCGGTGCCGCCACGTTCCGGGGCACCCGCATCCTGGTGCACCAGATCGCCGCGCTGTTGGCGCAGGGCGCCAGCGAGGCGGAACTGCGCGAGGATTATCCGCGGCTCACGCCCGCAATGATCGCCGCCGCCCCGGTCTACGCCAGAGCGCATCCGCGCCGCGGCCGGCCGCGCAAGCCCGCTTGGCGGACGGGTACGGGCGCACTGCCGAAGGCGTGATGCCGCCCATACAGCGAGTCCCAATCGACGAGAACCCGTCGCCGCATCTGGTCGATGCCGCCCGCGGGCGCGGCTTCGTCGCTATGCATGTCAACCATCTTGGGCTGCGGACCGAGGCAGACTGGGACCTGCTGCGCGTCGTCGCCGACCAGGACTGTGCTGGTCACCAACGACGCCATCGAGTTCCGCGGCCGTTACTGGAAGATCGACTTGCATGCCGGCGTCGTGTTCCTGCTGCCCGCGGTGCGTCGGACGGCGAGCCCCATGACGGGAGGCACATAAAGGCATCGAGCCGCTGGATTATTTTCAATTGCGGAGCTGTGTCATTCTGCCGTAATGCTATAGCAGCGGCAACGAATTTGCCCTTGGGGGTCGGCGTGACGCTATCGCTTCCATCTTTAGAGTGGGCAATTCAGTTTGTCTCTGACCACTCCGATGGAGATCTGTTTCCGCGTATCGCGGAGATGGAGGCCATGCTCGCGCGAAAATCGGACCTAGCAAAGGAGTTAGCAAGCAAACCGCTTGGCAATCTCCGACCGAGCGCACATCGACGTTTTATAGTTCCGAAGGATGACATCTCATATCGTCAAGCAACCCAACTTCATCCACAAGATACGATTGTGTTGTCAGCTATACTTTACGAGTATGGAGCGAGAATCGAAGAGAGGAGACTCGAAAGAGACACGGTTTTTAGTTATAGATTTTCGCCCACCTCCCAACATGGACTATACGGAATTCAATCGTCGTGGAATGATTTCTGGAATACGGCAAGACTGCGAGGCGCTAAATCGGGCCGCATTTTATATTGCGATATTTCAGATTTCTATAATCAGATTGCTCATCACACGATTGAAAATCAGTTGATTGAGTCTCGATTTCCCAATCAGGCAACAAAGTGGATAATATCTCTCTTAGAAACCACCACTGCGGGGGTATCGCGTGGTATCCCGATTGGGCCACACGCCGCGCACCTGCTGGCCGAAGCATCACTGATTCCTATTGATAACAGCATGGCTTCATCAGATTTCAATTTTATCAGGTATGCTGACGACATTGTTGTTTTTTGTTCTAATGAACAAGCAGCCAAGCGCAGTTTAGGTCGCCTGGCCGGGATTCTTGACAAGCAGCAACGCTTGATATTGCAACGGCATAAGACGCGATTATTCGTTCCGGACGAATTTATTCCGTACTGCCTTAAAATGATCGAGGATAGACCAATTAACCCGGAAGAAGATAGAATGCTCAAAATTGTTCAGAAATATTCCGGCGGAGATCCATACAAGACAATATCATTTAATGATATAAAGCAACGCGACTGGGCTAAAATCTCAGACCGCACTATCAATAAGATAGTGACGGAATACATCAATCAAGACCAGGTGGATTATATAAGGCTTAGGTGGTTTTATAGGAGATTGGCACAAATAGGACATCCTGGAGCGATCGCCGTAACACTGTCAAGCATCGACAGGCTGATGCCTTGTTTTGCGAGCATATGTGCTTATTTTTCATCTATTCAATCAATCGATAAGAAAGAATGGTTGGAAATTGGCTCGAAGCTATTGGATCTTCTCGACAGAGAGGAGATTCGAGAGAGCGAATATTTCAAGCTTTCTATATTGAGTCTGTTTTCTAGAAATCCTTTTATAAATCATTTTGCTAAGTTGGCGAAATTATATCAAGGCAGCGATCCATTTACAAAAAGAGAAATATTTTTGTCAGCGAAAGCCAGCAAAATGATCGATTGGCTCAGAGAGTTCAAGGAAGACTTTCATGGCATGGATCAATGGCAAAAGATGTCCTTTCTATACTGCCTTCGCGATTTCCCAAAGGATGAGAAGAGGTATTTTATTAACCGTTGGGAATTCGAGCAACCAGTAGAGGCGATAATTGCAAAATGGGCGAAGGCCGAGTAAATTTTTAGCGGCATTGATGAGGCGTCGCGCTACCTTCATGCCCAATTCCACCGGTTCCGCGCAGCGAGGTGCCAAGAAAGCCATCAGAGCCGTCGCGGCCTCCATATTCACGGCCATCTTCAATATGCCGACCGACGGGTCCGAATATCATGATCTCGGCCACGACCATTCCGACCGCTGCACCAAGGCCACCCAAACCCGCCGCTTGGTCGCTCGCCTCGAAAGCCTTCGCTATGCCGTCGCCATGAAGCCTCTGGCCGCCTGAGCCAGCGGCCATTTCTTATTAAACCTCGCCGGCGGCTGGCAAATCACCACGCACGGCATAGCCCCCGGCAGCCTCGGCGCGTGCGCCCCGCCCGCAGTCAAGCCGCCATCGTCGGCCGTTCGGTCTCCAGCCGCTGCAGCAGCTCGGCCTCGCGCGCGCGGGCCGCCGCCAGCGCGCGCTGCCGCACCGGGCCGTAACCGCGCACCGACTGCGGCAGGGCCGCGATCTCGGTGGCCACGGCGTGGGTGGCCACGTCGAGCACGGCCGTCAGCCGGCCGATCGTCGCGATATAGTCGTCGATCAGCCGACGGTCCTCGCGGCGCTCGGCGGTGTGGCCGAAGGGGTCGAACCAGGTGCCGCGCAGCCGGCGGGCCGCGGCCAGCAGCCGGAACAGCGGGAACACCCAGGGCCCGAAGCGGCGCTTGCGCGGCTCGGGCCGCCCGCGGGCCAGAAGCGGCGGCGCCAGATGCACCGACAGCTTGACCGGCCCCTCGAAGCGCTGCCGCAGCCGGTCCAGGAAGCCGGTGGCGACATAGAGCCGGGCGACCTCGTACTCGTCCTTGTAGGCCATCAGCTTGAACAGCGACCGCGCCACCGCGTCGGCGAAGCCGGTCAGACCAGGCGCCTGCAGCCGCTCGGCGGCGCGCGCCTGGACGACGAGCGCGCGGTAGCGGCCGGCATAGGCCCCGTCCTGATAGTCGGCCAGGAACCGGGCGCGCCGCTCGATGGCCTCGTCCAAGTCGGCGGCCGGCGCCTGCAGGGGATCGTCGGCCGCTGCCCGCCGCGCCGCCGCCAGCACCTGGTCGGGTTCGACGGCCAGCCGCCGGCCCCAGCGGAAGGTGGCGATGGCGCTGGCGACCGCCACGCCGCCGAGCTCGATCGCCCGCTCGATGGCGGCGGCCGACAGCGGGATCAGGCCAAGCTGCCAGGCATAGCCGGTCAGGAACAGATTGGTGGCGATGCTGTCGCCGAACAGCCGCGTGGCGAGCTCGGTGGCATCGAGCGCCCGCACCCGGTCGGCGCCGAGCCGGGCCGCGATGGCCTGGGCCAGCGGGCCGACCGGAGCCAGGCGCTCGGGGTGGCGGGGGAACTCGCCGGTCACGGCCTGGTGCAGGTTCACGATCGCCGTGGTGCGGCCGGCCAGGCGCTCCATCGCTTCGGGCTCGGTCGCGACCGCCAGGTCGGCCGCCAGCAGCAGATCGGCGCCACCGGTCGGCACCCGGACCGCTGGAAGCGCCGCCCCGGCGGCCGCCAGCCGGATATGGGTGAACACCGCGCCGCCCTTCTGCGCCATGCCGGTCATGTCGAGCACCGAGGCCGACACGCCGTCGAGATGGGCCGCCATCCCCAGGATGGCGCCGATGGTGACGACGCCGGTGCCGCCGATGCCGGCGACCAGGATGCCGTAGGGCCGCTCCAGGGCCGGGCGCGCCGGCTCGGGCAGCACGAAGTCCGTTTCGAGCGGAGGCGGCGGGCGCAGCATGCCGCCCTCGACGGTGACGAAGCTGGGACAGAAGCCGTCCTGGCAGGAAAAATCCTTGTTGCAGCTGGACTGGTCGATCTGGCGCTTGGTGCCGAATTCGGTCTCGACCGGCACCACCGACAGGCAGTTCGACTTGGTCCCGCAGTCGCCGCAGCCCTCGCAAACCAGCTCGTTGATGACCACGCGCCGGGCCGGGTCCGGGGCCAGGCCGCGCTTGCGCCGGCGCCGCTTCTCGGCCGCGCAGGTCTGGTCGAAGATCAGCGCGGTCACGCCTGATTGGCGGCGCAGCCGGTCCTGGACGGCGTCGAGGGCATCGCGGCCGTGGACGCGGACGCCGGGCGGCAGCGCCGCGCCGGCGTGGCGCGCGGGCTCCTCGGCCACGACCTGGATGTCGCCCACGCCCTCGGCCCGCAGCTGGCGGGCGAGCGCCGGCACATCAAGCGGCCCGTCGACCGGCTGGCCGCCGGTCATGGCCACGGCGTCGTTGAACAGCAGCTTGAAGGTGATGTCGACCTTGGCGGCGACGCAGGCCCGCACCGCCAGCGAGCCCGAATGGTAGTAGGTGCCGTCGCCCAGGTTGGCGAAGACATGGCCGGTCCGGCTGAACGGCGCCTGGCCGATCCACAGCGCCCCCTCGCCGCCCATCTGGGTCAGGGTCGAGGTCCGGCGCTCCATGCCGACGGCCAGATAGTGGCAGCCGACCCCGGCCAGCGCCCGGCTGCCCTCGGGCACCCGGGTCGACCGGCTGTGCGGGCAGCCCGAGCAGAACTAAGGCGTGCGATGGACCGGC
>CAZEFK010000015.1:0-14379 GCA_964511405.1 uncultured Comamonadaceae bacterium | reverse complement strand
CCAACCTGGGCCTGGGTCTCGGGCCGGCGCACCATCCCCCCGGCCTTATCGTGCAAGCCTACCCCGGCCACGGCCCGGCTGCCCACGGGAACCCGGTTCTACCGGCTTTCGGGCAGCCCGAGCAGAAATAAGGCGTGCGATGGACCGGCGCCCGCCAGCCGGCAGCCGCGGCCTGCTGCCGCTCAAGCAGCGCCAGCCGGTGCTGGAGCCGGCGTCCGCCGGGCCGCTCGGCAAGGCGGCCGGCCAGCACCCGGGCGATGTCGTCGGGGCCGAGCGTGCCGACCCACGGGAACTGCCAGCGGCCGGCGCGGTCGCGCTTGCCGGTGACCACCGGTGCGCCCGGGCGGCCATAGAGCAGCTCCTTGACCTGGACCTCGATGAACGGCCGCTTCTCCTCGATCACCAGGATCTCGTCCAGGCCGTCGGCGAACCCGGCCAAGCCCGCCGGGTCGAGCGGCCAGGGCATGCCGACCTTATAGATCCGCAGGCCCAGGGCGGCCGCTTCCTCGGGCCCGAGCTCCAGGTCCTGCAGCGCCTGCATCAGGTCGCCATGGCTCTTGCCCGCGGCGATCAGGCCAAGGCGGGCGCCCGGGCCGTCCAGGGTGAGGCGGTCGACGCGGTTGGCGCGGGCGAAGGCCTGGGCCGCCTCCAGCTTGTGGAACACCTGGCGCCGCTCCTGGTCGGTCCAGGGGTCGGGCCAGCGGACATGGACGTCGCCGGGATCCTGGTCGGGCCGGACCACCGGCGGCAGGTCGCCGGCCGGGATGATGGCCGAGGCGTCCAGATGCTCGGGCAGCGCCTTCAGGCCCACCCAGGAGCCGGCATAGCGCGACATCCCCCAGCCGATCAGGCCGAACTCGATCAGCTCGGCGATCGAGGCCGGGTGCAGCACCGGGACCAGCAGGTCGGCCAGGGTCGGCTCGGCGGCATAGGCCTGGGTCGAGGACTTCTGGCCGTGGTCGTCGCCGACCACCGCCAGCACGCCGCCCAGCGATGCCGTGCCGGCGCCGTTGGCGTGGCGGATCGCGTCGCCCGAGCGGTCGAGCCCGGCGCCCTTGCCGTACCACAGCGCGAACACGCCCTCGACCGCGGCGTCGCCGGCGAGACCGATGGTCTGGGTGCCCCAGACCGCGGTCGCCGCCAAATCCTCGTTGATGCCCGGCCAGAACTGGATGCGCTCGGCCTCCAGCCGCGCGCGCTCGCGGGCGAGCTCGCGGTCGAGACCGCCCAGCGGCGAGCCGCGATAGCCCGACACGAAGCCGCCGGTGTCGAGCCCGGCGGCGCGGTCATGGCGGCGCTGGGCCAGCAGCAGGCGCACCAGGGCCTGGGTTCCGGTCAGGTACACCCGCCCGTCGCCGAAGCCGTAGCGGTCGGTGCGGGCGCTCGGGACGGCGGCCGTCCGCGGTCCAATCGGCATGTCCATGGCACGATATTATCGCCCCGATCGCGCAATAGGCTCGCAAACGTCGCGCCTTTGACTATGATCGACGCAAAGATCTCGCATCGAAGACGCCGCCATGGACCCAGCCGAGCTTGACGCCGTGGACCTGCGCCTGCTGGCGCTGCTGCAGGCCGACAGCCGGCCGTCGCTGGCCGAGCTGGCCGAGCGCGTCCACCTTTCGGCAAGCCAGGTGCAGCGCCGGATCAAGCGGCTGGAGGAGGACGGCGTGATCGTCGCCTATGTCGCGCTGCTCGACCCCGAGCGCATCGGGCTGGGCGTGACGGTGTTCACCCAAGTGTCGCTGGAGCGCCAGACCGATGCCGCGCTCGCCAGCTTCCATGACGCCGTGATGGCCATGCCCGAGATCCAGGAATGCCATCAGGTGTCGGGGTCGGCCGACTACCTGCTGCGCATCTCGGCCCCGACCCTGCACGACTGCGCCGATTTCCTGACCGGCCGGCTGCTGGCCCTGCCCCATGTCGGGCGCGTCACCTCCAGTATCATCTTCAAATCGATCAAACGCTCGACCGCCTTGCCCCTGGGGCACGTCAAGCCCAGGATCCGATAGCAACCGAGGGAGGACGCATGCGCAGGCGGTCGCTCCGCGTCGTCCAGGAGACGGTGCTGGACGCGCCGACGCTGTCCCTGCTGCAGGAGCTGGTCGACTACTGGCGGCGCAAATGCCCGCCCGGCGGCCTGCCGCGCCGCGCCGACATCGATCCGACCGAGATCCCCCACCTGCTGCCGCATCTGTGCATCACGGAGCCGATCGAGGGCGGCGCCGATTATGTGATCCGCCTGGTCGGCACCGCGATTACCACACGCTACAACTACGATCCGACCGGCGAGCGCGGCAGCGCCCTTCTGTCGCCCGACAACCTGGCCGAGATGTGCGCCCTCTACCGCCGCGTGATCGAGACACGCGCCCCAGCGACCATGGTCGGCCGCTACACCTCGACCGGCCGCGAGCATGTCATCGTGGAGCGCGTGGTGATGCCGATCCTGGGCCGCGACGGCGTGACGCCGTGGCTGCTGTTCGGGATCGGGTTTCGGAATTGAGACAAGCGCGGGCCTACGCGACCGGCACGAAGCTGCCGCATCGCGATGGCCTCCACGTGACGTCGATGTAACAGGGCATGCGGCGCTGCAGCCGCTATGGTGCGGCGCGAATTTGGCGGGCATATCCCGCCCTGCCATGCTAGATGCCGCTCGCCCATGCTGTCCGTCATCGTCCTGACCTACAACTCCGAAGCCACGATCGGCGCGACCCTGGCCAGCGCCGCGGCGGTGTCGGACGACCTGCACGTCGTCGATTCCGGCTCGACCGACGCCACGCTGGAGATCGCCGCCCGCCACGGGGCCCGGATCGCGCATCATCCGTTCGAGAGCTACGGCGCCCAGCGCAACTGGGCGATCGACAGCCTGCCGCTCAAGCATGGCTGGGAGCTGCATCTCGACGCCGACGAGCGGCTGACCGAGCCCCTGCAGGCGGCAATCCGGCAGCTCGCCGCGGGCGGCTTCGCCGGCGACGCGGTCGGCTATTTCCTTCCGCGCCTGGTCCATTTCCTGGGCCGGCCGATCCGCCATGGCGGCATGTACCCGATCTGGCACATGCGCCTGTTCCGGCACGGCCGCGGCCGCTGCGAGCAGCGCCGCTACGACCAGCATTTCTATGTCGACGGCCCGACCGGCCGGATCGACGCGCCGATGATCGACGACATCCGCATGCCGCTGTCGGAATGGGTGATCCGGCACAATCGCTGGGCCGATGCCGAGGCCGAGGAGGTCCTGGCCGGGTCCGCGGCCGGCGTGGTCGCCCCGGATCCGCGCGGCAACCCGGTCGAGCGCAAGCGGGCGCTGCGCCAGCGCTACGGCGCCTTGCCGCCCTTCGCCCGCGCCTTCCTGCTGTTCCTGTACCGCTACGTGCTGCGCGGCGGCTTCCGCGACGGCACGCCGGGGCTGGTGTTCTTCGTGCTGCAGACCTTCTGGTTCCGCTTCCTGGTCGACGCCAAGCTCTACGAGCGCCGGCTGACGCGGGAGGCCGGCCATGGCTGACGCCTGCCTCGCCTGCGGCGGCGGGCTCGCCGTGGTGCTCGACAAGGTCGGCGATACCCGGTTCGGCGTGCCCGCGACCCTGGACATCGCGCGCTGCACCGCCTGCGGGCTGGAGCAGACGCTGCCGCGGCCGTCGCCCAATGCGCTCGGCCAGCTCTACGCCCGCTACTACAATTTCGGCGGCTCGACGGCCTCGGCCTATACCGGGCTGCGCCAGCGCTTCCTGCAGTCGCGCCTGTACCGGCTGTGGCTGGCGCTCGACGGCGACGTGTCGTTCCACGGCCGCCGCGGCCGCGGCCGGCTGATCGACATCGGCTGCAACGAGGGCCGCGGCCTGTCGATCTATGCCCGCAACGGGTTCTCGGCGGTCGAGGGGCTGGAGACCAACCCGGTGGCCGCGTCGGCCGCCCGCGCCCGCGGCTTCGCCGTCCACGAGGCTGAGGTCCAGGACTTCCGGCCGGCCGAGCCCTATGACGTCGCGGTGCTGTCGAACGTGCTGGAGCATGCCCTTGACCCCGCCGCCATGCTGGCGGCGGTGGCCGGGATCCTGAAATCAGGCGGCGAGGTGTGGATCAGCTGCCCGAACCGCCGGTCCTGGCTGCGCAGCCTGTTCGGCCGGGCCTGGATCAACTGGCATGTGCCGTTCCACATCGTCCATTTCGACGCCGACTCGCTGGCGCGCACCATCGCCGCCGCTGGGCTGGCGCCGGTCGAGCGCAGCCAGGCGACGCCCGCCCTGTGGGTCGCCCAGTCGGTGATCTCGGCCGCGTTCAGCCGGCCCGGCGAGCCGACCCGGGCCCTGCGGTCCGCGCCCCTGGTGATGGCGCTGGTGGCCGGCGCGCGCGGCCTGCTGTTCCCGCTGCTGTGGCTGGGCAACCGGCTCGGGCGCGGCGATTGCCTGATCCAGGTGGGGCGGCGGACCTGATGCGCATCGTCCTGCACGACTATCCCGGCCACGCCTTCCCGCTGCAGCTCAGCCGCGCCCTGGCGGCGCGCGGCCATGCCGTGCTGCACCTGCATTTCGACGCCTTCCAGTCGCCCAAGGGACCGCTGGCGCCGCGCCCCGACGATCCGCCCGGCCTCTCGATCCGGGGCCTGGCCGTGCCCGGCACCTTCCGCAAATACGACCTGGTCAGGCGCTTCCTGAAGGAACGCGCCTACGCCCGCCTCCTGACCGACGCGGTCGCGGCCTTCCGGCCCGACGTGGTGCTGGGCGGCAACGGCCCGCTCGATCCCCAGGCGGCGCTGCAGGCCTGGAGCCGCCGCCACGGCGTCCGCTTCGTGTTCTGGCTGCAGGACGCCTACGGTATCGCCATCGACCGCCTGCTGCGCGCCAAGCTGCCGGTCGCGGGCGCACTCGTCGGGGCCCGCTACCGCGCGCTCGAGCGCCGCCTGTGGCATGGCTCCGACCTGCTTGTTGCGATCACCGACGACTTCCGGCCGCTGCTCGACGACGCCGGCATCGCGCCCGAGCGCGTCACCGTGGTCGAGAACTGGGCGGCGCTGGACGAACTGCCGCAGCGGCCGCGCCGCAATCCCTGGGCCGAGCGCCACGGCCTCGGCGACAAGCGCGTCATCCTCTATTCCGGCACCATGGGGCTGAAGCACAATCCCGAGCTGCCGGTGGCGCTCGCCCGCGCCTTCCGGCCGCAGCGCGACGTGCGCGTCGTGGTGGTCTCGGAAGGCATCGGCGCCGACCGCATCCGCGCCGCCGTCGCAGCCGAGAACCTGGACAACCTAGTCCAACTGCCGTTCCAGCCCTATGACCAGCTGCCCGACGTGGTCGCAACCGGCGACCTGCTGCTGGTGGTGCTGGAGAAGGAGGCCGGGATCTATTCGGTGCCGTCCAAGACCTTGACCTATCTGTGCGCCGGGCGCGCCGTGCTGGGCGCCATTCCCGCCGCCAACCTGGCGGCGCGGCTGATCGAACGCCACGGCATGGGCGCCGTCGTCGAGCCCGACGACCCCGTGGCGCTGGTCGCCGCGGCCCAGCGGCTGCTGGGCGATCCCGACAGCCGCACGGCCATGGGGCGCGCCGCCCGCGCCTATGCCGAAAGCCGCTTCGACATCGGGCGCATCGCCGACCGCTTCGAGGCGATCCTATCAGGTGCGCCGGCGGACGCTGCGCCCGCCGCAAATCGTGCTAGAACAGCCGCGCCATGACCGATCTGATCGACGCCCTGGGGCACCTGAAATCCGCGCGCGTGCTGTGCGTGGGCGATGTCATGCTGGACCGCTTCGTGTACGGCACGGTCGAGCGCATGTCGGCCGAGGCGCCGATCCCCGTGCTCAGCGTCAAGCGCGAGACCGCGATGCTGGGCGGCGCCGGCAATGTCGTGCGCAACCTGGTGGCGCTGGGGGCCCATACCTGCTTCGTCTCGGTGGTCGGCGACGACGCGCCCGGCCGCGAGGTGATCGGGCTGGTCGGTGCCGAGTCGACGGTCGAGAGCCATCTGCTGATCGAGCAGGGACGGCAGACCACCATCAAGACCCGCATGGTCGCCGGCTCCCAGCAGTTGTTGCGCGCCGACCACGAGACCGTCCACGACGTCCGCAACGCCATCGCCGCCGACGTCCTGCGCCGGGTCGAGGCCGGCCTTGCCGACCACCCGCTGCTGGTGCTGTCGGACTATGGCAAGGGGGTGCTGCGCGGCGACCTGGTGCCGAAGCTGATCGCCGCGGCGCGCGCGACAGGGGCGCCGGTCGTGGTCGACCCCAAGTGCCGCGACTTCTCGCGCTATGCCGGCGCCACCGTGATCAAGCCGAACCGGCGCGAGCTGCAGGACGCCACGGGCATGCCTGTCGACAGCCACGACGAGGTCGTTGCGGCGGCACGCCGGGTGGTCGAGGCCACGGGCGTCGCGGCGGTTCTGGTCACCCTCAGCCAGCACGGCATGACGCTGGTGCCGCGCGATGGCGGGGTGGTGCATTTCGATGCCGAGGCGCACGAGGTCTACGACGTGTCCGGCGCCGGCGACACGGTCGCCGCCACCGTCGCGGCTGCCCTGGCCGGCGGGCTGGGGCTGGCCGACGCCTGCCGGATCGCCAGCCTGACGGCGGGCATCGTGGTGGCGAAGGTCGGAACCGCGGTCTGCCACTTGCCGGAGCTGGAGGCGGCGCTGCATGCCCGCGACCGGGCGCTGGGCGATGCCAAGATCGCCAGCCACGACCGCGCGCTGGCCCAGGTCGCGGCCTGGCGCCATGCCGGCCTCAGCGTCGGCTTCACCAACGGTTGCTTCGACCTGCTGCATCCGGGCCACATCTCGCTCTTGAAGCAGGCCAAGGCCGCGTGCGACCGGCTGGTCGTGGGCATCAATACCGACGCCTCGGTCAAGCGCCTCAAGGGGCCGGAACGGCCGATCCAGTCCGAGGTCGCGCGGGCCACGGTGCTGGCCTCGCTGGCCTCGGTCGACCTGGTGGTGCCGTTCGGCGAGGACACGCCGTTCGAACTGATCCGCGACCTCAAGCCCGACGTCCTGGTCAAGGGCGCCGATTACCGGGTCGACCAGGTGATCGGCGCCGAACTGGTGCAGGCGGGCGGCGGCCGCGTGCTGCTGGCCGAGTTGCTGCCGGGTCACTCGACGACCCGGACCATCGCGCGGATGGCCGGCTGATGGACCGGTCCTGCGAAGACGTCATCAAGGGCGCGATCCAGGAACTGGCCGGCCTGGATCACCCGCCGGCCTATGGCGACAAGCTGTCGGACCTGCACATGGACGAGACCGACATCGCCGATTTCGCCCACCTGGTCGAGCACCAGTTCCCGGGCCTGTCGATCCCGCGCGACGCCCTCAGCCCCGACATGACCGTCAACCAGGTGCTGTTCCTGGTGACCAAGCTGCTCTACGGCCGCTAATATTCCCGCCCGTCGGGCCCGTAGAGCACGGTGCAGCCCAGGATCATGTCGACCATGCGGCCGTCGCGGGCGAGCGGCACCACGCAGTTCTCGGCGATCCGGTGCTCGTGGCGGCGCAGCAGCCTGGTCGGGCCCTTGCGATATGTGGCGACGCGCTGTTCGACGATGGTGCGGTAGCGCCCGATCGCCCGCTGGCGTCCGGCGGTCCCGGCGTGCGCATCCTCGAAGTCCTGGCCGGTGACCTCGCGCTCCAGGGTCTCGACCTCCTTGGTGCCGGCCAGCCGATAGCGGAAGCGCAAGGGGTCGCGCAGCACGTCCAGAATCCACACCCGCGGCATCAGGTCGGGGATGTGCAAGGGGTCCAGGTGCTGGCGGCCCGGCAACCGGCCGGCCGGCGCAATCGACAACCAATAGTCGTAAAAGCGGACGATCCTGGGGTTCCAGGCGGACCGGTCGGTCGCGGGCGTGCAGACCGCAAAGCGCGGGTCGACGTCTGTGGGATCCAGCTCGTCGATCGGGCGAGGGGGGCAGCGAGGAACAGCCGAGCCGGTCATGGATTCAATTTTATACGAAGCCGACAGGGTCGCCGTCGAGCCCGATCACATCCATTTAGTGGTGCGGCGGATGGCCGGACACGTCGCACGGATACTGGGCCCACGGCGTGATGCGACCTCGACCCCGGGCGGCCAATCGGGAAACATGGCCGGCTCCAAGCGAGCGACCGAGCTGCTCGACCGATGCCGTGCTGCTGGAACGCGACGAATTGACCGCCGGCTCGACCTGGCATGCCGCCGGGCTGCTGCCGCTGTGTCGGGTCGCAGCTCTATTCGATCCGGGTGGTCGAGGACAGCCCCACACCCCCAAGACCGAGCGGTCGCGCGCGGACGGCTGACCGCCGCCCGCGCGCCGGCCCTAGAAGATGATCTGGCTACCGACCTGGATCACGGTCGGACTGTTGTTGGGCACGCCGTTGCTCACCTGGTCGGTGCGCAGCCGGTCGAACTCGACGCCGCTGAACAGCATCAGGCCCTTGGCTACGATCCAGTGGCCGCCGAACCCGATCTGCTGCCAGGTGTCGCTGCCGCGCTTGGTCGGATCGCCGCTGGTCGACGCCGCCGCGTACCACGCGCCGACGGTGTAGGGGCCGATGCTGTAGTCGATGTTGACCGCACCGCCGATCTGGTCGTCGGCCTTGTAATAGGCATCGGCCGGGCTGCGCTTGGCGTAGCGCGAATCGAAATCGTCGTTGAACAGCGCCTGGAAGCCGAAGCCGGCATAGGTGAAGCGCCAGGACGTCGACAGGCCCTTGGCCGTGTTGTAGGTGCGGCCGGCCTGGCCGTTGAGGGCCGCAGCCGCGGTGGTGTCCTTCGGCGTGGCATAGTCGCCGCCGATGACGATGTCGGCGCCGACCGGTCCGAAGCTGTTCTTGTACTCGACCACGGCCTCCATGAAGTCATGGTACCCGGTCAGGCCCAGATGGCCGGCGTCGTCCTTGGCGCCCAGGTCGGTGCCGGCGATCGTCGACAGCCGGTTCTGGGCGCGGCCGCTGTCGGAGCTCGGCGCGTACTGGAAGGCCGCCTGGAAGCCCTCGATCACCGGGGTCCGGTAGATCAGCTTGTTGCCGCCGGCATTGCCCATGACGCTGTGCGAGGTCAGGACATCGAGCGTGCCCGGCGCGGTGTCCTGGAACGCATCGACGGCCAGGCTGCCGTTGAGGCCGAACTGCTCGCCCGTGGTCGGGCCGAACATCAGGCCGCCGCCATAGCCGAAGCCGGTCAGGTCGTCGACCAGGGTGTTGCGGTCACCGAACTCGATGCGGCCCCAGCCGCCCTGCACATAGCCCCAGTTGCGGTTGAGCGACACCGTCTTGGCGGCGCCGTTGGTGCCGAGGTCGAGGCGCTCGAACAGGCCGTACATCAGGCCGTTGTCGGCCTTGGCGTCGACCAGCAGGGACAGGCGGTTCTGGGTGCGGAACTCGTCGGTGCGCCGGCTCGGGTAGACGCCGCCCTGCTTCTCGTTGAGGTTCACGAAACTGTTGGTGGTGAAGCCGCGCAGGGTCACGGTGAACGGCGCGGCCGATACGGTCGGGTTGGGCGCCTGCGCCAGCGCGCCGGCCGAGGCCAGGCCAAGGCTCGCCAGCATGGTCGTGCCCAAAAGGAAGCGGTGCATGGAAACTCCGTCAATCGCGAGATCATCGCCAAATCAGGCGCCGGCCGGGCAAACGACGGCCAGTATTTTGATCTATTAGGATTTGACCGACTTCGACAAATGAAGATCTGTCATCTGGTCAATGATCGACTGTCATTGCGATGGCATGGCCAGATTGATGGCGCGCCGAGGATCGATCGGGCGCCGTCAAGGTTACGATCGCCGCCAATGCCGCGGCCGCCAGCGCAGCGACCGTGAAATAGGCAACGATATCAGGCCAGGCGGCGCGGTGGTCCTGCCACCGGTAGCGCGGTTCGTGGTCCATATTGGCTCTCATCCTGAACTCCAGCGCTGAGATGGAGGTCAGAAGGGCCTGTTACGAATGAAATCTCTGCATCAGCACATGACGCGGCTTACACCGCGTGCTGGAGCTCCGCCACCGGTCGCAGCACTGGCGCCGGGCGCGGCTCGGACAGCGCGACGGCGGCCTTGGCGAGCAGGCCCCGGAGCCAGGCGACTTCGGGCAGGGCGCCGTAGCTACGGTCGGACAGCACGCTGACCGGGCAGGGCGGCAGCGGCTGCGGCAGCTCGCAGATCCGCAACCGGTGGCGCGGCGCGACCGCCAGGGCGAAGCGCAGCGGCACCACCGCCACCATGTCCGACCCCGCCAGCACGGGCGGGATCGCCAGGATGTGCGACACTTCGAGCCGGACCTGGCGATGCAGGCCGGCGGCCGCAACCAGGTCGCTGCCGTCGCCGGCATAAGGCGCGATGCCGTCGCCGGCCAGCACGCTCTCCTGCGGTGATCGCAGCGTGCAGGTGATGGCCACATGGGGCAGTTCGGCCAGCCGCGCCCGGGTCAGCGGCAGATAGGCGGCCGGGTGGTCGGCGCGCATCAGGCACACGGCCGATTCGGTGAACAACGGCTCCGCCAGCAGGCGCGACGGCACCTGGCCGACCCGGCCGATCGCCAGGTCCAGGCGACCGGCGGCGAGATCGTCGGCGAGGCTCGCCTGGGGCGACAGCACCTGCAGCCGGACATCGGGCGCCTCGGCCAGCAGCCGCGGCATGAGCTGCGGCAGCAGGACCGCGGCCACGTAGTCGTTGCAGGCGACGGCGAAGCGGCGGCTGGTCACGGCCGGGTCGAAGGCATCGGGGAGCAGGGCCCGCTGCAGCTGCAGCAGGGCCTGACGCAGCCGCGGCGCGATCTCCAGGGCGCGCGGCGTCGGCTGCATGCCCTCGGACCCGCGCACGAACAGCTCGTCCTTCAGCTCGTAGCGCAGGCGGTTGAGCGCGTGGCTGACCGCCGACTGGGTCAGGCCCAGGCGCACCCCGGCCCGGGTGACGCTGCGCTCGTCGAACAGCGTATCGAAGATCCGCAGCAGGCTGAGGTCCGGAATCCCGGCATGCGGCTGGCTCATGGCGACCCCCTCCACTTCCGCCACGGACCCTAAGAAGGGTGTGAGGATCGTGTAAAGATGGGGGCCCATGCGGCCGGTTCAAACCAGCGATGCCGCGCCCCGTCTTGAAACCACGACGGCCAGGCCCCGCCTGGTATTTGCCATTGGGTGCGATCGGCAAGTCATGGCCGGCCGTCATTGTGACAATGAAATCAGCTCATGGCCCGATGATTACGGCCGACTTGGTCAAGGCTACCGCTGGCGGGTCTCCCAGTCCGCGGCCCGGTAGACCGGCGCGTTGGAGGGCGGCAGCGGCGGGCGGCCCAGGATGTGGTCCGCCGCCTTCTCGCCGATCATGATCGTCGGGGCGTTGAGGTTGCCGGTGGTGATCGCCGGCATGATCGAGCTGTCGACGACGCGCAGGCCGTCCAGGCCGATCACCCGCGTCTCGGGGTCGACCACGGCCATGGGGTCGTCGGGCCGGCCCATCCGGCAGCTGCAGGACGGGTGATAGGCGCTTTCGACCTTGGCCCGGATGAAGTCGTCGATGGCGGCGTCGGATGTCACGTCCGCACCCGGCTGGATCTCGCGGCCGCGATAGGGCGCCATCGCCGGCTGGGCGAAGATTTCGCGGGTCAGCCGCACCGCCGCGCGCATCTCGGTCCAGTCGTCGGGGTGGCTCATATAGTTGAACCGGATGCGCGGCTTGTCGCGCGGATCGGGTGAGGCCAGGCGGACCCAGCCGCGGCTCTTGGAGCGCATCGGGCCGACATGGGCCTGCATGCCATGCTCGCTGGCCAGCGTGCTGCCGTCATAGGCCACCGCCAGCGGCAGGAAATGGTATTGCAGGTCGGGATAGGGCACGCCGGCACGGCTGCGGATGAAGCCGCAGCTCTCGAAATGGTTGGTGGCGCCCAGGCCGTCCTTGGCCAGCAGCCAGCGCAGCCCGATGCCGGCCTTGGCGACCAGGCCCATCGACGAATAGAGCGTGATCGGCTGCGTGCACGCGACCTGGAAGTAGAACTCCAGATGGTCCTGCAGGTTCTCGCCGACGCCGGGCCGGTGCTGCGCGACCGCGATGCCGTGCTCGCGCAGCTCGTCCGCCGGGCCGATCCCGGACAGCTTCAGCAGCTGCGGCGAGTTGATCGGGCCGCCGGCCAGGATCACCTCGCGCCGCGCCGCCACCCGATGCTCGGCGCCGTCCCGAAGGTAGCGCACCCCCACGGCGCGGCGGCCGTCCAGCTCGACCTTGCTCGCCAGCGCGCCGGTCACGACCGCCAGGTTCGGCCGCCCGAGCGCCGGCTTCAGATAGGCGTTGGCGGCGCTCCAGCGCCGGCCGCGATGGACGGTCATGTCCATGCGGCCGAAGCCTTCCTGCTGGTAGCCGTTGATGTCGGCGGTCTCGGGATAGCCGGCCTGGCGCGCGGCCTCGATCCACGCCCGGTACAGCGGGTTGGCCAGGCGGCCATATCGGGTGTGCAGCGGCCCCCGGTCGCCGCGATAGGCGTCGCCGCCCTCGGCGCGGGTCTCGGCCCGGCGAAAATAGGGCAGCACGTCGGCATAGGCCCAGCCGGCGGCGCCTGATTCGGCCCAGCCGTCGAAGTCGAGCGGGTTGCCGCGGACATAGACCAGGCCGTTGATCGAGGACGACCCGCCCAGCACCTTGCCGCGCGGGCAGTGCAGGCGCCGGCCGCCGAGCTCGGGCTCGGGCTCGGACTCGTAGAACCAGTTGTAGCGGGCGCGGTTCATCGGGATCGACAACGCGCTCGGCATCTGGATCACGACCGCGCGATCGCTGCCGCCATACTCCAGCAGCAGCACCGTCGACCGCCCATCCTCGGTCAGCCGGTTGGCCAGCACGCAACCGGCCGAACCCGCGCCGACGATCACATAATCGAAGCTTCCGTCCACTGGCTCGACCTCAATAAGGCGCCGCGACCGGGCCCAGGTTCACATAGACGCTCTTGATCTGCGTGTAGTGCTCGATCGCGGCCTTGCCGTTCTCCCGGCCCAGGCCCGAGCGCTTGACGCCGCCGAACGGCAGCTCGACCGGCGTGACGTTGTACTGGTTGATCCAGCAGGTCCCGGCCTGCAGGCGCGCGATCACGCGGTGGGCGCGCGCCAGGTCGCGCGTGAACAGGCCGGCGGCGAGGCCGAAGTCGGTGTCGTTGGCGCGGGCCACGACCTCGTCCTCGTCGTCGAAGGCCAGCACCGCCATCACCGGTCCGAAGATCTCCTCGCGCACGATCGTCATCCAGTCGGCGCAGCGGTCGAAGATGGTGGGGGCGACGAAGAAGCCGCGGTCCAGCCCGCGTCCGGTCAGCCGGTGGCCGCCGGCCACGACGCGGGCGCCGTCGGCCCGGCCGGCCTCGATGTAGCCCAGCACCTTGTCCATGTGGGCCCGGGAGATCAGCGCGCCGACCTGGGTCGCGGGGTCGAGCGGGTCGCCGACCACCAGGCGCTCGGTGCGCGCCACCAGCCGGTCCAGGAACGCGGACAGGACCGGGCGCTGGACGAAGACGCGGGTGCCGTTGGAGCAGACCTCGCCGGCCGAGAAGAAGTTGCCGAGCATGGCGCCCGACACGGCGTCGTCGAGGTCGGCGTCGGCGAACACGATCAGCGGCGACTTGCCGCCCAGCTCCAGGGTGACGTGCTTGAGGGTCGCCGCCGCATCGGCCATGACCGTGGCGCCGGTGCCGGCGGCCCCGGTCAGCGACACCTTGGCGATACCGGGATGGCCGGTCAGCAGGCGCCCGGTCGCCACTCCGCCCTGGACGACCTGGAAGACGCCCTCCGGCAGGCCCGACTCGGCCAGGATCTCGGCCAGGCGGACCGCGGTCAGGGGCGTCAGGTCTGCCGGCTTGAAGATCATGGCGTTGCCGCAGGCGAGCGCCGGCGCCGCCTTCCAGCAGGCGATCTGCAGCGGATAGTTCCAGGCGCCGATGCCGGCGACGACGCCCAGCGGCTCGCGCCGCGTGTAGCCGAAGGCGGTCGCCCCCAGCCCGACATGCTCGCCGGCCAGGGTCGGCGCCAGTCCGGCGTAGTACTCGAGGCACTCGGCGCCGGACAGCACATCGACCGCGAGAGTCTCCTGGATCGGCTTGCCGGTGTCGCGGGTCTCCAGCCGCGCCAGCTCGTCGGTGCAGGCGCGCAGGCGGTCGGCAGCCCGGCGCAGGATGCGCCCGCGCTCGGTGCCGGTCAGCTCCGCCCAAGCCGGCTGCGCCGCCTGGGCCAAGGCGACCGCCCGGTCGATCTCGGCCGGTCCGGCAGTGGGCAGCTCGGCCAGCAGGTCGCCGGTCGCCGGGTCGTGGCTGCGGATCGTCGCCGGCACAGCCGGCGCCCGGGTCGCCGGTGCCGGTGCCGGCGACGGCGGCTTGGCCTGGGCCGCGGCGAGCACCGCATCAGCCAGCGTCATGGCGAGGGCGCGCGCGTCGGCGCCGTCGCGGTCGCCGGCGAGCGCGGCGCGCAGCCACAGTCCG
>CAZEFK010000014.1:0-48501 GCA_964511405.1 uncultured Comamonadaceae bacterium | reverse complement strand
GCGCCAGGCACTGGCCAGGCCCAGCGCGGCCCAGCTGACGATGAGGGTCAGCATGTCGGGTTCGGCGGCCAGGGCCGCGATCGCGGCTGGGTCGAACCCGTGATAGTAGCGCGCGACCAGCGGCACCATGACCCCGACATAGTCGGGCAGCCAGATCAGGGTGGCCGCCAGGTAGGTCGCGCCGATGCCGACGATGGCCCAGGGTGCTGGGTCGAGAAGGCGCCGCCAGCGCCCGGGGCGGGCCAGCAGGACCAGCTCGACCGCCACGGGCAGCAGCACGAAGTGCGGCTTGAGGCAGACCCCGAGCGCCGCCATCACGCCGGCGCCCAGGGCGGTCCGGCGTGGCGGCGGCCGATCCGCCAGGCGGGCCGCGGCGCTGGCCAGGTAGGGCAGCGCCAGGATCAGCAGCAGATGCTCGCGCTGGCCGAAATTGTGGGTCGGCAGCACGGTCATGACCATCAGCCCCAGGGCCGGCAGCAGGACCGCGCCCAGCGGCGGGGCGGCCTCGGGCAAGGCGCGGGCCAGGCGCCAAGCGAGCGCCGCCGAGATCGCGATCGCGGCCAGGGTGGTCGCGACGAAGGCGAGCGGCGCCGCGAGCCCGGTTAGCCGCGCCACCTCGACCGGGATCAGGTCCAGCCAGAACATCATCGGTGGGTTGATGTCGATCAGGTCGACATATAGCCGCTCGCCGTCGGCCAGCCGCTCGGCGAACTGCAGCATCGCCGCGACGTCGTGATTGAGCGGCGGCCACAGATAGCCGACCGCCCACAGCGCCGGCACCAGCCACAGCGCGGCGCCGATGCGGGCTGATACGACGGGGCGGGCGGCGCTGCTCGGGTCCAATGCGGTCATGGCGGCGGAGAGTAACGCGCTGCGCCCGCCAGGCACGGACTTCCCGCCTTCATTAAAAATATTTCACCTGCGGTTTATTCGTGGCGGAACGCCGTAGGGCGTGCAGACTGCAGCCAAGATGGCGAAGGGTTAATGCCGGAACAGCCGGCCAGCGTGATAGCGTCCATTATCCGATCTCCAGCAAGTTGTGCACTGCGATGATTGAGAAATTGCCGAACTTGACGGAAGTCAAGACGATCGCTTTTCGGGCGATGTCGGCGCCCGACCGGATGCTGGTCCCGTTCGAGGCCGGCGCCGACGTGCCGTTCCCGATCCGGCGGGTTTTCACGATCAATGCCGACAAGGCCGGGCTGGTCGGCGGCCGCCACGCCCACCGCCGCTGCAGCCAGCTGCTGGTCTGCCTGTCCGGCGCCTGCGACGTGGTCAGCCGCATCGACGGCTCGGACCGGGTCCGCGTCGACCGCCTCGACCGGGCCGACCGCGGGCTGCTGATCCCGCCCGGCATCTGGGCCGAGCAGCATTACCGCGACGACCGGACCGTGCTGATGGTCTTGTGCGACCAGGGCTACGACGCGGCCGACTATATCCGCGACTTCGACCAGTTCGAGCGGTATCGCGGCCTGGCGGTGGCGGCCGCCTAGTCCAGCCCCGATGGAGGCTGCCGAATATGCCAAAATGGCCGCTCTCGAAGAGGCCATGTGGTGGTATCGCGGCCTCCACGCCAACCTGGCGCTGCTGGCGGGCGCTGCGGGCCTGGGGCGCGGTCGGCTGCTCGACGCCGGCTGCGGGACCGGCGGCCTGCTCAAGCATCTAGCGCGGCGGTTCCCCGGCCTGGCCTGTGTCGGGCTCGACGTCGATCCCGGGGCCTGCCGCACCGCGGCGGCCAAGTCGGGTTGCCCGGCGGCCGCGGGCTCGATCGACCGGCTGCCCTTCGGCGCGGCGAGCTTCGATGCCGTGGTCAGTGCCGACGTGCTGTGCCACCGGGCCGTCGACCCGGACCAAGCGCTGGGCGAGATGGCCCGCTGCCTCAAGCCGGGCGGCAGCCTGATTCTCAATCTCCCAGCCTATGACTGGCTGGCCTCGGCCCATGACGCCCGCGTGCACAACGCCCGCCGCTACACCGCCGCCGGCATCGGCCTGATGCTGTCGGCGGCCGGCTTGCGCGTCGTGCGCAGCACCTACTGGAACACCGGGCTGTTTCCGCTCATGGTCGTCCGCCGGCGGCTGCTGTCGCGGGCCGACTCGGACAGCGACGTGCGCCTCGTGCCGAAGCCGGTCGAGGCGGCGTTCCGGACGGTGATGGCGCTGGAGGCCGCGCTGATCGCCCGCGGCGTCCGCTTGCCGTTCGGAGGATCGGTACTGGTGCGTGCGGTGAAGGAGTGATGGTGCCTGAACTGTCTGTGGTGATCCCGGTCTACAACGGCGCGGGCACGATCGGGGCCGTCGCCGACGCCCTGGCGCGGCTGCCGATCGCCGACCGGTTGGAGCTGGTGCTGGTGGTCGACGGCAGCCCCGACGACAGCCTGGCGGTGTGCCGCCGCCTGGCGGCGGCGGGGCGGCTCCGGGTCACGGTGGTCGAGCATTCGCGCAATTACGGCGAGCACAACGCGGTGATGAGCGGCCTGCGCCAAGCCCGCGGCCGCTTTGTCATCACCATGGATGACGACCTGCAGAATCCGCCGGAAGAGGTCCAGCGGCTCTACGAATACACCCGCGACCAGGGCTTCGAGGTCGTCTACACCCGCTATGACGACAAGCAGCATGCCGGCTGGCGCAACCTCGGCAGCCGGCTGCACAACCGCATGGCCGACCTGCTGCTGGACAAGCCCAAGGGGCTGTATCTGTCCAGCTTCCGCTGCATGACCGGGTTCGTGGCCGGCGAGGTCGCGCGCAACGACGGGCCGTTCCCCTATGTCGACGGGCTGATCCTGCAGGTGACCCAGTCCCTGGGCTGCCTGACCGTGCGCCATCTGCCGCGCGCCCAGGGCCGCAGCAACTACACGCTGGCCCGGCTGCTGCGCCTGTGGCTGAGCATGGCGCTGAATTTCTCGGCAATCCCGCTCCGGGTCGCGTCGCTGTTCGGCATCGCCATGTGCGCGATCGGGTTCCTCGGCCTGATCGAGGTGATCGCGGAGGCTCTGCTGCACACCACGCCCAGCGGCTGGAGCTCGACCCTCTCGGTGGTCCTGCTGCTGTCGGGGACCCAGCTTCTGCTGCTGGGCGTTCTCGGCGAGTATGTCGGGCGCATGTTCCTGACCATCAACCGCCGGCCGCAGTCGGTGGTGAAGTCGGTCACGGTCGGGGCGCGCCCGGAGGGAGAGGCATCATGAGCGATCGGGCGGCTGGGGTCGGCCGGGCGCGGCTGCCGTCGGGCGAGCTGGTGCCGCGGTTGGGGCAGGGCACCTGGCACATGGGCGAGGTGCGGCAGCAGCGTGCCGACGAGGTGGCGGCGCTGCGGCTCGGTCTCGATCTCGGCATGACCCTAATCGACACCGCCGAGATGTATGGCGAGGGTGAGGCCGAAGGCGTCGTCGGCGCGGCGATCGCCGGGCGCCGCGACCAAGTCTTCCTGGTCAGCAAGGTCTATCCGTTCAACGCCAGCCGCACCGGTACGATCGAAGCCTGCGAGCGCAGCCTCAAGCGGCTGGGCACCGACCGCATCGACCTCTATCTGCTGCACTGGAGCGGCAGCCACCCGCTGGCCGAGACCGTCGCCGGCTTCGAGGCCCTGCAGCGGGCCGGGAAGATCCGCCACTGGGGCGTGAGCAACCTGGACGTCGACGACCTGGAGGCCTTGGCGGCGGTGCCCGGGGGCGGCGCCTGCGCCACCGACCAGGTGCTCTACAACCTGCGTCGCCGCGGCATCGAGCTGGATCTGCTGCCGCGGTGCCGCACCCGCGGCATTCCGGTCATGGCCTATTCCCCGGTCGATCAGGGCCGGCTGCTCGATCATCCGGCGCTTGCCCGGGTCGCGGCCCGCCGCGGCGCCACGGCGGGCCAGGTGGCGCTCGCCTGGCTGCTGCGCCAGGAGGGCCTGATCGTCATCCCCAAGGCGATGCGGCTCGAGCATGTGCGCGAAAACCGCGCCGCCGCCGACCTGCTGCTGGAGCCCGAGGACTTGGCCGACCTGGACGCGGCGTTCCCGCGCCCGACGCAGCGGCGGCCGCTGGAAATGCTGTAGTCGCGGCCCCAGGACGGCCGCGCCGGGGCGGGGGACCGCCCCGGATGTAGGCTCAGGCGGCGGCGCCGCGCAGGATCCGTTCGGTCGACGATAGCATCGCCGTCATGGCGGCGCGGGCCTCCTCCGGCAGGCGGGCGACGATGGCGTCGAGCACGCGGCGGTGGTCCTCCAGGCTGCCGCCGCTGGCGCCGCCGACCTCGGGATGGCGGGCGTTGAGCAGCAGACCAGCCCCGATGAGGGCGCCGAGCGGCGCCAGGAAGCGGTTGCCGCTGGCCGCCAGCACGGCCAAGTGGAAGTCGAGCTTGGCGCGGTTGGGATCGGCGTCGCCGCTGGCCGACATCTGCATGCGCGCGAAGGCCCGGCGCAGGGCGTCCAGCTGCGGCTCGGTCCGGCGCTCGGCAGCCAGGGCCGCCGCCGTCGGTTCGAAGGCCAGCCGCATCTCGACCAGCTCCAGCAGCAGGTCGCGGGCCGGCGAACTCTGCTGCAGCCAGCGCAGGATGTCCGGATCGAGCAGGTTCCAGGTGCCCACCGGTCGAACCGCGGTGCCGCGCCCGGGCCGCGAATCGACCAGGCCCTTGGCTGCCAGGACCTTGACCGCCTCGCGCACGGCGCTCCGGCCAACCTGGTAGGTGGTGCCGATATCGACCTCGTTGGGCAGCACCTCGCCCGGCGCGAAGGTGCCGCCGACGATGGCAATGCCCAGTTGGTCGGTCAGCCGCCAGGTCAGGCTGGTGCCAGGGGGCGATCCGGCAAGGGGCAGTGGCTCCATCGGGGTTCCTTGGTCGGCAACGGCAATTAGTGATATCATACGATCCATGCTGAGGGCCCTCCGGGGCGGTGTGGCCATCGGGGTCATATAGATCATACTTTATTATATGACCATTAAAACACAAGCATAAAATGCCATATATTTTGCCACCACGGTCGATAAACCGACGGTGGCATGCCGAGGCGCCGGCCGGCGCCCCGCCCACCCAACAGGATTAAGCTAAATTGTTTATAAGCAGCTAAAGCCTCGCCCCGGGGCTCACGCCCAGGGAGGCCGCCTATTCGGCAGCGATGCGGCGGGGCTGGAAGCTGCGAACGGCGGCGATCACGCGCTCGACCTCGGCGTCGGTCAGCTCGGGATACATGGGCAGCGACAGGATCTGGTCGCAAGCCGCCTCGGTGACCGGCAGCGGGTCGCCGCCCAGACGCCCGGCATAGGCGGGGTGGCGATGGGCGGGCAGCGGATAATGGATGCCGGCGATGATCTGCTGATCCGCCAAATGCTGCTTCAGCCGGTCGCGCTCGGCCGCGCGAATCACGAAGAGATGATAGACCGACCGGCCATCGCTCGGATCCGTGGGCAGGCCGAGTCCGAGGCCGTCGAACGCGGCGATATAGCGGGCGGCGATAGCGCGGCGGCGCGCATTCATTGCGTCCAGATGACGCAGCTTGACCCGCAGGATCGCGGCCTGCAGCTCGTCCAGCCGCGAATTCCAGCCGGGAATCTCCGACACCTGGCGGTCGCGCCAGCCATATTGGCGCAGCAGGCGCAGGCGCTCGGCGACGGCATCGTCGCTGGTGACGACGATGCCGCCGTCGCCGATCGCGCCCAGGTTCTTGGTGGGATAGAGCGAGAAGCAACCGACCCGGCCGATCGTGCCGACCCGTTGTCCGGACCACAGGGCGCCATGCGCTTGGGCGCAGTCCTCGATCAGGGCCAGGCGATGGCGGTCGGCGAGGTCGGCCAGGGCGCCCAGGTCGACCGGGCGCCCATAGATGTGAACGGGCAGGATCGCCTTGGTCGCGGGCCGGATCGCCCGGGCGACCGACGCCGGGTCGAGGCCGTAGCCGTCGGGGTCGATGTCGGCGAAGCGCGGCCGGGCGCCGCTCATCTCGATGGCGGCGACCGTGGCGACGGCGGTGTGGGCGGCAGTGATGACCTCGTCGCCGGGCCCGATGCCGAGGGCGCGTAGCGACAGATGCAGAGCGTCGGTGCCATTGGCCACCCCGATGGCATGGCGCGCGCCGGTCCAGGCCGCGAACTCCGCCTCGAACTGCCGCACTTCGTCGCCCAGGATGTAGGCGTGCCCGTCCAGGACGCGTTGGATCGCGGCGTCGATCTCGTCCTTGTAACGGCGGTACTGCAGGCTCGGCCGGGCGAAATACAGGGGTTCGAGGTCGGCGGGGGACTGGGTCACGGACGCTCTCCAGGACTGAGCCCGAGAAGGTGGCAGCCGTCCGCGGGTCCCGGTACTTAAATGTTCGTAATTCCGGCGAGATTAAACCTTGGTCATGTCGGCATGCGGCGCTTTCGAGGGCGGCGCCGGCCTGCTAGAGCAGGTCAGGTTGACTCAATAAAGCCTCGCACCGGCGTGCTGGCACCCCTCCACCCGACCTCCTCCCCCTGTGGGAGGAGGTCGGGTGGAGGGGGAATCACGACGATTCCATCGTATGCACATCCCGCTCTAGCGCTCCCCCGCCGATGTCCATCCTGCTCGACCTGCCCCTCTACGTCGTCTACGCCCTGGCCGGGACCAGCGCCGCGGCGCTGGCCAAGGCTGCGATCCACCGCGCCCAGGCCCGGCACTGGCCGGCGGCGGCGTGGCGCGCGGCGGCGGCCGTCGCGGCCATCCTGACCGGCTTCGGGCTGCTGGTGTTCCTGCTGTCGCGCGCCGACCTGTCGGTCATGGCGCCGGTGGCCATCGGCCTCAACCTGGTGACCGCGGCCTGCCTGTCGCGCTGGGTGTTCCACGAACGGATCGACGCCTGGAAGGCCGCCGGCATGGTCCTGATCGCCGTGGGCGTCGCCGTGCTGTCGCGGGGAGCGTGAGCCGGATGGGCCCGGTCGACCTGGTCCTGTACCTGGCCAGCACGGCGCTCACCTCGGCCGGCCTGGCGCTGATCCGGCAAGTCGCCGGCGGCGGCCTGCTGGACCATCCGACCCTGGTCGGTGTGTTCCGGCTGAGCCTGGCGGGCGCGCTCTACTTCGCCGGCCTCGGCGTCTGGCTGTGGGCGATGGTGCGCAACCCGCTGTCGATCGCCTATCCGATCGGCATTGCCCTGTCGCTGGTCTCGGCGACCCTGACCGCGGCGCTGATGCTGGGCGAGCCGGTCGGCTGGCAGCGCGCGGCCGGGACCCTGATCGTGCTGGCCGGCGCCCTGTGCATCGGGCGCAGCCAGGCGCGCCACTGAGCCTATTCGCCGACCAGCCACTCCAGGCGCGTGTCGGCGCCGTCCAGCTCCAGCCCCGCCGCCAGGTCCGGCAGCAGGGCCGCCAGCGTCTCGTCATAGCGCCAGGGCGGGTTGACCAGCAGCAGGCCCGAACCCTTGAGCGCGCCGTCACCGCCGGGCAGGAACTCGGCGACCAGCAGGCGGCGCAGGCCGGCGGCCACGACGGCGGCATGGAAGCGGTCGACCGCCGGACGGTCCTTGATGGGGTACCACAGCATGACGTGACCGGTCGGCCAACGGGCGCAGAGGCGCGGCAGTGCGTCGGCCAGGCGCAGCAGCTCCAGCCGATCCTCGTAGGGCGGATCGATCAGCGCCAGGCCGCGGCGCTCCCGCGGCGGCAGCAGCGCTTTCAGGGCTTCATAGCCGTCGCGGTGATGCACTTCGGCACGCGGGACGCGCTGCCGAAGCACGCCGACGTCCTCGGGATGCAGCTCGCAGCAGATCAGGCGGTCCTGCGGCCGCAGCAGCGCCGCGGCCAGCGCCGGCGAGCCGGGGTAGCGGACCAGCGCGCCGCCGGACTGGCCGGCCACCAGATCCACGTAGCGGGCGAGCCCGGGCGGCCGGGTCCGCCACAGCGCGCCGATGCCGGCCTGCCACTCGCCGGTCCGCGCCGCCTGATCGGAGTCGAGGTCGTAGAGGCCGATGCCGGCGTGGGTGTCGAGCACCGCGAACCCGGCCGGTTTCTCGGCCAGCCGCTCGATCAGGGCGACCAAGGCGGCATGCTTGAAGCAGTCGGCAATGCCGCCGGCATGGAAGACATGGCGATAGTTCACGAGACGCGGGCCGCCGCAGCCTCCAGCGCCTCGGCGGCGTCCAGCCAGTCGGTCTCGGCCCGGGCCAGGCGCTCGCCGATCTCGGCGGCGGCGCGGGTGAGCTCGGTCAGGCGCGCCGACGGCCCAGCGTAGAGCTTGGGATCCTGGAGGTCGCGCTCGACCCGGTCCTTGTCGGCGGTCAGGCGGGCGACCAGCGCCTCGGCGTCGCGGGCGCGGCGCTTGAGCCGCGGCAGGTCGACCGTGGGTTGCGGCGCCGGCTTGGGCGGTGGCGCGGACGCCGCCCGGCGGTCGCGCGGGGACTCGGCCAGGCGGCGGCGGTAGTCGTCCAGGTCGCCGTCGAACGGCTGCGCCGTGCGGTTGGCCACCAGCCATAGCCGGTCGGCCAGCAGTTCCACCAGGTGGCGGTCGTGGCTGACCAGGATGACCGCGCCGGTATAGTCGTTCAGCCCCTCGATCAACGCCTCGCGCGCCTCGAGGTCCAGGTGGTTGGTCGGTTCGTCCAGGATCAGCAGGTGCGGCGCGTCGTGGGTGATCAGGGCCAGGGTCAGCCTGGCCTTCTCGCCGCCCGACAGCGACCCGATCCGGACCTCGGCCCGGCCCTGGCCGAAGCCGAACTGGCCGAGCCGGCCGCGGACCCTGCTCTCGGGCGGGTGGCCCATGGCGCGCGCCATGGCCTGGATCGGCGTCTCGGCCGGATCCATCTCCTCGACCTGGTGCTGAGCGAAATAGCCGACCCGCATCTTGCCGGAGGCATGGCGCGAGCCGGCCTGCGTCGGCAGCCGCCCCGCCAGCAGCTTGACCAGGGTCGACTTGCCGGCGCCATTGGCGCCGAGCAGCGCGATGCGGTCGTCGGGATCGACCCGCAGGTCCAGGCGCTCCAGCACCGGCTTCGCGCCGCCATAGCCGACCGCGGCGCGGTCGAGCGCGATCAGCGGCGGCGGCAGCGGTTCGGGCTCGGGGAACCGGAAGACCACCGACGGATCGCGCTCGGCCTCGGGGATCGGCTCCATGCGCGCCAACGCCTTGATCCGGCTCTGCGCCTGACGGGCCTTGGTGGCCTTGGCGCGGAAGCGGTCGATGAAGCCCTGGATGCGCTTGCGCTCCTGCTCCTGGCGCGCGGCCTTGGCCGCAGCCTGGGCGGCGCGCTCGGCGCGGACCCGGCGGAACGCGTCGTAGTCGCCGCGGTAGAAGGTCAGCTGGCCGCGGTCGAGATGCAGGATGCCGTCGGCGACGGCGTTCAGGAAATCGCGGTCATGGCTGACCATCAGCAGGGTCCGCGGGTAGCGCTTGAGGAAGCCCTCCAGCCAGGCCGCGGCCTCGAAGTCCAGATGGTTGGTCGGCTCGTCCAGCAGCAGCAGGTCGGGCTCGGCGAACAGTGCCGCGGCCAGGGCCACGCGCATCCGCCAACCGCCGGAGAAGGCCGACATGGGCTCGGCCTGCATCGCCTGATCGAACCCGAGGCCGGCCAGGATGACGGCAGCGCGCGCCGGCGCCGAATGGGCGTCGATGTCGGTCAGCCGCGCCTGGATCTCGGCGATGCGCCCGGGCTCGGCGGCATGCTCGGCCTCGGACAGCAGGCGGGCGCGCTCGGTGTCGGCGGCCAGCACCACGTCGAGCGGCGTCTCGC
The DNA here is from genome assembly GCA_964511405.1 of uncultured Comamonadaceae bacterium. Classification (GTDB taxonomy): domain Bacteria; phylum Pseudomonadota; class Alphaproteobacteria; order Elsterales; family Elsteraceae; genus CAZEFK01. Next base: position 38,849 of record CAZEFK010000014.1, on the reverse strand, counting down.
TGCCGCCCGGGGCCTCCTGGGCGACCATGCCCAGGCGCGCGTCGCGTGGCAGGCGGATCGCCCCCTTGTCAGCCTCGGCCAGGCCCGCGATCAGCTTCAGCAAGGTCGACTTGCCGGCGCCGTTGCGTCCGACCAGGGCCACCTTGTGGCCCTCGGGGATCGACGCGTTGGCTCCTTCCAGGAGCGCACGGCCGGCGATCCGGAAATCCAGGTTCACGATATCCAGCATGGGCCGCCTGATAGCACGACTCGGCCGCCGTCGCCGAGACGCGCTTTGACCTGGTCCGGCCGATCAGGCGACGACCGGGCCGGGCTATCCGAGCGCTGGCCGCGCCACCATGGGCTGCGCCGCGCGCTGCCCGGCGCGCACCTGCAAGGCGCGCGCGATCCGGGCGACCAGCGTGTCGCCGTCGAAGGGCGTATGGAGCACTTCGACGGCCCCCGACCGCTGTGCCCGGTCGAGCTGCCGGGCCGATGCGGCCAGGCCGCTGCGTGCGATGGCGACGACCGCGACGCCGGGATAGCGGCGCGCGACCTCGGCGACCAGGGTCACGCCGCCATCGTCGGGCAGATGAATATCGCAGAGGACGGCATCGACGTCGGTCGATTCGATCCGGTCCAGGGCATCCTGCGCGGTACTGGCATCCAGCACCTCATGGCCGGCGCTGTCGAGCACGCGCGACAGGGCGTAGCGGGTTTCGGGCTCATCGTCGACGATCAAGATCCTGGCCATCTGCCGTGCACCCCGCGCCACCCCGGCGCCCTAGTTCCGTAGAATTGCATTGACCATTTCTGTCAGGGTCTGTGCGTCAAACGGCTTGCTCATCGTGTGAGTTGCACCAACGGCGGCGGCGACGGCTAAATAATCTTCTTTCATGATTCGGCCGCCGCCGCTCATTGCTACGATCTTCTGCTTAGGCAGCCGCTCGCGGATCTCGACGATGGTCTCGATCCCCTCCTTGTCGGGCATGATGATGTCGCACATCACCAGATCGAAGGACTCGGTCTCCAGTGTCGACAGGCCGGCATTGCCGGTCTCGGCCTCGGCCACCCGGTGGCCCTGGTCCTCCAGAACGGCGCGGATGGCGTACCGGACCTCGCTCTCGTCGTCGATGACTAGGATGTTGGCCATGGAATCGCCCTCGGTGGCGGGTTGGGACCTGTCGGGGTAACCGGACGATCAGGCCCTTAGATGTCGTCGGGCAGCAGTTCCATTCTCGCGAGGAGGGAAAACGTCCGAGTATCCCGCAGCAGCATGCGGCTGACGGTCGCGCTGGCGGCCTCCGGGTCGCGCCGGCGGATGGCGTCGACCACGGCGCGGTAGCCGGCCACGATCTGGGCCCGCTCGTCGTCGTCCAGGCCGCCGCGGATGCTGCCCAGGGCGCGGCGGGCCCCCTGGATCTGGCTGGCCATGGCCTGGATCAGCGGATTGCGGGAGATCGCGCTCAAGGTCTCGGCGAAGCGCTGCCCCAGGCCTTCGAAGGCTTCGGCGCCCGTCGTCCGCGCCGCCTCGGCGACGATCTGGTCAAGGGTCGCCAGGTCCGACGGGGTGGCGTTGGCGACGGCCAGGGTGGCGATCCGCGGCTCCAGCAACAGCCGGGCCTGGAGCAGCGCGGCGGGGCTGCAGTCGACCGGCCCAGGACCGCGCGGCGGCGTCGCGCTCGCCGGGCGCGCCGACGCGCTGCCGACGAAGGTGCCGCGCCCGACATGGCGGTTGATCAGCCCCAGGCGGTCGAGCTGCTGGAACGCCCGGCGCACCAGGTTGCGGTTGAGCGCGAACTGCTCGGCCAGCGCCCGTTCGGTGGGCAGCCGATCACCTTCCTTGAGCTTGGCCGATTCGATCCAGGTCCGGACCAGCTGAACCAGGTCCTCGGTGGTACGGATCCCGCCGCGCTCGGCGGCGGACGACACGGTCGAGCTCATCGCTTCGGGCGCCCGGGCCGCGAATGGGTGCTAATGGTTCGATCATAGATCGGGCCAAAAGGAAAGCCAATCGTCTGCTATTTACCCAATCCTATGTCGCGTAGCCGGCGTCCTCCCGGTCGAGCAGCCGCTTGAGCGCCGCGAAATGGCGATGGGCCTGGCCGGCAACTTCACCCAAGGTCTGGCGGCAGACATGAGCGGCCAGGTTGTCGCCGATCCGGCGCAGCGGCTTGCCTTGGCCGGCGGCCATGACCTGGGCCATGGCGGCGCGCTCGAGGTAATAGAGCTCGTCGAACGCCTCGGCGATGGTGGCGCCCGATACGATCACGCCGTGGTTGGCCAGGAACAGCACCGGCTTGCCGGCCATGGCGCGGGCCATGCGCTCGCCTTCGGCATCGTCCAGGGCCAGGCCCTGATAGTCGTCGTCATAGGCGATTCGGCCGTGGAAGCGCAGGGCGTTCTGGCTGACCATCTCGAGCCGGCCACCGTCGACCAGGGTCAGCGCCGTGGCATAGGGCATGTGGGTGTGCAGGACGCAGCGGGCGGCTGGGTTGGCGCGGTGGATGGGGCCGTGGATATGCAGGGCGGTCGCCTCGACCGCGTGCCGGCCCTCGACCACCCGGCCGCGCTCGTCGACCACGCACAGGTCCGATGCCGTGACCTCGGCCCAGTGCAGGCCCAGCGGATTGATCAGGAAGCGGTCGGCGGTGCCGGGCAGCATCACCGAGAAATGGTTGCAGATGCCTTCGTGCAGGTCGAAGCGGGCGGCCAGCCGCAGCGCCGCGGCCAGGTCGCGCCGGAGTTCGGCCAGGTCGGTCGGATCAGGATTCATGCGGAACTCTCCCCGGGCCCGACGATAACGGCGGCAGCCGGCGCTGGAAACCGCGGCGCGTCCTCGCCATGATGCGGACCCCGCAAGACGCACCCCCGCAAGACACACCGAGGAGACCGACCATGACCGCGCCTTCGCCGCTGACCGGTGGCCAGCTCATCGTCCAGGCGCTGGCCGGCCATGGCGTGACCCATGCCTTCAGCGTCGCCGGCGAGAGCTTCCTGGAGATCCTGGACGCCCTGGTCGACCAGCCGTCGATCCAGCTGGTGACCTGCCGCCAGGAAGGGGGGGCCGCGTTCATGGCCGAGGCGGTGGGCAAGCTGACCGGGCGGCCGGCGGTGCTGCTGGTGACCCGCGGGCCGGGGGCCTGCAACGCCGCGATCGGGATCCACACGGCGCATCAGGATTCGACGCCGATGGTGGTGATCGTCGGCCAGGTCGCCCGCCACCAGGTCGACCGCGAGGCCTTCCAGGAGGTGGACTACCGCAAGATGTTCGCGCCGCTGGCCAAATGGGTGACCCAGATCGACCAGGCCGAACGGATTCCGGAGCTCATGTCACAGGCCTTTCATGTCGCGACCTCCGGCCGGCCCGGGCCGGTGGTGGTGGCGGTGCCCGAAGACATGCTGCGCGACCGGCGCGCGGCGGCGCCGGCGCCGCGCTACCGGGCGGTCCGCGCCCATCCCGGGCCGGGCGACTTGGCCGAGCTGGAGCGCCTGATCGCGGCGGCGGAGCGCCCGATTGTGCTGGTCGGCGGCTCGGGCTGGACCGACTGGGCCGCGGCGGCGCTGCGCCGCTGGCTGGAGGCGGCCGGCTTGCCGGCCTGCTGCTCGTTCCGCCGCCAGGACGTGCTCGACAACCGCAGCCCGAGCTATGTCGGCGACCTTGGCACCGGCGCCAATCCGGCGCTGGTGGCCCGCGTCCGAGAGGCCGATCTGGTGGTCGCGCTCGGGGCGCGGCTCGGCGAGATCACGACGCAAAGCTACGGCGTGCTGGCGATTCCCGAGCCGCGCCAGCGCCTGGTCCATATCCATCCCAGCGCCGAGGAGATCGGGCGGGTGTTCCACCCGACCCTGGGCATCCAGGCCGGGATGCCGGAGCTGATGACCGCGCTCGACGGCCGGACGCCGCCGCGCGGGGCGTGGCAGGCCTGGGCCGCCGCGGCGCGCGCCGACTACGAGGCAACCCTGGTGCCGGCGCCGGCTGAGGCCGCAGTCGACCTCGGCCAGATCATGGTCGCGCTGCGCCAGCGGCTGCCGGCCGACGCCGTGATCACCATCGACGCCGGCAACCATGCCGGCTGGACCCAGCGCTTCCTGGCCTATGGCCGGCCGGGTCGGCAGCTCGGCCCGACCAGCGGCGCCATGGGCTATGCGGTGCCGGCGGCGGTCGGCGCCAAGATCGCCGAGCCACACCGGCTGGCCGTCGCCTGCGTCGGCGACGGCGGCTTCATGATGACCGGCCAGGAACTGGCGACCGCGCTGCAGAACAAGGCGCCGGTGGTCGTGCTGCTGTTCAACAACGGCATGTACGGCACCATCCGCATGCACCAGGAGCGCCGCTTCCCGGGCCGGGTCAGCGGCACCGACCTCACCAACCCCGACTTCGTGGCGCTGGCCCGGGCCTACGGGGCCTATGGCGCCCGCGTCGCCGCGACCGCCGACTTCGTGCCGGCCTGGGAGGCTGCGGTCGCCAGCGGCGGCCCGGCGATCCTCGAGATCATGGTGCCGCCCGACCAGATCACCACGCGCGCGACCATCGCCGACCTGCGCGCCGAAGCCGCCCGCCGCGCCAAGGCCGGCGCCGAGGCCGATCACACGACGTGAGGTGCTGTGGCCGGCCGGCCCGTCAATCCCGGGCCGCCACGGCGCCCGGCACATAGTGGGCGATGCCGTTGCCGAAGGACCAATCCTCGCGCTCGTTGGGTGCCAGGGTGATGAACACATCCTCGGGGCGCAGGCCCGGCGCCTCGGCCAGCAGCGCGACCGTCCGGCGGTAGAGCTGCTGCTTGGTCGCCGTGTCGCGGCCGCGGCTGGCGAAGATCTGGATGAACACGACGTCGTCGGTCCGGCGCACGCCGAGATAGCCGGGATCGTAGATTAGGGCATCGGGCTCGACCTCTTGGATGACCTGGAAGCGGTCGTCCGGCGGAACCGAAAAGGTCTCGGTCAGGGCGCGATGAACGGCGTCGGCGATGGCCCGGACATGAGCGCGCGGCTTGCCTTTCATCAGGGTGATGCGGACCAGCGGCACGGCTGACCTCCTTATGTCGATCGCGGCGTCGGAGCCGCACCCGAAATATGGGCGCTGACGATCGTGCGTAAAATTTGATAGTTTCGAAGATTCTGTTCACAAAAACGGCATAATGGGCGCGCGTTCGCGGCTGGAGCGGAGGGCTTGATTAAAGGGTGAGGGTCAGGCTGTCGCGGGCGACGAAGCTGCGCGACCAGGTGGCCTGGGCCTGGCGCTCGATCTCGGCCATGGCGTCGTCGGTGTGGTCGGGGTCGTGGTGGAAGATGGCCAGCCGCCCGACTCCCGCCTTCTTGGCCAGGCGGATGCCCTCCTGCCAGGTCGAATGGCCCCAGCCGACATGGGTCGGATATTCCTCGTCGGTATAGGTGCTGTCGTAGATGAACAGGTCGCACCCCTTGATCAGGCTGAGGATGCCGCGGTCGGGCGCGCCCGGCGTGTGCTCGGTATCGGTCACGTAGCACAGCGACTTGCCGCCGGCTTCGATGCGGTAGGCGGTGGCGCCGTTGGGGTGGTTGAGCGGCGTGGTGCGTGCGGTGATGCCGGGGGCGATGGCCAGGGTGTCGCCGGCCCGGAAGTCGACGAACTGGGTGTGGCCGCCCATGGCTGCCAGCGGCACCGGAAACACGGGGTCGCGCATGGCGATCTCGAAGACCTCGCGGACACCGCCGCGGCCGATCAGATGGCCGGCCATGATCGTCAGGTCGAAATTCGGGACCCATGCCGGCGCGAAGAACGGAAAGCCGCAGATATGATCGGTGTGGGAGTGCGACATCAGCAGTGTCGCCTGGCGCACGCCTGTGCCCAGGAGCTTCTTGCCCAGCTCGCGGGCACCGGTGCCGACGTCGAGGATCACCCAGGTGTCGTCGATTTGGACGGACACGCACGAGGTATTGCCCCCATAGACCATGTGCCGAGGCGTCGCACAGGGGAAGCTTCCCCGCGTTCCCCAGAAGGTAACCTCGACTGCCATGGCAGCGCCTGCCTCCATCCTCCGCCCCGGCCGCCCCGCCGCCCGGCGATGTCCAACATAGTTTAGATCTGGTCCGCACAGGCAATAATAAAAGGGCATGGACATCCTGGCCGCAGACCTGTCGGCAGCGACTGGGGCCTGATCCACTCATCTGACGAACAACCTCTTGACAGCGGACGCCACGGCCGGGTGTGACCGCCGTCACCGCAGGCAAGCGGGATCGGCTTGATCGGGCCTGCCAACCACGGCTTTACTCTGTTCGAGATCTTCGATCGATTTCTGCTGATGGGCCCTGCAAGATGACGGATCGGCAAGCCTGCGTGGACATGGACAAGAGCGATGTACTCGCGCCCTTGCGCGAGCGCTTTATCCTGACGGACGGTGTGGTTTATCTCGACGGCAATTCCCTGGGCGCGCTGCCCGCGGCGACTCCGGCGCGCGTCGCGGCGACCGTGTCCGACCAGTGGGGCCGCGACCTGATCACCAGTTGGAACAAGCACGGCTGGATCGATCTCGGCAGCCGCATCGGCGACAAGATCGGCCGCCTGATCGGCGCCCGGCCAGGCGAGACGCTGGCCGGCGACAGCACCTCGGTCAACCTGTTCAAGCTGGCGGCGGCGGCCGTGGCGCTGCGGCCGGGCCGCCGGACGATCCTGTCCGATCGCGGCAATTTCCCCAGCGACCTCTACATCGCCCAGGGGCTGATCCAGCTGCTCGGCCAGGATTATCGGCTGCGCCTGGTCGACGAGACCGAGGTCGTCCAGGCGGTCGACGGCGACACCGCGCTGGTCATGCTGACCCATGTCAACTACCGGTCGGGCTGGCGCCACGACATGGCCGCGGTCACGGCCGCCGCTCATGCCGCCGGCGCCCTGGCGCTGTGGGACCTCAGCCACACCGCCGGGGCCATGGCCTGCGACCTCAACGACGCCGGCGCCGACTTCGCGGTCGGGTGCGGCTACAAGTATCTCAACGGCGGCCCCGGCGCGCCGGCCTTCCTGTGGGTCGCCGAGCGGCACCATGCCGCGGTCCGGCCGCCGGTGTCCGGCTGGTTCGCCCATGACCAGCCCTTCGCCTTCGACCTGGAGTTCCGGCCGGCCGCGGGCATCCAGCGGCTGGCCTGCGGCACCGTGCCGGTGCTCAGCATGGTCGCGCTCGAGGTCGGCATCGACCTGATGCTCGAGGTCGACATGGCGGCGCTGCGCGCCAAGTCGGTGGCCCTGACCGAGCTGTTCATCCGGCTGGTCGACGAGCGCTGCCCCGGGCGGTTCCGGTTGGCGAGCCCGGCCGACCCCGAGCGGCGCGGCAGCCAGGTCTGCATTGCCCACCCCGAGGGTTACGCCATCGTCCAGGCGCTGATCGCCCGCGGCGTGATTCCCGATTTCCGCGCCCCCGATATCCTGCGCTTCGGCGTCGCCCCGCTTTATGTCCGCTTCGCCGACATCTGGGACGCCGTCGACATCCTGGCCGACATCATGGCCACCGGCGCCTGGGACCGCGACGAATACAAGCGGCGCGCGGCGGTGACGTGAGCCGTCACAGATCCGTCCGCAAGTCCCACAGCTCGGGGAAGAACGGCCGGTCGATCGCCTGCTTCAAATATCCTACCCCGGCCGTGCCGCCGGTGCCGGTCTTGTGGCCGATGATGCGGTGGACGGTCTTGGCGTGGCGGAAGCGCCAGACCTGGAACGAGTCCTCCAGGTCGACAAACTCCTCGGCCAGCTCGTAGAGGTCGAAGTGGCGCTCGGTGTCGCGGTAGATCTCGATCCACGCGGCGCGCACGCTGGCGTCGGCGGCGTAGGGCTGGGTCAGGTCGCGGCCGAGATGCCCCGGGTCGATGGCGAAGCCGCGCCGGGCCAGCAGCGCCACGGCCTCGTCGTAGAGGCTGGGCTCGGCGAGTGCCGTCGCCAGGGGCTCGTACAGGTCGGGGCGGTGCCGGTGCGGCGCCAGCATTCGCGCGTCCTTGCTGCCCAGCAGGAATTCGATCATCCGGTACTGGTAGGACTGGAAGCCTGACGACTTGCCCAGGGCGTCGCGGAACGTCAGGTATTCCGCCGGAGTCATGGTCGCCAGCACATCCCAGGACTGGATCAGCTGCTGCTGGATGCGGCTGACCCGGGCCAGCATCTTGAACGCCGGCGGCAGTTCGCTCGCGCGAATCGCGGCCCGCGCCGCCTTGAGCTCGTGGATCGCCAGCTTCATCCACAGCTCGGCCGCCTGGTGGATGACCACGAACAGCATCTCGTCATGGGCCGTGGTCTTGGGATGCTGGCAGGCGAGCAGACGGTCGAGGTCGAGATAGTCGCCGTAGCTCATCGCCCCGGCGAAATCGGTGTGCGCGCCGCGCGGACCCTCGGTCATGGGAACCCTAAAGCTTGGCGTGGCTGCCGTCGCAGAGCGGTATCGCGCCGGTATGTTTGCAGCCGCAGAAATACAGCGTCTTCGACTCGGACGCCGTGTATTCGACCGGGCTGAACTCGGTGCCCGCGTGGCTGCCGTCGCAGAACGGCTGGCTGACGCTGCGGCCGCAGCGGCACCACCAATAGGTCTCGCCGGCTTCGACCTTGATGGGGAAGGGGGCCTTCTGCGCGATCGTCGGTGCGGTCATGGGGATCGGTTCCTGTTGCCGGAGCCGCCCACTGTGCCGCGTCGCCAGGCCGCCGGCAATCTAGGCCAGTCGGTGGCGGCCGGTGCGGATGTCGCTGATCGTCTGCGACAGAACGCCGATCATCGCGTCTTCGCCATGATATTGGCTGTAGCAGCTGACGCCGGCCCCGATCAGCACCGCCGATACCAGAGCGGGTTCGATGCCGTTGTCGAGGCACCGTTCGATGCTCTTGCGGATGATCCGCTTGGCTTCCTCGAAATCGCCGGATTCGTCATCGATGGCAGGCCGGTCGCATCCACGCCTGATCGTCATCGGCAGCTCCTCGCCTGGGTCGGGCCGGGTCGGACAACGCACCTCGCAGTCCAGCTTATGCGTATCGGGCGAGCTTTGGCCAGCGCCTCCCGCACCCGCTGCCTTGCCCGGTGGTATAGTATCGAACGGCCTAGAGCTCAGGAGGATTCCTTGATCGCACACATCACCGGGCCGCGACTGATGGTGGTCGGCGGCGGCGCGCTGGCCCAGGCCGGCTCCGTCCTCCAGCGCCTGGGCCGCAGCCGGCCGCTGGTGGTCAGCGACCGGTTCCTGGAGACGACCGGCGTGGTCGGGCGCCTGACCGCATCGCTGGAGGCCGCGGGCCTGACCGTCGGCACGTTCCTCGACACCGTGCCCGATCCGACCAGCGAGGTCGTCGAGGCCGGTGCCGCGAGGCTCCGGACCGGCAGCTTCGATTGCCTGGTGGCGCTCGGCGGCGGCAGCCCCATGGACACCGCCAAGGCAATGGCGATCCTCGCGACCGGCGGCGGCCATATCCGCGACTACAAGGTGCCGCATGCGGCCGACCGCGCCGACTGGCCGGTGATCTGCATTCCCACCACCGCCGGCACCGGCTCGGAAGTGACGCGCTTCACGGTCATCACCGACACCGCCAGCGACGAGAAGATGCTGATCACGGGCCTGGGCGCGCTGCCGCTGGCGGCCATCGTCGATTACGAGCTGACCCTGACCAAGCCGTTCCGCCTGACCGCCGACACCGGCATCGACGCGCTGACCCACGCCATCGAGGCCTATGTCTCCAAGCGCGCCAACCCGGTCAGCGACGCCTGGGCGCTGACCGCCATGGCCGCGATCCACGCCAATCTGCGCAAGGCCTGCTTCGAACCCGGCGACCGCGAGGCACGCGCGGCGATGATGCTGGCCGCGACCCAGGCGGGCCTGGCCTTCTCCAATGCCAGCGTCGCGCTGGTCCACGGCATGAGCCGGCCGATCGGCGCCTTCTTCCATGTGCCGCATGGCCTGTCCAACGCCATGCTGCTGCCGGCCGTGACCCGGTACTCCGCATCGGCGGCGACCCGTCGCTATGCCGACTGCGCCCGCGCCATCGGCGTCGCGGACCAGGCCGAGGGTGACCAGGCGGCGGTGGCGCGCCTGCTGGACGCGCTTGATGCGCTCAACCGCGAGCTGGAGGTCCCGAGCCCCAGCCGGTACGGCATCGACCAGGCGCGCTATTTCGGTCTGCTCGAGACCATGGCCGACCAGGCGCTGGCCTCGGGCTCGCCGGCCAACAACCCGCGCGTGCCGACCAAGGCCGAAATCGTCGAGCTCTACCGCGCCGCCTGGGCCTGAGGGGCGCCGAGGCGCCGGGTCAGGGCGAAGAAGCGGGCCGCGCAGAAGGTCACCGACACCAGGCTGGCGATCAGGGTCGCCTCCAGCAGCCCGCGGGCGCCATGGCCGGCGGTCATGCCCAGGAGCCAGCTGCCGGGCAGCATCACGCCCATGTAGCTGACCAGGTGCAGCATCGGCGGCACCCAGGTGTCGCCGCGGCCGCGCAACGCCAGCGCCATCACGCCCTGGCCGCCATCGGCGACGACGATCCAGGCGGCAAGGCCGATGAGCGGCGCGGCGACCGCGGCCAGCGCCGGGTCGTCGGTGTAGACGCCGGCGATCGGCGCCGCCGCGAGGGTCATGATCAGGCCGGCCACGGCCATGATCGCCGAGTTGAGGCCGAAGCCGGTCCAGCCGGCGGTGCGGGCGCCCGGGCCGTCGCCGCGGCCGGTGAACGCCCCGACCCGGACGGCGGTGGCCGAGCCGAGGCCGAGCGCCATCATGAACGCCAGCGACAGCACGTTGAGGGCGATCGCGAAGCCGCCGAGCGCCAGTTCGCCCATCAGCCCGGCGAAGATGCTGAGCGCGCTGAAGGCCGACGTCTCCATGCCCGCCGACAGGCCGGCGGCGTAGCCCAGCCGTCGCTGCAGGCGCCCGCCGGCCCAGCCGCCGGCGGCCGGCTGGCGCACGCCCAAGGCCCCCGCGTCGCGCATGGTCCAGATATAGGCGCCGAGCCCGATCGCCAGGCCGGCGCGGGTGAGGGTGGTCGCCAGCGCCGAGCCCACGGCGCCCAGCGGCGCCAGGCCGAAGCCGCCGAACACCAGCAGCAGGCACAGGGCAAGATTGGCCAGGTTGGCCAGCACCATGGCGACCATCGAGGGCAGCGGCCGCTGGATGCCCTCCAGGAAGTAGGCCGAGCTGGTGTACAGGGCATGGAACGGCAGGCCCAGGCCCAGGATCAGCATGACGCGACCGCCGCCGGCCGCCATCTCGGGCGACTGGCCGGTCCAGCGCAAGAACGGCTCGCCCAGCAGGCACGCCGCGCCCGCGATCCCGCCCAGGCCGAGCGCGTAGGGCAGCGACCGCCGCCACACCGCGCCGCATTCGGGCCGGTTGCCCGAGCCATAGCCCTGGGCGGTCATGACCAGGGTGCCGGTCAGCAGACCGACCAGGCTCACCACGAGCGCATTGGTGGGGGCGAAGCCCAGCGCCTGGAAGGCCAGCTCCCGGGTGGCGTAGCGGCCGACCACCATGGTGTTGACCAGCGCCATCGTCAGCACGCCCATCCGGGCGACGGCAACCGGCCAGGCCAGGCGCAGGGTCTCGGCGGCGTGGGTCGCGAGCGGAACGGGCACGTCAGAGATTGAGGCCGGCGATCACCAGCAGGATGATGAGCACGATGGTGCCGCCGACCCACGCCCAGGGCGGCAGCCCCTGTGTTTCGCGCACGGTGGCGTCCATGGAGGCGGCCTCGTCCGGCACCAGGGCGTTGGGCTCCGGCGCCACGTGGCGGGCGTCGTCGACCACCAGCTCGGGCTCTGCCTCGGGCTCGGGTTCCGGTTCAGGCTCCGGCTTGGGTGGCGCGACCAGGTTGGCGAAGCGCTGGAAGAAGTCGGCGGACAGGCTGCGGGCCGTGCCCTCGATCAGGCGCGAGCCGATCTGGGCCAGCTTGCCGCCGACCTGGGCGTCGACGGTGTAGATCAGCTTGGTGCCCTCGGGCGCGTCCTCCAGCCGGACCACCGCACCGCCCTTGGCGAAGCCGGCGGCGCCGCCCTTGCCCTCGCCCGAGATCCGGTAGCCGTTCGGCGGATCGATGTCGCTGAGCGTGACGGCGCCGGTGAACGACGCCTTCACCGGGCCGACCTTGGCCACCACCTTGGCGGTGAACTCGGTGTCGGAGGTCTTGGTGATGGTCTCGCAACCCGGGATCGACTGGCGCAGGACCTCGGGGTCGTTGAGCGCCTGCCAGACCGCCGCCCGCGGCGCCGGGATGATCGTTTCGCCTTTCAGATCCATCGCTGGTGTCTTTCCCCCATCGCCGGGCGGCGGTGCGACCGCAGCCCGCCGGGGGTTTTAGCAACCTTGTCGCACGCTGGATACTGGTTGGGGCGCAACGCTGCTCAGCGCGGCAGCTCCACGGCGTAGTCGGCGAGCGGACGCGTCTGCTTGATCATGCCGGTTTTGACCAGGAACTCGGCGAAGCGCTGGTAGCGGCCATGGTCCAGCGCGAACGGCCGCTTGGCGAAGCGGCCGACGGTGTCGGCCCAGGCCCGCCGGTTCAGCTCGTCGTCGAGCTCGGGCCGCCCCTTGACGAAGAGCTTCAGGCTGTCGTCCGGATGATTGGCGACATAGAGCGCGCCCTGCTCGACCGCGGCCAGGAACCGGGGCAGGCGCGGATCGGCCAGCTTGGCCGCATTGGCGACCAGCACCAGCTCGTCATAGACCGGCACGCCGTTCTCCTCGACGTAGAAGCCGCGACCGGGATGGCCGGCCAGCGCCAGCTGGTTGAGCTCGAAATTGCGATAGGCGCCGATCACGGCGTCGACCTGGCGGCTGAGCAGAGCGGGCGCCAGGTTGAAGTTGACGTTGACCAGCGTGACGTCGGCGGGGGTCAGGCCTGCCTGCTTGAGCACGCTGGTCAGCAGCACCGATTCGAAGCCGCCGACCGAGTAGCCGATCTTCTTGCCCTTGAGGCCGGCGATCGCCGTGATCGGGCCTTCGGCGAGCACCGCCAGGGTGTTGAGCGGCGTGTCGATCAGCGTGCCGATGCGCACCAGCGGCAGCCCCTGATCGACCTGCAGGGTGAGCTGCGGCTGGTAGTCGACCGCGACGTCGGCCTTGCCGGCCGCGACCAGCTTGGGCGGATCGTTGGAATCGGCCGGCGCCACCAGCTCGACGTCCAGCCCCTGGTCGCGGAAGAAGCCTTTCTCCTGGGCCACGATCAGCGTGCCGTGGTCGGGATTGACGAACCAGTCGAGGACCACGGTCAGCTTGTCGGCCGCCGCGGCGGGCCGGGCCAGCGCCAGCAGCAGCAGGGCGGCGAGGGCAAGGGACAGGCGCATCGGGATCTCCATCAGGCAGGCGGGAGCGCGTCGGCGGCCCAGGGCGTCGCCCACCGGACCAGGCGGTCGACGGCGGCGTAGAGGGCGACCGACAGCAGGGCGAGGATCGCCAGCGCGGCGAACAGCAGGTCCACCTGCATGCGGCCGTTGGCGTTGAGCATCAGGTAGCCGAGCCCGGCACTCGAGCCGACCCACTCGCCGATCACGGCGCCGATCGGCGCGACCGCGGCGGCGATCCGGAGGCCCGAGCCGAGCGCCGGCAGCGCCGCCGGCAGGCGCAGCCGCCACAGCACGGCGCCCGGGGTCGCGTCCATGGTGCGGGCCAAGTCCAGCCAGCCTGATTCGGTGCGCCTGAGACCGTCGTAGAAGGCCGACGCGACCGGAAAGAAGATCACGATCGCCGCCATGGCGACCTTGGAATAGACGCCGTAGCCCAGCCACAGCACCAAAAGCGGCGCCAGCGCGAACACCGGCAGCGCCTGACTGATCAGGATCAGCGGCATCAGCCAGCGCCGCACCAGGGCGAAGCGGGTCATGACCAAGCCGCTGGCGACGCCGGCGCCGGTTCCCGCCACCAGGCCCAGCAGCATCTCGGCCAGGGTGGTCAGGCCGTGCTGGGCCAGGAGCGGCCAGCGCAGCCACAGGGCACGCAGCACCGCGGCCGGCCCCGGCAGGATGTAGGGCGGCAGCCGGCCGAGCCAGACCACCGCCTGCCAGGCGGCCAGCAACACCACGGCCACCACCAGCGGCCGGGCGGCACGGGCGAGGGCGGTCATGCCGATCCCCCGGCCAGTTCGGCCAGCAGGGCGGCCTGCCGGTCCAGCAGGTCGCGCCGGCGGGCGTCGCGCGGCGGCGGCCCGGGCGGCGCCAGGTCGGCCGAGAGGCGCGCCGGCCGGCCGGTCAGGACATGGACATGGTGGCCCAGGCGCAGCGCCTCCAGCGGGTCGTGGGTCACCAGCAGCACGGTGCGGCCGGCCAGCAGGCGCGCGGCCGTCTCCTGGGCCTGGTAGCGGGTGAGGGCATCGAGCGCCGAGAACGGCTCGTCCATGGCGACCACCGGCCGGTCCTCGAACAGCGTGCGCGCGAGGGCGGCGCGCTGGCGCATGCCGCCGGACAAGGCCGCCGGCCGCTTGCCGCGGTCGCCGGCCAGCCCGACCTGGGCCAGCAGCGCCTCGGCCCGGGCGATATCGGCGCGTGCCGCCGCCTGGCCGCGCAGGCGGGTGCCGATCAGCACGTTGTCGCGCACCGTGAGCCAGGGCAGCAGCAGGTCGCTCTGGGCCATGTAGGCCACCCGCCCGGCCAGCGGCCGGCCGTCGCCGGCGGCGACGGTGACCTCGGCGCCGTGCGGCGCCAGCCCGGCGACCAGCCGCAGCAGCGTCGACTTGCCGACGCCGCTCGGCCCCAGCAGGCAGGTGGTGGTGCCGGCCGCGAGCTCCAGCGCGAAGTCGGCGAACAGCATCTCCGCGCCGTAGGCGAGGCGGCGGACCGCGACGGCGACGCCCGGCGGGGCGGGGCGCGGATCGGGAAACGGCTGAGTCGGTTCGTCGCGCATGGCTCACTCGTCCCTACGCCGGTGCGAACCGGATCAGGTGCCAAGGGTCGTCCCGGAGGCGGGACCTCTCAGCCGCGGCGCGGCTCCCCCCAGTGATGCCGCCGACTATGGGCGCGGGTTCGGACGGGGCGCAAGCCGTTCGTGACCGATGCTATCGTGGCGGCGCCATGCCGCCGCTGCTGATCGCCGCCGAGATCTACCGCCAGTCCTCCTACGGCAGCGGCCATCCCCTGGCGATCCCGCGGGTGTCGAGTGCGCTCGATCTGATCCGGGCGCTGGGCTGGGTTGCGCCCGCCGACTACCGCGAGGCGCCGGTAGCCACGCCCGACCAGCTCGCCCGGTTCCACGATCCCGGCTACATCGACGCGGTCCGGCGGGCCGAAGCGGCGCGCGACCTGCCCGCGGCCGAGCGCGACCGCTATCAGATCGGCCGCAACGGCAACCCGATCTATGCCGAGATGTTCCGGCGCCCGGCGACGTCGGCCGGCGGCACCTTGCTGGCGGTGGACCACCTGGCCGAGCGCGGCGTCGTCCACAACCTGGGCGGCGGCACCCATCACGGCCGCCGCGCCATGGCCAGCGGCTTCTGCTACTTCAACGACGCCGTGCTCGGCATCCTGAAGCTCCTGGACCAGGGTCACGCGCGCATCGCCTATGTCGACCTGGACGCCCATCACGGCGACGGCGTCGAGGCCGCCTTCGCGGACGACGACCGTGTGCTGACCATCTCGATCCACGAGGCCGGCCGCTGGCCCTATACCGGCCATGTCGACGATCGTGCCGGCGGCATGGCGCGCAACCTGCCGGTGCCGCCCGATTTCAACGACAGCGAGCTGGCCGCGCTGATGGACTGGGCGGTGCGGCCGCTGGTCGACCGCTTCCGGCCGTCGGTGCTGGTGGTGCAGGGCGGCGTCGACGGACTCGCCGATGACCCCATGAGCCAGCTGGCGCTGTCGAACGGCGCCCTGTGGTCGGCCGTGGCGGCGCTGCGGCCGCTGGCGCCGGCGCTGCTGATGCTGGGCGGTGGCGGCTACAATCCCTGGTCGGTCGCCCGTGCCTGGGCCGGGTTCTGGGGGACCCTGGCCGGTCATCCGCTGCCGGTGCGGCTGCCGCCGGCCGCCGAATCGGTGCTGCGCGGCCTGTCCTGGCGGCGCAGCCAGGGCCGCAACCCGCCCGAGCACTGGTTCACGACCCTGGCCGACCCACCGCGGCCCGGTCCGGTGCGGCCCGAGATCGCGGCCATCGCCCGTGCCGTGACCCGGTGACGGCAGCGGCCGGCGCGGCTATGGTCGCGGGCCATGCGGCGCCTCTCGAACGTCCTTCCGGTCCTCCTGCTCGTCCTGCTGCCGCTGGCGGCCGGCGCGCAATCCCTGGTCAGTTTCGCTTCCGACAGCCTCGACATCGAAAGCGGCGGCAAGCGGCACCACTTTACCATCGAGCTGGCGCTGACGCCCGAGCAGCAGGCCCAGGGCCTGATGTTCCGCCGCAGCCTGGCCCCCGACGCGGGCATGCTGTTCCCCCACGACAGCGAGCAGGAGCTGCTGATGTGGATGAAGAACACCCTGATCCCGCTGGACATGGTGTTCATCCGGGCTGACGGCACGATCAGCCGCATCGCCGAGCGGGCGGTGCCGCTGTCGCTCGCCACCATCTCCAGCGACGGGCCGGCCGCCGCGGTGCTCGAGGTCAATGGCGGCACCGCCGCCCGGCTCGGCCTGAAGCCGGGCGACAAGGTGATCTACAAGGCCTTCAAGGGCTCCTAGGCGCGCCGGCGGACCAGCATCAGGCCGTCGCCGATCGGCACCATGGCGTGGTCGACCCTGGTGTCGTCGCGGATCTTGGCGTTGAGCCGGCGCAGCGCCACGGTGTCTTCGCGCTGGTCGGTCGGATCGGCCACCGCGCCGCTCCACAGCACATTGTCGATGGCGATCAGGCCGCCTGGGCGGACCAGGCGCAGGCACGCCTCGTAATAGCCGTCATAGCTGGTCTTGTCGGCGTCGATGAAGGCGACGTCGAAGCGGCCGGTCCAGCCTTCGCGTTCCAGCTGGGCCAGGCTGTCGAGTGCCGGCCCCAGGCGCAGCTCGATGCGGTCGCCGAGGCCGGCCTCGGCCCAGTAGCGGCGGGCGACCTGGGTGTACTCGTCGGAAATGTCGCAGGCCACCAGCTTGCCGTCGGCCGGCAGATGGCGGGCCACGGCCAGGCTGGAATAGCCGGTGAAGGTGCCGATCTCCAGGGCATGCCGGGCGCCGATCAGCTTGGCCAGGAAGCCCAGCAGGGTCCCCTGCTCGGGGCTGATCTGCATGCCGGCGTTGCGCATGGGCGCGGTTTCGGCGCGCAGGCGGCGCATGAGGTCGGTCTCGTCGGCCGAATGGGCGACCAGGTAGTCGTAGACCTGGTCGTCGAGAGCGAGCGAGCGTCGGGACATGGAGCAGCTCCTGCAGAATGGGACGGCGCGGCGCATTAAAGACCGGGCGGCCGCCGTTGCGCGACCGGTTCGGCCGAGGTTGCGGGTCCCCGGGCGGCGGGTTACAACCCCTCGGGAGCCGCGGGGGTCTGCGGCTGCATCGGCATCGGGGCGTGGCTCAGCCTGGTAGAGCGCCTGCTTTGGGAGCAGGATGTCGGGGGTTCGAATCCCTCCGCCCCGACCAGCCGAAGCCAGGTCGGGGCTTTAGGGGCAGCGGACGCCATGACGGAGACGGTGCGGATCTTTCAGCCGGCCAAGACGGCGATGCAGTCCGGGCGCGGACGGACCCACGGCTGGGTCCTGGAGTTCGCGCCGCGGGCGCGGCGCCAGCCCGAGCCGCTCATGGGCTGGACCAGCGCCGCCGACACCACCAATCAGATCCGCTTGCGCTTCGACACCCGGGACGAGGCGCTGGCCTATGCCCAGAAGCAAGGCTACCGGGTCGAGCTGCTCGAGCCCCACGACCGCAAACTCAAGCCCAAGAGCTACGCCGACAATTTCCGGCCCGACCGCATCCGCTCCTGACCGCCCGCCGGTCCAACGGCCCCGTAGCTCAACTGGATAGAGCACAGACCTTCTAAGTCTGGGGTTGCAGGTTCAAGCCCTGCCGGGGTCGCCAGCGGGTCTTGGGACAGCAAGGTGGATCTCCAAACCGCCATCGAACACTATCGGAGCGGGCGGTTCGATGCCGCCGTCGCGATCTGCGCCGACCGGCTGCGGCAGGAGCCTGCCGATGTCGACGCGCTCAACATCCTGGCCTTGAGCCGATTGGGGGCGGGCGATACGCCAGGCGCCGTCGAGGCCTTGCGCCGGGCTGCCGGATTGCGCCCGGCCAGCCCGCCCTTGCGCGAGAACCTGGGACGGGCCCTGCTCAAATCCGGATTGCCGGCCGAAGCCGCGGCGGAATTCCAGGCCGCCCTGGCCCTGGCGCCGTCGACCAACGGCTGGCGTGGCCTGGCCGAAGC
Organism: uncultured Comamonadaceae bacterium; assembly: GCA_964511405.1. Lineage (GTDB taxonomy): Bacteria > Pseudomonadota > Alphaproteobacteria > Elsterales > Elsteraceae > CAZEFK01. The sequence goes on along the minus strand of CAZEFK010000014.1, from coordinate 20,618 downwards.
CCGGACGGCGCTCGGCGACGGCGCCGGCGCGCTCGCCGCGTTTGATGGGCTGCTGGCGCTGGATCCCGCCGACGTCATGGCTTTGAACAATGCCGGTGTGCTGGCGCTGCAGGCCGGCGACGCCGGCCGTGGGGCGGCGCTGCTGGAGCGGGCGGCGGACCTTGCCCCGTCGGATCCGGCGATCCTTGCCGCGCTGCTGCAGGCACGCCTGGCGCGCGGGGACCGGCCCGGCGCCCTGGTCGACGGCGCGCGCCGGCTGGCCGAGCTAGAGCCGCACCTGCCGGCGCACTGGTCCCGGCTCGGCGCCCTGCTCGGCGGCGACGGCCAGTTCGAGGCAGCGCTGGCGGCCTATGGCCGGGCGCTGGCGCTCGACGATGGCGACGTCGAACTCTGGGCCGGCTATGCCAAGGTCGCCGACAGCCTGGATCGCCTGGAGCCGGCGCGGCAGGCGATGGACCGGGCGCTGGTGCTGGCCCCGGACCGGCTCGACCTGCGGACCTATGCAGCCTCGGTCCTGGTCCGCCACGGCCGCCTGGACGATTCCTGGGCCGTGCTCGACGGCGCCTGGCGGCGACAGCCGGAATTTCGAGCGGTTGCCGATGTCGTTGCGGCACCGGAATGGCTCGGGCAGCCACTGGCGAACGGCCGGGTCCTGCTGCATTCCGGGCGGTCGCGCCGGGGCGATCATATCCAGAACCTGCGCTATGCCCGGCGCTTGTCCGACTTGGGGGCGACGGTCGTCTACCTGCTGGCGGGGGAGAGCGACCAGGGCTGCCGCCGGCTGTTCCGAACGGCGGCCGGCGTATCGGAGCTGGTGGCCAGTCCCGAGGCGGCCGGGCGCATCGACTATCACTGCTATGTCGACGTCGGCGGCGTGCTGACGCCGGTGGCCCGCACCCTCGACGACATGCGGATCGACCGGCCGTACCTGGCGGCCGAGCCCGCCCTGGTCGCGGCATGGGCGGCCGAGATCGCCGGCCGCGCCGCCGGCGCCCTGCGGGTCGGGCTGGTGTGGCGGGCGTCGGCGACCCATTGGGGGGCCGTGCGCTGGCTGCCGGCGGCGGCGCTCGCCCGGCTGCTGGAGCGGGCGGGCGGGTCGGCGCGGCCGATCGCCTGGTTCGCCTTGCAGCACGAGGTCGACGGCGCCGAAGCCGCGCTGCTCGCCGGCCATGGCGTCCATGTCCTCGGCCCCGGCCTCGACCGCACCGATGCGTTCGTCGATACCGCGGCGGTGATGGCCAATCTCGACCTGGTGATCTCGGTCGACACCGCCTGCCTGCACTTGGCCGGCGCGCTCGGCCGGCCGACCTGGGGCCTGCTGAACGCGTGGGCCGATCCACGCTGGTTCATCGGGCGCAGCGACACGCCGCTCTATCCGACCATGCGGCTCTATCGCCAGGCCGCAATCACGGCCGACTGGTCGGCGGTGGTCGACGCCGTCGTCGGCGACCTTGCCGATCAGGCGATCGCCCGCTGAGCGGGGCGGCCGGGCGCCGCGGCGGGCGCCGGCAGGATCAGCTCGGCCGCCAGCCCGGGGCCGTTGTCGCCGAGCCGCAGCACGCCGCCATGCAGCCGAGCGATCGCGGCGACGATGCTGAGGCCCAGGCCGACGCCGGCCGTGCCCCGGCTGGCATCGCCGCGATAGAACCGCTCGGTGACCTTGGCCCGGTCGGCTTCGGGAATGCCGGGCCCGGTGTCCCGGACCGCGATCACCACCTGTCCGGCCGAGTCGCGGCCGAGCGAGACCGCGATCGCGCCGCCGGCGGACACGAACTTCAGGGCGTTGTCTAGAAGATTGGCGATCGCCTGGGCGAGCAGCGCCGGATCGGCGTCGACCGCGAGACCGGCCGGCGCCGCCACCGACAGCGCGATGCCCTTGGCCTCGATCGCCGGGCCGAACAGCTCGGCGGTCGCCCGGATCGGCTGCGCCGGGTCGACCACCTGGAAGCCGGCGCGGCGCACGCCCGAATCGATCTCGGCCAGCCGCAGCAAGGCATGGAAGATCGCCATCGCCTGGTCGAGCTCGGCGATTGCCTGCTCCAGCTCGGCGCCGACGGCATCGGTGGGATGCTGCCCGACCAAGTCCTCCAGGCGGGCGCGCACGGCCGCGATCGGCGTGCGCAGGTCGTGGGCCAGCACGTTGGAGACGTTGCGCACGCCCTCGATCAGGGTTTCGATCTGGGCGAGCATCCGGTTGATCGTGCGGCCGAGCTCGTCGAACTCGTCGGCCGAGCCCCGGGTGGGCAGGCGCTGCGTCAGGTCGCCCTGCACGATCGCCGCGGCTGTGCGGTTGATGGTCTCGACCCGCCGCAACAGCCCGCGCCGGACCAGCAGGCCGCCGACCAGGGCCAGCAGCAGCGCGCCGCCAGTGGCCCAGCCGAGCCCGCTGAGCACTAGGCCGCGCACGCCGATGCGGTCCTGCACGTCGCGCCCGATCACCAGGTGGAAGCCGGCCGGCAGGTTGATGCTCAGGAGCCGCGTCGCGCGGACCTGGCCGTTGTGCACCATGTCGGCCTGGTGCCAGCCGGGCTGAATGCCGATCTGCAGCGGCCATGCCTCCAGGTTGCCGGCGACCGGGGTCAGCGCCGGATCGGCCAGCAGATAGATCGCGTTGGGGTCGCCGCTGATCTGGGCGCGCTCGGCCACGGTCCGGATCGCGCCGGCCAGCCCGGCATCGCGGAAGCGGTCGGCGACGGCTTGCGTATCGGCCAGGATCACGGCTTCGATCTCGCGGTCGAGATAGGCCGCGGTGCGCCACCACAGGAGCCCGACCAGCAGCAGCGACGAGACGACGAACAGCAGGGCGTAACCGAGCGCCAGGCGGACCGACGTCGACTGCAGCAGCCGGCTCATTCGGGCCCGAGCTTGTACCCCACGCCGCGGACGGTGTGGATGAGCGGGCGGTCGAAGCCACTGTCGACCTTCTGGCGCAGCTTGCTGATGTGGGAGTCGACAACGTTGGTCTGCGGCTCGAAATGGATGTCCCACAGGTTTTCCAGCAGCATGGTGCGCGTGACCACGCGCCCGGCGTGCCGCATCAGATAGTCCAGCAGCTTGTATTCCTGCGGCTGCAGCCGGATCTCGCGGCCACCGCGGGTGACCGTGTGGGCCGCGCGGTCGAGCGCCAGGTCGCCGACGGTCAGGACCGAGCCGCCCGGTGCCGCCTCGCGGCGCCGGGCCAGGGCATCCAGGCGCGCCGCCAGCTCGCCGAAGGCGAACGGCTTGGTCAGGTAGTCGTCGGCGCCGGTGCGTAAGCCCCGGATGCGTTCGTCGACGTCGCTGAGCGCGCTCAGCACCAGGATCGGGGTCCGGTTGCCGGTGCGCCGCAGCGCCTCGATGATCGCCAGGCCGTCCATGCCGCCGGGCAGCATCCGGTCCAGGACGATCGCGTCATAGCTGCCGCCACCGGCCAGGAACAGCCCGTCGCGGCCGGTCCCGGCGCAGTCGACGGTATGGCCGTTCTCGGTCAGGCCCTTGCGGATGAACTGGATCAGCCGCTCGTTGTCCTCGACCAGCAGGATCTTCATGGCAGGGCTCCCGGCCGGAGCGGGCTGCCCGCTCCGGCCGCGGCTTGGCTAGGCCGCCTTGAGCTCGAGCGCAAGGTAGTAGGTCTTGCCATCGCGCATGACCAGCAACGGAACCGCATCCTTGTGCGCGTGCTCGGCGGCGCGGATCTCGGCCACCACGTCGGACGGCGAGCTGACGGCCGCCCGGCCGACCTTGACGATCACGTCCCCGGGCTGGACCCCGCTCGCTTCGGCCTGGCTGCCCGGCACCACCCGGGCGACGACCGCGCCGCGGGCCGATCCGTCGAGGCCGAACGCCTGCTCCGACTCGGGCGACAGCGGCGCGAGGGCCAGGCCGACCCGCGGTGTGGCCGCTCCGTCATCGAGGCTCGCTGTGCGCTCGGCCGGCTGGTTGCCGACGGTCACGTCGAGCGTCCGCTGCGCGCCGTCGCGCCAGATGTCGACCTTGGCGGTCTGGCCGGCGTGCAGGTCGGCCACCGCCAGCGCCAGGTCGCGCGGCGCCTTGACCGTGGTGCCATTGAAGGCGGTGATGATGTCGCCCGCCTGCAGCTTGGCGCGTGCTGCCGGCGAGTCGGCCTCGACCTGGTCGACCAGCACGCCGACCGCGTCGGGCCGACCGATCGCCTTGGCCAGGGCCGGGGTCAAGGGCTGCATCTGGACGCCGAGCCAGCCGCGCTCGACGCTGCCATGGTCGCGGAGCTGAGCGACCACGCGGGCGGCCAGGTTGGACGGGATAGCGAAACCGATGCCGACGCTGCCCCCGGTGGGCGAGAAGATCGCGGTGTCGATGCCGACCACGTGGCCGGACTGATCGAACAGCGGCCCGCCCGAGTTGCCGGGGTTGATCGGCGCGTCGATCTGCAGGAAGTCGTCATAAGGCCCGGCATCGACGGTGCGGCCATGGGCCGAGACGATGCCGGCGGTGACCGTGCCGCCCAGTCCGAACGGATTGCCGACGGCGATCACCCAATCGCCGACCCGCGCCGCCTCGGAATTGCCGAAGGCGACGGCGGGCAGCGGCCGCTTGGCGTCGATCTTCAGCAAGGCGAGATCGGTCTTGGGGTCGCGGCCCGTCACCGTCGCGGGATAGCTGCTGCCGTCGTCGAGCGTGACCATGATCGTCCGCGCATGGTCGACCACGTGGTTGTTGGTCACGATGTAGCCGGCCGGGTCGACGATGAAGCCGGACCCCAGGGCGCGGCGGGTGCCCCCCTCGCGGTCCTGGTCATGGTTTTGGGGCAGGGCCTGGAACGGCTGGCCAAGCGGCGAATCGGGCGGCACGCCGGGCAGGCCCGCCGACGGCGCGCTGGTGCGCTCGATCCCTTCGGTGGTGGCGATGTTGACGACCGCCGGCTTGACCTTGGCGACCAGGTCGGCGAAGCCGGGCTGGGAGGCGGGCGCCGACGGCACCGGCTGCGGGTCGGACGACCAGGCCTGCGACGACGCCAGGCCGCCGCCGGCCAGGATGGTGGTGGCCAGCAGCGCGGCGACGGCCAAGCGGCGGCGGCGCGGCGCGGCGGGCGATGGGTTGGGGGTCATGGCTGCTCCTCGGGTCATGGGGATCCGATCGGATCCCTTGATGCCCAGGAGCTGGGGTGCCCGTCTCCGCCGCGCCTCGGCGCAACATTACAATGCGTTCAGGACCAGGCGCTGCGGCGCAGCGCAGCGACGGACGATCGGGCGGAATCGGGTTCGCTGCAGCGCGTTGTGCCGATCGAGGATACGGCGGCAGAAGGGCCGGTCGCGGAGGAGCAGCGTGGACAATCGCTTCCGCCTGGCGCCCGAGCGGCTGATCCTCCATCGCGAGCACAGCCTGCTGATCAGCGACGCCACGGGTCGGATCGGCAAGGGCGTCGAGGGCTTCTACTACCGCCAGACCCGGTTCCTGTCGCGGCTGGCTCTCCTGGTCGGCGGCCAGGCGCCACGATTCGCGTCGGCCGTTGCGGTCGACAGCCGCAGTTCCATCGCCTACTACCTGGCCCCGGCTCCGGGCGACGGCGAGATCGCCCTAAAGGCGATCGAGATCCAGGTCAACCGCTTCGTCGGCACCGGGTTGCGGCAGGAGGTGATCCTGACCAACCGCGGCCTGGCGCCGGCGCCGGTCGGGGTCAGCATCGCCGTCGCGGCCGACTACGCCGACCTCTCGGCGGCGGCATCAGGCATCGACGCCGAGGCCGTGCCCGTGACCCGGGCGTGGCGGACAATCACGGCCGGCGGCGAGATCGCGCTGCGCTCCCGGCATCCGCAGCTCCATCACGGCACCACGATCCGGATCCGATGCCCGGGGGCGACGCTGGCCGTCGAGGACGACGCGGTGCGGCTGGATACGACGCTGTCGCCGCAGGCTGCGCTGGTCATGGCGATAACGGTCGCGCCGGTCTTTCAGGGCGCGCCCATCGAGCCCAGCGGTGCCGGCTGGAGCGTGGGCGCCGGCGCCGCGGCCGCGGTGCCGCGCGTGGCGCTGTCGACGCCGGTGCCCCTGGTCCAGGAGGCTTGGGACCGGGCGATCGCGGACCTGGATTCGCTGGCGCTGGGCGAGGGCGAGGGCGGCGAGCAGCTGATGCCCGCGGCCGGCATTCCCATGTTCCAGGCGATGTTCGGCCGCGATGCCCTGATTGCCGCCCGCCAGGCGAGCCTGCTGAGCCCGTCGATGCTGCGCGGGACCCTGCGCGCCATGGTGCGCTGGCATGCCGACCGCTATGACGACCGCTACGACGCCGAGCCCGGCAAGGTGATCCATCAGCAGCAGCAAAGCCCGCTCGCGCTGCTCGGCCGGACGCCCTTCCTGCACTATTACGGCGATCACACCGCGCCCGGCATGTTCGTGATCGGGGCGGCGCTCGATCCGCTGCTGACGGGCGACCGCGACTTCATCACCGAGATCCGCGAGCATGTCCGGGCGACGCTGGCCTGGATGGACCGTGACGGCGACATCGACGGCGACGGGTTCTACGAATACCGCACCAAGGCCGGCCGGGCCGGGATCAAGAACCAGGGCTGGAAGGATTCCGAGCAAGCGATCCTCTATCCCGACGGCCGGCCGGTCGACGCGCCGATTGCCGTCGCCGAGATCCAAGGCTGCTACTACGCCGCCAAGCAGGCGGCCGGGCACCTGTTCCTGGCGCTCGGCGAGGCGGCGTTCGGCCGCGATCTCCTGGATCAGGCCGAACGCCTGAAGCGCCGGTTCAACGAGGCGTTCTGGCTCGAGGACGAGCAGTATTTCGCCTTGGCCCTGGACCCTGCCAAGCGGCCGGTCCGGACCATCGCCGACAATGCTGGTCAATGCCTGGCCTTCGGGATCGTCGACGCCGGCCGGGCCGAAGCCGTCGCCCGCCGCCTGATGGCGCCCGACCTGTTCAGCGGCTGGGGCATCCGGACCTTGTCGTCCCGCCATCCGGCCTACAACCCCTTCGTCTATCACCTGGGGTCGGTGTGGCCGTGGGACAGCGCGACCATCGCCATGGGCCTGAAGCGCTATGGCTTCATCGACGAGCTCCACCGCCTGTCGCGCGGGCTGTTCGATGCCACGCGGCTGTTCGCCGGCAACCGGCTGCCCGAGGTGTTCGGCGGCCACGCCCGCGACACCGCCCATCCGCATCCCGGCGGCTATCCCGGGGCGAATTCGCCGCAGGCCTGGTCGGCCAGCGCGGTCGTGGCGCTGATCCTGACCCTGGCCGGGGTGATCCCGGCGGCGGCGCTGGCCACCGTGTTCGTCGACCCGACGCTTCCGGACTGGCTGCCGGAGGTGACCCTGGCCGGCATCGCCGTCGGCCCGGCGCGGGTCGACCTGCGGTTCCGGCGCCGGGATGCCGAAACCCTGGTCGACATCGTCGGCGGCAGCGGCACCGTCCGGATCGAGCGGCGGCCGCCACTGCCCCGCGGCACCGACCGGATCGCAGCCCTGCTCGACCGGCCGTGGGACCGTTAGCCGGTCTACGATCCATCAACATCTTCCTGCGATCCTTCGACCATCGCCGGATCGGCCGGCGATGGGGAGGATGCCCCGATGCGGACGACGGACGCCGTAGCGTCGGACGGCGAGACCGGCACCTCGGCCGATACGCCAGGCATGGCGTACGGGCTTGGCCTGAAGATCACGATCCTGGCGGCGATGCTGCCGCTGATGTTCGTCATCCTGGCCGGTGTCCTGGCGGCAGTTGCCACAGGCCTCGACCATGCCCAGCGGACGGCGCTGGTCACCCGCGCCAAGGTCACCGTGCACCTGCAGGCGTCGGCGCTGGCCTACCCGCTGTGGACCCGTGATCTGGCCGAGGCGCAGGATCTGGTCGACGCCCTGGCCCTCCATCCGGATTTCGTTGCCGCCCGGCTGGCCGGTCTGGACCGCGCCACGCTCTATGAGCGTGGCGTCCCCCGAACCGACGGCACGGTGGTCAGCGTCGCTGCCCCGGTTGTCTTCCACCGCGACGGCCGCGAAGAGCCGCTTGGCACGCTGACGCTGGACCTTGCGACGGACGCCGTCGACGCCGCGCTGCGACAGCAGATTGCCATCGCGATCTTTGCGGCGCTGTTCCTGACCGCGGCCTTGGGCGTGACCCTGTATGTGATCCTGAACGGGCAAGTGTTTCGGCCGATGCAGATGCTGCTGGCCGGCATCCGCGCGCTGGCAGCCAAGCGCTATGCGCCGGTGGTGTGGCAGCGCGACGACGAATTCGGCGTGCTGGTCGCCGCCTTCAACCAGCTGGTCGAAGGCCTGCGCCACGGCGAAGAGGCCCGCCGAGCCCTGGAGGAGAGCGAGCGTCGCCTGGCGCGCTCGCGCGCCGAGGAATTGCGGGCCGAAGCAGCCAGCCGCGCCAAGTCGGCCTTCCTGGCCAACATGAGTCACGAGCTGCGGACGCCGCTCAACGCGATCATCGGCTATTCCGAGATGCTGCTGGAGAGCGCGACCGAAGAGGGCTGGAACCAGGCGATCGACGACCTGGACAAGATCCTCGGCTCGTCGCGGCATCTCCTGGGCCTGATCAACGACGTCCTGGACCTGTCGAAGATCGAGGCCGGGCGCATGGAGCCCATCATCGAACCCTTCGCGGTGGCCGGGCTGGTCGCCGAGGTGCGTGCCGGCATCTCGCCGCTCGCGGCCAAGGGCGGCAACCGCCTCGAGGTCGCCTGCGCGCCCGAGGCCGACATGATGGAATCAGACCCGGTCCGCATCCGGCAATGCCTGCTCAACCTGCTCGGCAACGCCTGCAAGTTCACCCGCGACGGCCGCATCGAGCTGAGCGTCACCGCCGATACCCGCGAGGACCGCATCGCGTTCGCCGTCCGCGACAGCGGCGTCGGGATGACCCCCGAGCAAGTCGTGCGCCTGTTCACGCCCTTCGCCCAAGCCGAGGCCACCACCAGCCGCATCTACGGCGGCACCGGTCTGGGCCTGGCGCTGTCGCGCAGCTTCGCGCGCATGCTCGGCGGCGACATTGCCGTGACCAGCCACCCCGAGGCCGGTTCGACCTTCGTGCTGATCTTGCCGCGGCGGTATCAGGCGAAGCGGCGCCGGACACCGGATCCCATGATCGGTCGTGCGGTCCTGCTCCTGGTCGGGATCGAGCCGACCTTGGCTGCCGAAGTGCGCCAGATGCTGGAGGGCGAGGCGGCGGTGCACAGCACGCCTGACGCCGCGGGAGCCCTGGCCGCCGCGCGCAAGGTCGGCCCGACGGTGGTCGTCGTAGCGGATCCCGATGGCGGCGGGCTGATTGGCGCTATTCGGGCCGATCCAGTCTTGGCGGCGGTGCCGATCGTCGTGCTCGCCCGGTCCGAGGCCGCGGTCGCTTTGACGGATCTCGACGGCGTGGTGCGCGTCGAGCGGCCCGATGAGCTTCTGCGAGTGCTGCGGCGCTTGGTCCGGGGTGCCCTCACCGGAGTCGTGATGATCGTCGAGGACGACGGCTCGGAGCGCGCGCAGTTCGCGCACGTCCTGGGGGCGGCGGGCCTGACGACCGTCGCGGTGGACAGCGGCCGGGCGGCGCTGGCGGTGCTCCGGCACGTCCGGCCGGGCCTGATCCTGCTGGACATCGTGATGCCCGAGGTCGACGGCCTGCAGGTGATCAGCCAGCTCGCCGCCCGACCGGACATGGGCGACGTGCCGATTGTCGTGGTCAGCCATCACGAGATCACCGAGACCGACGCCCGGCTGCTGCCATCCAACGTCATCGCCGTGCTGCGCAAAGGCGGCTTCGACCGCGAGACTCTGGTCGCCACGGTCAAGCGCCACGTCATCGGCCGCGACCTGGCGGGCATGCCACCCGCGCCGAGCGCGGATCAGCTACTGGCGAGGCGCACGCTCTGAGCTAGAGTGCGGGCGATCATGGACATCGTCTTCATCGACGCCACCGGCTGGGCGTACGATCCCGACACGCCGCTGCGCCAGCCGCTGGGCGGCTCGCAGTCCGCGACATGCTACCTGGCGGCGGCGCTGGCTGAGCGGGGGCACCAAGTGACGCTGGCCAACCGGTCGAGCGAGCGCAAGCTGGTGCGCGGCGTCCGCTGTGAGCCGATCCGGGGCATGGAAGACGGCATCCTGCGCCGCACCGACTGCGTGGTGCTGGTGAGCGGCGTCGTCCACGCCATGCTGGCCGAGCTCAAGGCCGCCTGCCGGCCCGAGGCCAAGCTGGTGCTGTGGACCGGCCACGCTCACGACCAGCCGGCCGTGTCCAACCTGGTCCAGCCCGAGATCCGCGCCCTGCTCGACGGCGTCGCCCTGGTCAGCAACTGGCAGGCGGCATGCTTCATCGAGACCTTTGGCCTCGATCCGGCGCGCGTCGGCGTGTTGCGCAACGCCATCGGCCCGGCCTTTGCCGATCTGTTCGGCGACGGACCGATCCTGCCAGCCAAGGCCGGACCGGCGACGCTGTGCTACACCAGCACGCCCTTCCGGGGCCTCGACCGGCTGCTGGCCGCGTTCGTCCGGATCCGCATGGCGGTCCCGGATGCGCGGCTGGAGATCTTCAGCAGCATGGCGGTCTACAACATCGCCGACGACCCGTTCCGGCCGCTCTACGACCTCGCCCGCACGCTGCCCGGCGTCACCTTCCACGGTTCGGTCGCCCAACCGGCGCTGGCTCAGGCCCTGCGCGGCGCGACCATGCTCGCCTATCCCAATATCTTCGCCGAGACGTCGTGCATCGCGGTGATGGAGGCCATGGCCGCCGGCTGCCTGGTGGTGACCAGCGACCTCGGCGCGCTGCCGGAGACCACGGCCGGCTTCGCCCGGCTGATGGCGCCGCCGGAGGATCCCACCGCCCACGCCGAGGCCTTCGCCGAGCAGGTGGTCCAGCAGCTCGCCGACCGGCAATCGGAGCCGGCGGCGACGGAGGCGCGCCTGCAGGCGCAGGTGGCCTATGCCATCGCCGAGAACAGCTGGGCCCGCCGCGCGGACGAATGGACGGCCTGGCTCGGCCGGCTGGCCGGGATCGGCTGATGATCGATCTGTCGATCCTGATCCCGACCCGTGCCCGCCCCGACACGTTCGAGCATGCGTTCGCCACCGCCCTGGCCCAGGACCATCCGGTCGAGATCGTCGTCCAGAACAACGGCGCCGATCCCGCGACCCGGGCCATCGTCGAAGCCGCCGGCGACCGCCGCGTGGTCTATGCCGAGTCGGCCGAGCTGCTGCCCATGACCGAGAATTGGGAGGCCGGGCTCAGGCGCTGCAGCGGCCGCTACCTGACGGTGCTGGGCGACGACGACGGCCTCCTGGCCGATGCCGCGGCGCTGGCGATGCAGGTGGCGGCGGCGTTCGGCGAGCCCGAGGTGATCGCCTGGACACCGCCCGACTATGGCTGGCCCAGTGTCGCCGAGCCCGGGCTGCGCAACCGGCTGATCCTGGGCGCCCTGGCCGAGCAGGTGGGCGCCGAGCATTACGAGTCCGGCCTGGTGCTGGCGGCGCTGTATGCCGGCCAGATCAGCGTGCTCGCCGCGCCCTCGATCTACAGCGCAGTCGTCCACCGGCGGCTGGTCGAGACCGCCTGCGCCCGCTGGGGCCGCTATTTCGCGACGGCGCTGCCGGACGTTCATTCGGCGGTGGTGAACCTGCACTTGACCCGGACCTTCGTCCGCCTGAACCGGCCGCTGTCGGTGCGCGGCAGCTCGGGCAACAGCATCGGCGCCGCGTTCTTCCACGACGTCTCGGCCTCGGGGCCGCGCGCCGAGTTCGAGCGCGCGACGGCGGCAGCCGGCTGGGATCCGCTGCTGCCGCCCTCGACCACGCTGGAGCTGGTGATCGCCAACGCCCTGCTGGGGGCCAAGGCGCTGCTGTTCCCGGGGGCCGACGGGCCGTCGCTGGACCTCGGCGGCGTGGCTGCCCAGGTCATGCAGGGCCTCGCCCGCGGCCCGGACGCCTATGACCGTGGCCTGGCCGACCTGGAACGGCTGGCGGCCCAGCATGGCCTGGCGCTGGACCCGGGGCGGCTGCCGCCGCGGCCGGCCACCGGCGCCGTGGCGCGCGGCGGGCTGCAGCGCGGCGCCGACGGCGCGCCCAAGCTGGTGGTGAACGGCGACCATGCGGGCATCCGCACGATCGCCGACGCCGTGCGAATCGCGCGCGCCGTGCTCGCCGACTGGCGCTGACGACCGGCCGTCCGGACTGGCCCCAGCCGGGCCCCGCGCCGCTGGCGGTTGGCAGGCGCCGCAGCGCCGGGCCAAGATCGCCCTATGCCGCACGCCGACTTCGTCCATCTCCGCGTCCACTCCGCCTATTCGCTGTCGGAGGGCGCGATCCGCATGAAGGACCTGGTCAAGCGCTGCGCCGCCGAGCAGATGCCGGCGGTGGCCGTGACCGACACCGGCAACCTGTTCGGCGCCATGGAGTTCGCGCTGGCCGCCACCGACGCCGGCGTGCAGCCGATCGTCGGCTGCCAGCTCGGCCTGCGCCGCAAGGACGCCGGCCGCGCCGGCGTGGCGCCGCCGCCGGACCAGCTGGTGTTGCTGGTGCAGGACGAGGCCGGCTATCAGAACCTGCTGGCGCTGGTGTCGAAATCCTACCTGGATTCGGGAAGCCACGAGGCGCCGCAGCTGGATCTCGACGATTTCGAGGGGCGGTCCGACGGGCTGCTGGCCCTGACCGGCGGTCCGGCCGGGCTGGTCGGGCGACTCCTGGCGGAAGGGCAGGGGCCGGCCGCGGAGACCGCACTCGATGCCCTGTCGGCGCTGTTCCCGAGCCGGCTCTATGTCGAGCTGATGCGCCACGGCCTGGCGTCCGAGGACCGTATCGAGCCTGAGCTGGTCGACCTGGCCTACGCCCGCGGCCTGCCGCTGGTCGCGACCAACGAGGCGTTCTTCATGGACGCCAAGATGTACGAGGCCCACGACGCGCTGCTGTGCATCGCCGAGGGCGCCACGCTGGGGCGCGAGGGCCGGCGCCGGGTGACCCGGGAGCACCGGTTGAAATCGGCGGCGGAGATGCGCGAGCTGTTCGCCGACCTGCCCGAGGCGGCCGACAACACGCTCGTGATCGCCCGGCGCTGCGCCTATGTGCCGCCGGTCCGCAAGCCCATCCTGCCGCCCTTCTCGGTGGCCGAGGGGCGCGACGAGGCGGCCGAACTGGCCGCCCAGGCCGAGGCCGGGCTGGAGCGGCGCCTGGCCTCGCCCGCAGCGGCGCCCGATGCCGACCGCGACCCCTACCGCGCGCGGCTCAGGTTCGAGCTCGACGTCATCATCAAGATGGGGTTCGCCGGCTACTTCCTGATCGTCTCGGACTTCATCAAATGGGCCAAGGCGGAGGGGATCCCGGTCGGGCCCGGCCGCGGCTCCGGCGCCGGCTCGGTGGTCGCCTGGGCGCTGACCATCACCGACTTGGACCCGATCCGCTTCGGGCTGCTGTTCGAGCGCTTCCTCAATCCCGAGCGCGTGTCGATGCCTGATTTCGACATCGACTTCTGTCAGGACCGGCGCGAGGAGGTGATCCGCTACGTCCAGGACAAATACGGCCGCGACCGGGTCGCGCAGATCATCACCTTCGGCAAGCTGCAGGCGCGCGCGGTGCTGCGCGACGTCGGACGCGTGCTGGAGATGCCCTACGGCCAGGTCGACCGTCTGTGCAAGCTGGTGCCCAACAACCCGGCCAACCCGGTGACCTTGGAGCAGGCGATCGCGGGCGAGCCGCAGCTGCAGGCGCAGCGCGACGCCGACGAGCAGGTGGCGCGGCTGTTCGACGTCGGCCTCCGGCTCGAAGGCCTCTACCGCAACGCCTCGACCCATGCCGCCGGCGTGGTGATCGGCGATCGGCCGCTCGACCGGCTGGTGCCGCTCTACCGCGATCCCCGCTCGGACATGCCGGTCACTCAGTTCAACATGAAGTATGTCGAGCAGGCGGGCCTGGTGAAGTTCGACTTCCTGGGCCTGAAGACCCTGACCGTGCTGGTCAAGGCCGAGGCGCTGATCCGCCGGCGGGCGCCGGAGGTCGACCTGGCCACCATCCCGCTCGACGACCAGCGAACCTACGAGATGCTGAGCCGGGGCGACGCCACCGGTGTGTTCCAGCTTGAAAGCTCGGGCATGCGCGACGTGCTGCGCAAGCTCAAGCCCGACCGCTTCGAGGACATCATCGCCGTCGTCGCGCTCTATCGCCCCGGCCCGATGGACAACATCCCCACCTACATCGCGCGCAAGGCCGGCCTGGAGGAGTCGGACTACCTGCATCCGTGGCTCGAAGGGATCCTGAAGGAGACCTACGGGATCATGATCTACCAGGAGCAGGTGATGCAGATCGCCCAGGTCCTGGCGGGCTACAGCCTGGGTGGCGCCGACCTGCTGCGCCGGGCCATGGGCAAGAAGATCAAGGCCGAGATGGACGCCCAGCGCGAGACCTTCGTGGCCGGGGCCAAGGCCAAGGGCGTCGACCCCGACAAGGCCAGCCTGATCTTCGACCAGGTCGCGAAGTTCGCGGGCTACGGCTTCAACAAGAGCCACGCCGCTGCCTATGCCCTGGTCAGCTATCAGACCGCCTGGTGCAAGGCCAACTATCCGGTCGAGTTCTTCGCCGCCTCGATGTCGCTCGACCTCGACAACACCGACAAGCTCAACGTCTTCCGCCAGGAGCTGGCGCGCCTGCGGGTGCCGGTGCTGCCGCCCGACGTCAACCGCTCCGAGGTCGAGTTCGAGGTCGAGGCCGGCGAGGGCCGGCCCGCGGTCCGCTACGCCCTGGCCGCGGTCAAGGGCGTGGGCGCCCAGGCCATGCGCATGGTCGTGGAGGCGCGCCGCGACGGGCCGTTCCGTAGCCTGTTCGATTTTGCCGGACGCATCGACCCCAAGGTGGTCAACAAGCGGCAGCTGGAGAATCTGGCCGCGGCCGGCGCCTTCGACGGCCTGGTCGCCAACCGCGCCCAGGTCCACACGGCGATCGAGGCCATGCTGCGCTACGCCGGTGCCGCGGCATCCGACCGCGACAGCCAGCAGGGCGGACTGTTCGGCGGCGGCCCGGCGGCCGAGCCGCCGCTGCCTGCCGTCGAACCCTGGCCCCAGACCGAGCAGCTGAAGCAGGAATACCAGGCGCTGGGCTTCTATCTGTCGGCGCACCCGCTCGACGCCTATGCCATGACCTGCGAGCGGCTGGGGGTGATCAAGCAGGTCGATCTCCTGGCCCGCGCCAAGGCCGGCGACGGCCGGGTCAAGCTGGCCGGCATCGTGGTCGGACGCCAGGAGCGCACCTCGCAGAAGGGCAACCGCTTCGCGTTCGTGCAGATGTCCGACGCCACCGGCAGCTTCGAGCTGACCGTGTTCTCGGAGCTGCTGGCGACCAGCCGCGACCTGCTGGACGCCGGCCAGCCGCTGCTGGTGGAGGCCGACGCCCGGGCCGACGGCGAGGGCGTGCGCCTGACCGCCCAGCGCGTCACGCCCTTGGACCAGGCCGCCGCCGAGACCGGGGCGGGCCTGAAGATCTTCATCGGCGACCCGCAGCCGCTGTCGTCGCTGGCCGCGGTGTTCCGCGGGCGGGCCGCGGGCGTCAAGCCGGGCAAGGGGCCGATCGCCATCGTCGTCGACGCCGCCGACCAGGAGGTCGAGATCCGGCTGCCCGACCGCTTTGCAGTGACGCCGCAGCTGCGGGCCCGCGTCAAGGCGATCCCCGGCGTGCTCGACGTGCGGGAATTGTAGCCCGGGGCGCCCACCCCCACCTTAGCCGCAACACTTTCGCGATTGCTTTCCTGCGGGGAGGGGGCTAAGAGCCTTCGCCCCAACTTCACACGCGGGTTCACGCGGTCCGCCGGCTTTGTCGGTCGGCGGCTCGCTCCGGTGTTCGGCAACGAACCACTCCCCGCGGCGGACCAACCGGAAAAGGAACAGATCATGTCCGTCCCGACCTTCACGATGCGCCAGCTCTTGGAAGCCGGCGTCCATTTCGGCCACCACACCCGGCGCTGGAACCCCAAGATGGCGCCGTACATCTTCGGCGTGCGCAACGGCATCCATGTCATCGACCTGGAGCAGACCGTGCCGCTCCTGTTCCGCGCCATGAATGCGGTGCGCGACACTGTCGCCGGCGGCGGCCGCGTGCTGTTCGTCGGCACCAAGCGCCAGGCCGCCGAGCGCATCGCCGACGCGGCCAAGCGCTGCGGCCAGTACTACGTGAACCACCGCTGGCTCGGCGGCATGCTGACCAACTTCAAGACGATCTCGCAGTCGATCCGCCGGCTGCGCGAGCTCGAGGAGCAGTTGGCTCAGGAGAAGATCGGCCTGACCAAGAAGGAGCTGCTGAACCTGACGCGCGAGGCCGAGAAGCTGGAGCGCGCGCTGGGCGGCATCAAGGAGATGGGCGGCCTGCCCGACATCCTGTTCATCATTGACACCAACAAGGAAGCGATCGCCGTGCAGGAGGCGACCCGCCTCAACATCCCGGTGGTGGCGGTGCTCGACAGCAACTCCGATCCCGAGGGCGTCGCCTATCCGATCCCGGGCAACGATGACGCGCTGCGGGCCATCGATACCTACTGCGACCTGATCAGCCGGGCGGTCCTGGCCGGCCTGCAGCAGGAAGCCGTGGCCTCCGGCATCGACATCGGCGAGAGCGAGGAATCCGGCGACGAGGTCGAAGCGCCGGACGAAGCGGCGGCTGTGGTCGAGGCGGCGCCCGAGGCGGCACCTGCCGCGGCGGAGCAGCCCTCGGCCTGAGCACCGGTTCACAGGGGCGGGGTGCAGCACCCCGCCTGGCTGCGTCACGATTTTTTGACGAGGGTTTGAACGATGGCCGAGATCACCGCGGCGCTGGTCAAGGAACTGCGCGAGAAGACCGGCGCCGGCATGATGGATTGCAAGAAGGCGCTGGGCGAGACCGCCGGCGACCTGGAGGCGGCGGTCGATTGGCTGCGCAAGAAGGGCCTTGCGGCTGCGGCCAAGAAGGCCGGGCGCGTGGCGGCCGAGGGCCTGGTCGGCGTCGCCGTGGCCGGCCCGGTCGGGGCCGTGGTCGAGGTCAACTCCGAGACCGACTTCGTCGGCCGCAACGAGCAGTTCCAGGGCTTCGTCAGCGCCGTCGCGCAGCTCGCGCTGACCCAGCCGGCCGACGTCGAGGCGCTGAAGGCCGCAACTCTGCCGTCCGGCCGCACGGTCGCCGACGAGCTGACC
Source organism: uncultured Comamonadaceae bacterium (assembly GCA_964511405.1). Taxonomy (GTDB): domain Bacteria; phylum Pseudomonadota; class Alphaproteobacteria; order Elsterales; family Elsteraceae; genus CAZEFK01. The sequence continues at coordinate 3,525 of CAZEFK010000014.1, read as the reverse complement.
CAGCTGGTCGCCACCATCGGCGAGAACATGTCGCTGCGCCGGGTCGCCAAGGTCGCGGTGGAGACGGGCGTGGTGCTGAGCTACGTCCACAACGCCCTGGCCCCCGGGCTGGGCAAGATCGGCGTGCTGGTCGGCGTCGAGTCGGCCGGCGAGGCCGACGCCCTGACCGCGCTCGGCCGCGGCGTGGCGATGCACATCGCGGCGGCCAACCCGATGTCGCTCGACGTCGGCTCGATCGATCCCGCCGCCGTCGAGCGCGAGCGCTCGGTGCTGAAGGAACAGGCGATCGCCAGCGGCAAGCCGGCCGCGATCGCCGAGAAGATGGTCGAGGGCCGCCTGCGCAAGTTCTACGAGGAAGTGGTGCTGCTGGAGCAGGTCTACGTCGTCGACGGCGAGAGCCGGGTGCGCGATGTCGTCGCCAAGGTCTCCAAGGAGGCCGGCCATCCGGTGGCGCTGGCCGGCTTCGTGCGTTTCCAGCTGGGCGAAGGGATCGAGCGGGAGAAGTCCGATTTCGCCGCCGAGGTGGCGGCGCAGGCCGGCATCGCCAAGCCGGATGCGGACGACCAGCCGACGGCGTAAGAAGAAACGGACGTCGGGCCCGGGCGGCGGCCGCCCGGGCCTCGTGAGACAGGGAGAGCGGCGATGGCTCAGCCGGATCTGAAGGATGTGAAGCGTCGGATGGACGGCGCCCTGGAGACCTTGCGCAAGGAGTTCGGGGGGCTGCGCACCGGGCGGGCGTCGGCGAACCTGCTGGACCCCGTCCATGTCGAGGTCTATGGCGCCAACATGCCGTTGAGCCAGCTTGCCACCGTCAGCGTGCCCGAGCCGCGGCTGATCAGCGTCCAAGTCTGGGACCGCAGCCAGGTCAAGCTGGTCGAGAAGGCGATCCACGAAGCCGGCCTCGGCCTCAATCCACAGACCGAGGGCCAGACGATCCGCCTGCGGATCCCCGACCTCAACCAGGAACGCCGGCAGGAGCTGGCCAAGCTCGCCGGCAAATATGCCGAGCACGCCCGCGTCTCGGTGCGCAATGTCCGGCGTGACGGCATGGAGCTGTTGAAGAAGGCCGAGAAGGACGGCGACATCACCCAGGACGAGCATCGCCGCCTGAGTGACGACGTGCAGGCCGCCACCGACGCCCACATCAAGCAGGTCGACCAGATGCTCGCCGCCAAGGAAAAGGAAATCCTGCAGGTTTGAGCACGATGCCTGTCCCGACCGATGGCGCCGGACCGGCGCCCGCCGCGTCGGGAGGCGCGCCCCGGCATGTGGCGATCATCATGGATGGGAACGGCCGCTGGGCCCGCGCTCGCGGCCTGCCCAGGCTGGCCGGCCATCGCCGCGGCGCCGAGGCGGTGCGCCAGGCCGTGCGTGCCGCCGCCGAGCTGGGCATCGGCTATCTGACCCTGTACAGCTTCTCGTCCGAGAACTGGAAGCGCCCGCTGGACGAGGTCAACGACCTCATGGGCCTGCTGCGCTGGTATCTGCGCAGCGAGATCGCCGAGCTGCACGCCGCCAATGTGCGGCTGAAGGTGATCGGCAATCGCCGGCGCCTGGCCCCCGACATCGTGTCGCTGATCGCCGGGGCCGAGCAGCAGACGGGCGCCAACACCGGCCTGACGCTGGTGGTGGCCCTGTCCTACGGTGCCCGCGAAGAGATCGTCGCCGCAGCCCAGGCCCTGGCCCGGCAGGCGGCCGCCGGCGCCTTGCCGCCCGAGGCGATCGACGAGGCCGCGGTCGAGGCCGTTCTGCACACGGCCGGCATCCCCGATCCGGATCTGATCATCCGCACCAGCGGCGAGCAGCGTCTGTCGAACTTCCTGCTGTGGCAGGCGGCCTATGCCGAGTTCCTGTTCGTCGACACGCTGTGGCCGGACTTCACCAAGGCCGATCTCGAAGCGGCGGTTGCCGAGTTCCAGCGGCGCCATCGACGGTACGGGGCCCTTGCCGGTTGACGCCGAGCCGGCGGTCGCCGCCGCCGGCCAGCGTCGGCGCGCCCTGCGCCTGCGCATCGCCTCATCGCTGGTGCTCGCACCGCCGGCGCTGGTGGCGGCTTGGCTGGGTCGACCCTGGTTCGACCTGCTGGTGGCGCTGGGTGGCGTGCTGATGGCGTGGGAATGGGGGCGCCTGGCCGACCACGGCGCGACGCGCGGCTGCTGGCTGCTGGTCGGCGTGACCGTGGCGGTGCTGGCGACCGGCCTTGCGCCGGGCGGGCTGGCACTCGGCGTCAGACTGCTCGCGCCTGCTGCCATCGGGCTTGGCATCGTGGGAGCATGGCTGGGCATGCGGTCGCCGGCGCTGCTGGGGCTGGGCGTGGCCGCCATCGGCGCGCCATGCCTGGCGCTCGCTTGGCTGCGCGCCGATCCCGTCGATGGCCGCGCGACGCTGCTGTGGGTGCTGGCGCTGGTCTGGGCGACCGATATCGGAGCCTACGCCGCCGGGCGCGGGCTGGGTGGTCCGAAGCTCGCGCCGCGGATCAGCCCGAACAAGACCTGGGCCGGGTTGGCCGGCGGCGTGCTGGCGGCGGCCGCAACCGGCGCCGGGGCCGCGGCGTTGGCCGGCGGGTCGGCCCTGATGGTGGCGCCGCTGAGCGCGCTGCTGGCGATCGCCGCGCAGGGCGGCGACCTCGGCGAATCCTTGCTGAAACGCCATTTCGGGGTCAAGGATAGCGGCAATCTGATCCCAGGCCATGGCGGCATCCTGGACCGCGTCGACGGTCTTGCCGCTGCCGCCCCCCTTGTGGCCCTTCTCAACTATTGGACCGGGAGCAGCATCCTCCTATGGCAGTAGCGCCGCGCAGCATCACCGTCCTGGGCTCGACCGGCTCGGTCGGCGTCAGCACGCTCGACTTGGTGGGCCGGGCGCCCGAACGGTTCCGGGTCGTGGCCTTGACCGCCAATCGCAACGCCGCCCTCTTGGCCGAGCAGGCCCGCCGGCTGGGGGCGAAGCTGGCGGTGGTGACCGACCCCGCCGCCTATGGCGCGTTGAAGGATGCCCTCGCCGGATCCGGCATCGAAGCGGCCGCCGGCAGCGCCGCCCTGGTCGAGGCCGCCCGGCGCCCGGCCGAGCTGGTGATGGCCGCGATCGTCGGCATGGCCGGGCTGGAGCCGACCCTGGCCGCGATCCAGCGCGGCGCCACCGTCGCCTTTGCGTCGAAGGAATGCCTGGTCTCGGCGGGCCCGCTGATGATGGCCGAGATCGCCCGCTCCGGCGCCACGCTGCTGCCGGTCGACAGCGAGCACAATGCCATCTTCCAGGTCTTCGACGCGGCCCGCGCCGACACCGTCGAGCGCATCATCCTGACGGCCTCGGGCGGGCCGTTCCGCGGCCGCACCGCCGCCGAGCTGGCGGCGGTCACGGCCGCGCAGGCGGTCAAGCATCCCAACTGGTCGATGGGCGCCAAGATCTCGGTCGACTCCGCGACGATGATGAACAAGGGTCTCGAAGTGATCGAGGCCCACTATCTGTTCGGCTTTCCGTCCGAGCAGATCGACATCATCGTGCATCCGCAGTCGATCGTGCACG
>CAZEFK010000013.1:9624-48826 GCA_964511405.1 uncultured Comamonadaceae bacterium | reverse complement strand
GACGGCGCGTCGGCCGTCCGGCCGGCCGACGCGCCGCCGCCGGCCGAGGTCGGCCGCGGCGGCCGGCGCCGGGCGCTGGTGGTCGATGACGACCGCGACTATGGCGAGCTCCTGGGCATCATGCTGGAGCGCCGCGGCTGGGACGTGATCGTGCATTCGGATGCGCGCGGCGGGCTGTCGGCAGTCTTGGCCAATCCCGCCGCCTGGGACCTGGTGCTGGCCGACCAGTTCATGCCGCACCTGCGCGGCGACGAGCTGATCGAGCGCGTGCGGACGACCCGGCCGGACCTGCCCTGCATCCTGTGCACGGGCCTGTGCGGCGCGATGGTCGGCGAGGAGCGCCTGGCCCGTCTGGGCGTCGCCGCCCTGCTGTCCAAACCCGTCGATCCCGAGCTGCTGGACCAGGCGCTGGCGGCCGTATCGCGGTAGCCGTCATTGGCATTTGCCCCCGCCGCCCGGATGCGGGAGGCTGGCGCATGATTCGTTTGCACACACTGGCCGCGCCGGAGCCCGACGTCGCGGTGATCGGCGGCGGGCTGGTCGGCGCCGCCACCGCGTTCGGCCTGGCCCGGGCCGGCGCCCGGGTCGCGGTCCTGGACGAGGATGACCTGGCGATTCGGGCATCGCGCGGGAACTTCGCCCTGGTCTGGGTCCAGTCCAAAGGGCTGGGCCTGCCCGACTATGCAGCCTGGACCAAGGCCTCCGCCGAGAGCTGGCACGCCCTGGCGGCCGAGCTGCGCGAACGTACCGGCATCGACGTCGCCCACAGCCGGCCCGGCGGCTTCACCCTGTGCCTGTCCGAGGCCGAGCTGCAGGCGCGCATCGAGACCATGCGGCGGCTGCACAACCAGCCCGACATGGTGACCTACCCTTACGAGATCCTCGACCATGCCGAAACCCGGCAGCGGCTGCCCGCGATCGGCCCCGACGTGGCGGGATCGGTCTACTGCCCGCTCGACGGCCATGTGAACTCGCTGCGCCTGTTCCGGGCCCTGCACGCGGCCATGGCCGAGACAGGCGTCGCGTACCGGGCCAACCATCCGGTCACGGGCATCCGGCCCGAGGCCGGCGGCTTCGCCGTCGCCGGCCCCTGGGGCGAGATCCGCGCCGCCAAGGTCGTGCTGGCGGCGGGCCTGGGCAATGCCCGCCTGGCGCCCATGGTCGGGCTGGCGGCCCCGGTCACGCCCAGCAAGGGCCAGATCATCGTGACCGAAAAGGTCGCGCCGTTCCTGGACCACCCCGTCGTGACGGTGCGCCAGACCGACGAGGGCGGCGTGATGATCGGCGACAGCCAGGAGGATTTGGGCTTCGACATAACGGTGCGCCAGCCGGTGACCGCCGTGATGGCCGAGCGCGCCGTCCGCATGTTCCCGCTGCTGGCCGGCGCCAACGTCGTGCGCACTTGGTCGGCGCTGCGGGTCATGAGCCCCGACGGCTTCCCGATCTACGACCAGTCCGAGACCCATCCCGGCGCGTTCGTGGTGACCTGCCATTCCGGGGTGACCCTCGCCGCCAACCACGTCCTGACCCTGGCCCCCTGGATCGCGGAGGGCCGGCTGCCGGCCCGGGTCGACCCGTTTCGGGCCCGGAGGTTTCATGTTCCGTCGGCTGCCTGACCTTGCGGGCGCGACCGTCCGCTTCACCATCGACGGCCGGCCGGCCACGGCGCGGGCCGGCGACACGGTCGCCGCCGCCCTGCTCGCGGCGGGCGTCGCTGCCTGCCGCACCACCCCGGTTTCGGGCGCGCCGCGCGCGCCCTACTGCCTGATGGGCGTGTGCTTCGAGTGCCTGGTGGTGATCGACGGCGTCGGCAACCGCCAGGCCTGCCTGGTGCAGGTCCGCGACGGTATGGCGGTCGAGACCCAGCAGGGTCCGCGCCGCCTCGGACCGGCGGCATGATGCCGGTCGCGACCGCGGCAGCGCTGGCCGACGCCTACGACCTGGCCGTGGTCGGCGCCGGGCCGGCCGGGCTGGCCGCCACGGCCGAAGCGGCGGCCGCCGGCGCCACGGTGCTGCTGCTGGACGAGAACCCGGCGCCCGGCGGCCAGATCTACCGGGCGATCACCACCACGCCGGTCGTCGACCGCGCCGTCCTGGGCGCCGATTACTGGCGCGGCGCGGCGCTGGTCCACGCCGCCGAGGCCTCGGCTGCCGCCTACGCCCGCGCCGCGACGGTGTGGAGCGTCGCCCCCGCGGTCGAGGGCGGCGGGATCGAGGTCGGAGTCTCGCTCGATGGGGCCGCGCGCCTGATCGGCGCGCGCCAGGTGATTCTGGCGACCGGCGCCTTGGAGCGCCCGATGCCGATCCCCGGCTGGACCCTGCCCGGCGTGATGACCGCCGGCGCCACGCAGATCGCGCTGAAGGGCGCCGGCCTGGTGCCGGCCGGCCGGGTCGTGGTCGCCGGCACGGGGCCGCTGCTCTACTTGCTGACCAGTCAGCTCCGCGCCGCCGGCGCCGATATCGTGGCCCTGCTGGACACCACGCCCCGTGGCGCCTGGGCGCGCGCCCTGCCCTATCTGCCCGGCTTCGCGGCCTCGCCTTACCTGGCCAAAGGCCTCAAGCTGTTGCTCGGCGCCCGGCGGGGCGGGCTGCGCATCCGGACCGGCGTCACCGCGCTCAGCGCCGAAGGAACCGACCGCCTGACCGGCGTCGCGTTCCGCCGCGGCGCGCAGGCCGACCGCCTGGACTGCGACCTGCTGCTGCTGCACCAGGGCGTCGTGCCCAACATCAACCTGTCGAACGCCGCCGGTTGCGCCCAGGACTGGGATCCGGTCCAGCTGGCGTGGGTGCCGCGGGTCGACGATTGGCTGGCGAGCACGGTGCCCGGCATCGCCATCGCCGGCGACGGCGCCGGGATCGCCGGCGCCGAGAGCGCTGAACTGCGCGGGCGCCTGGCCGGCTTGGCCGCCGCTTGGCGCCTGGGGCGGATCGACGACCGCGAACGCGACCGCCGGGCCGCACCGGTGCGCGCGGCCCTGGCCCGGGCGGCACGTGGCCGGCGCTTCCTGGACCTGCTGTACCAGCCGGCCAAACCGTTCCGCGTGCCGGCGGACGACGTGATCGTGTGCCGCTGCGAAGAGGTCACCGCCGGCCGCATCCGCGAGACCGTCGCCCTGGGCGTGCCCGGGCCGAACCAGCTCAAGACCTTCCTGCGCTGCGGCATGGGACCGTGCCAGGGCCGGCTGTGCGGCCTGACCGTCACCGAACTCATCGCCGACCTGCGCGGCGTGCCGCCCGCCGAGGTCGGCGGCTATCGGCTGCGGCCGCCGGTCAAGCCGGTGACCCTCGCCGAGCTTGCGGCCCTGCCCAAGACGGCGGCCGCCCGGGACGCGGTCGAGCGGTAGGAGGGGGCCCATGCTGCCCAAGGCCAAGACCTATCAGGAGCTCGCCACCGGATTCCACTGGCCGATCCCCGACCGGTACAACATCGGCGCCGACGTCTGCGACCGCCATGCCGAGGGCCCGGTGCGCACGGCCCTGATCGTCGAGGACGAGGACGGCACAGTGCGGCGGATCACGTTCGGCGACTTGCGGGCGCTGAGCAACCGGCTGGCCAACTGGTTCCAGGCGCTCGGGCTGCAGCGCGGCGACCGCGTGGCGGTGATGCTGCCGCAGTCGCTGGAGGTGGCGGTGACCCACATCGCCGCCCTCAAAGCCGGCCTGATCTCCATCCCGCTGTTCGCCCTGTTCGGCGAGGCGGCGCTGGCCTTCCGGCTCGGCGACAGCGGAACCCGCCTGCTGGTCACCGACCGCGCGGGCCTGGCGAAGCTGGCCGGGATCCGTGGCCAACTCCCCGATCTGGAAACGGTGCTGTGCGTGGACGGCGCGCCGGACGGGGCCCTCGGCTTCCACGACGGCCTCGCCGGCCAGCCCGAGGCGTTCGTGCCCGTCGACACCGGGCCCGACGACCCGGCGGTGATCATCTACACCTCGGGCACCACCGGCAACCCCAAGGGCGCCCTGCATGGTCACCGGGTGCTGCTCGGCCACCTGCCGGGTGTCGAGCTGCCGCACGAGGCCTTTCCGCAGCCCGGCGACCTGTTCTGGACGCCCGCCGATTGGGCCTGGATCGGCGGCCTGTTCGACGTACTGATGCCGGCGCTCCATCATGGCGTCCCGGTGCTGGCGCGCCGCTTCCGCAAGTTCGAGCCGCAGGCCGCCGTCGACCTGATGGCCCGCCACGGCGTGCGCAACGTGTTCCTGCCGCCGACCGCGCTGAAGCTGATGCGCCAGGCCGATGTCGACGCCCGCGGCGTCCGGCTCCGGACGCTGGCGTCGGGTGGCGAGACCCTGGGTGCCGAACTGCTGGACTGGGCGCGGGCGACCTTCGGCGTGACCATCAACGAGTTCTACGGCCAGACCGAATGCAACGTGGTGGTCGGCAACGCCGCCGGCCTGATGCCGGTGCGCCCCGGATCCATGGGGCGGGCGATCCCCGGCCACCGCGTGGCGATCGTCGACGCGACAGGCGCCGAGCTGCCGCCCGGCCAGGTCGGCGCGATCGCGGTCCGGCGGCCCGATCCCGTGATGTTCCTGGGCTACTGGAACAACCCGGCGGCGACCCGGGCCAAGTTCGTCGGCGACTGGCTGCTGACCGGCGACCTGGGCCGTCAGGACGCCGACGGCTATCTCTGGTATGTCGGCCGGGACGACGACGTCATCACCAGCGCCGGCTACCGGATCGGCCCGGGCGAGATCGAGGACTGCCTGATGCGCCACCCGGCCGTGGCCCAGGCGGCGGTGGTCGGCGCGCCCGATCCGGTGCGGACCGAAGTGGTCATGGCGTATCTGGTGCTGCGCCCGGGCTTCGCGCCCGACGCCGCGCTGCGGCAGGACATCGAAGGCTTCGTCCGCACCAAGCTCGCCGCCTACGAATATCCCCGCCGCATCGCCTTCGTCGACGAGCTGCCGCTGACCGCGACCGGCAAAGTCATGCGCCGCGTCCTGCGCCAGCGCGCGGCGGAGCCGGCGCCGGATCAGGCCGCGCCGTAACGAGCTCTCCGAAGACAGGGGTCGAACGTTCGAATATCCCGCGCGTGTGCCACCTTCGAACAGGCGCCGAACGACATGATAGGAGTCAGTCGCGCTCCCTATATAGATGGCGCAGCCACAGGGGTATTCGTTGACAACTTCCGCTAGCCATCCCGCACGGACCGACCCTCGCCCTGCCGGCCAGCGCGGGCCCGTCGAGCATGAACGGCGAGAGCAGATCCTCGAGGCTGCAAACACCTATTTCCGGACCTATGGATACGGCAAGACCACGATAGCCGACCTGGCCAAGGAGATCGGGCTTTCGACGGCCTACATCTACAAGTTCTTCCAGTCGAAGCAGGCGATCGGCGAGGCGGTCGTCGGCCAGGTGCTGGGCTCGGTCGCCGCCGAGGTGCGCCAGATCGCGGCCTCGCCGAAGCCGGTGGCGACCCGACTGCGCCTGGTCTATCTGACGGTGGCCCGGCGCGGCGCCGAAGTGTGCATCAACGACCGCAAGGCCCACGACCTGGGCGCCATCGCCTGCCGGGAGCGGTGGCAGGCCGTCCGCGATCATCAGGCGGTGCTGCTCGACGTCGTTCGAGGCCTGATCGCCGAAGGGCGCGAGCTGGGCGAGTTCGAGCGCAAGACGCCGATCGCCGAGACCAGCCTGGCCATTCTGCAGACCCTGGAGCTGTTCTCGCAGCCGCTGTTCCTGGAGCAGAACATCGACGACGTCGAGGGCAAGGCCGACAGCGTCGCCAACCTCGTCCTGCGCAGCCTCGCCCTCTGAGGTCGGGCTGCTTACGACCAACCGCCGCCCAGGGCACGAAACGATCGGACGGCGGCGCGGGCGGCATCGGCCTGATTCAGGGCGAGATCGTCTTGCGTGACTAGCAGCTGGCGGTCGGCGTCGAGCACGTCGGTCAAGGGGATCGAGCCGGCGGCATAGGCCTCTTGGGACAGGTCGCGCGCGCGGGTGAGCGACCGGACCTCGTCCTGCAGGCGCGCGGTCCTGGCCTCGGTCTGGGTCAAGGCCACGAAGGTGTCCTCGACGTCCTCGGCCGCGTGCAGGACCGTAGCCCGATAGCGGGCCAGGGCCTCGGCGCTGGCGCCGCGCGCCTGCTTGACCTCGGCATCGACCTTGCCGAAGTCGAAGATCCGCCACCGGATCGCCCCCGCCGCCGCCGGCTGGAATGCGGCCGACGTGAACAGGCTGCCGGTGCCGGTGCTGTCGAAGCCCAGCACGCCCGACAGCGACAGTTTCGGATAATAGTCGGACAGGGCAACGCCGATCCGAGCGTTGGCGGTGGCAAGCTGGCGCTCGGCCGCGGCGACGTCCGGCCTGCGGCGCAGGAATTCGGTCGGCGTGCCGGCATCCGGGATCGCCGGGATCGCGGCGATGTCGGCAACCTGGTCGAGGTCGGGCGCGGCGGTGCCGGGCTGGGCCCCGAGCAGGACGTCGAGCCGGTTGCGCTGGCCCTCCCGTGCGATCATCAGCGGCGGCAGCGCGGCCTGCGCCTGCTGCAGCAAGGCGTCGGCCTGCGCGAGCTCGCGGTCGTTCGCCAGGCCGGCACCGCGCCGCTGGCGGATGAGGTCCAGCAGATGCGCGTCGACCTCGATCTGCTGTTGCACCACCGCGATGCGCGCCTGGTCGCCGCGGATCTGGAAATAGGCGTCGGCGACGTCGGCCGCGACAGTGATCCGGGTGCCGGCTCGGTCGGCGTCGGCGGCTTCCGCCTCGGCATCGGCGGCTTCCTCGCCGCGCCGCAGCCCGCCGGCGAGGTCGATCTCCCAGCTGGCGGCGGCACCGACGTCATAGTCGCGCTGATCCCGGTTGTAGCCCGGGAGCGTCTTGGCGATCCGCCCCACGGGGCTGGCCTCCGACTGGCTCTGGGCGGCTGCCTGCCCGGTGGCCTCGGCGGTCGGCAGCAGCTTGGCGCCGGCGGCCTGAGCGACGGCTCGGGCCTGCTGCACGCGGGCGAGTGCTGCGGCCAGATCCAGGTTCTGGGCCAGAGCCCGGTCGACCAGGGCGTCGAGAATCGGATCGCGGAACCCTGTCCACCAGGACGCCAATGGCGGCGCGTCGGCCGCCGTCCGCGCCGCGACGGCACCGGCGTTGTGGAAGGGGGCGAGGGTCGCGGCCGGCCTCTGATAATCCGGGCCGACCTCGCAGGCCACGAGCGTCAGGCTCAGGGCCAGCGGCGCCGTCGTGGCGAGGATGCGGCGCCGCCACCAGCCGTGTGCGGGCGGATCGAAGCAGCGGCTGGCCCGAGGACGTTTCTGGAAGGGCATGGCAGGATCCGGCTCTGACGGACGTTGCGGACGGAGTAACGAATATCTATATTTGTCACTCGTTTTCGTCGTCAATGCCGTCCGCCAGCGAAATCCGGCAGGCCGGTGCGAAACCGGGTCTACCGCCATGCAGTCGAAGGACACGAGTCCCCGCGGCCCGGCCGAGCACGCTCGGCGCGACCAGATCGTCGCGGCCGCCAATGATCACTTCCGCCGGTATGGATACGACAAGACGACCGTCGGCGACCTGGCCCGGGCGGTCGGCGTCTCGACCGCCTACGTCTACAAGTTCTTCGGCTCGAAGCAGGCCATCGGCGAGGCCATCTGCGCGCTGTGCCTTGGCCGGATCGTGTCCGACCTGCAGGCCATCGCCGCCTGCGATGCGTCCTCATCGGAGCGGTTGCGCCGGATTTTCCGGACGCTGTCCGCGCATGCCCACGACCTGTCGCTGCGCGAAAGCCGGCTGCAGGAAATGGTGACGGCGGCCCACCGGGACCGCTGGGGATGCTTCGAGGGCTACAAGTCGGCCCTGCATGAGGCCATCCTGCGGGTCGCCGAGGATGGTCGCCGCTCGGGGGAGTTCGAGCGCAGGACGCCGATCGACGAAACCTGCCGCGGCATCCTGCTGATCCTCGAGCCGTTCTGGAACCCGTCGCTGTGGCCCCAGAAGCTCGACCAACTGGACGACCAGGCTCGCTCGCTGTCGGCGCTGGTTCTGCGGAGCATGGCGCCGTAGCAGCCAAAAAGTGACAAGTGATGAGTTTACATATTCGTCACTCAACGAATATCGTGACCTGTCCTCACTGCGGAACGCCGCCATGCAGAACGCGCTGTCGCTGGGCCTTCCCGTCGCCGTCCTGGTCGCGGCGGTCGGCCTGGCAGGCTGTCGATCCAAGGAGACCGCCGCCCAGGACCCGCTGGTGCGCGATCGCATCGTGGCCGTTGCGACCGTCGGTCCGCCGGTCGCGGTGAACGTCCGCTATACCGGTGTCGTCGGCGCCCGTGTCGAGAGCGACCTCGGCTTCCGGATCCAGGGCAAGGTCGTCGAGCGCCTGGTCGATCCCGGCCAATTGGCGCGCAAGGGCCAGCCGCTGATGCGGATCGACCCGACCGACTACGCCCATGCCCTGGTCGCCCAGGCCGGCAATGTGGCGGCGGCACGAGCCCGGTGGATCCAGGCCGACGCCGACGAAAAGCGCCTGCGCGGGCTGGTCGCGACCGGCGCTGTCTCGCGGTCGGCCTACGACCAGGCGAAGGCCGCGGCCGACAGCGCCAAGGCCCTCGTCGATGCCGCGGTGGCCCAGGAACAGGTCGCGAAGAACCAGCAGGACTATTCGGTCCTGCTCGCCGACGGCGACGGCACAGTGATGGCGACATTGGCCGAGCCCGGCCAAGTAGTCACGCCGGGGCAGGTCGTGGTGCGGCTGGCTCATGCCGGGCCGCGCGAGGCGATCGTCAATCTGCCGGAGACCGTTCGCCCCGGCATCGGCTCGGCAGCGACGGCAAACCTCTACGGCGGCACGGTCCAGGTCGCTGCGCGGCTGCGTCAGCTGTCGGATGCCGCCGATCCCAGGACCCGGACCTTCGAGGCGCGCTATGTCCTGGACGGCGCAGGGGCTGAGGCCCCGCTGGGCGCGACGGTGACAATCAGGCTCGATCGGGATCCCGGCGCCGGCCTGCTGGGCGTCCCGCTGGGCGCGATCGACGACGAAGGCCGCGGACCCGGCGTCTGGGTCGTGGATCCCAAGGCCTCGACCGTCTCCTACCGCCTGGTGAGCGTGCGTGCAATGGGCGCCGAGACCGTCGACGTCAGCAGCGGCCTGGCTGCGGGCGAGACCATCGTCGCGACCGGCGGCCATTTCCTCCATGACGGCGAGCATGTCCGCATCGCCACGATCCAGGCGGCCATGCAATGAGTGGATTCAACCTGTCCGCGCTCTCGGTGCGGGAGGGCGCCGTCACCCTGTTCCTGATCCTGGCCCTGGTGGCGATCGGCATCGTTTCGTATCTGAGCCTCGGCCGGGCGGAAGACCCGCCATTCACCGTGAAGACGCTGACCGTGACGGCCGCCTGGCCCGGCGCTACTGCCCAGGAGATGCAGGACCTGGTCGCCGATCCGATGGAAAAGCGGATGCAAGAGCTGCAGTGGTACGACCACGTCGACACCTACACCCGGCCGGGCCTGGCAGCCATGATGGTGACGTTGCGGGACACCACGCCGCCCAAGGACGTCCCGGACCAGTTCTACCAGGCGCGCAAGAAGCTGGGCGACATGGCCCACACCCTGCCGGACGGCGTCCAGGGCCCCTTCATCAACGACGAATATTCCGACGTCGCCTTCACCGTCTATGCGCTGGAGGGCGGCGGCCTGCCAGAGCGGCAGCTGTCGCGGGTCGCCGAGACCGTCCGGCAACGCTTGCTGCACGTGCCGGGGGTCAAGAAGGTCGACATCATGGGCGAGCGGCCGGAGCGCATCTTCGTCGAGTTCAGCTATGCCCGGCTGGCCAATCTGGGCGTGGCGCCCCAGGACGTCTTTGCGGCGCTGGCCCGGCAGAACGCGGTCGCGCCCGCCGGCTCGGTCGACACCAGCGGCCCCGAGGTGTTCGTGCGCCTGGACGGCGCGCTCGACGACATGCAGAAGATCCGCGACACGCCGATCGTGTCGGGCGGCCGGTCGCTGCGGCTGTCCGACATCGCGACGGTCGAGCGCGGCTATGAAGACCCACCGAGCTTCCTGGTGCGGCACGCCGGCGCCCCGGCCCTGGTGCTGACCGTCGTTCGCAAGGACGGCTGGAACGGCCTGACGCTCGGCACGGCGCTGGAGGCCGCGGAACACACGCTCGCCGCGGCACTGCCCGTCGGCGTCACACTGACCAAGGTGACCAACCAGGCCGCCGTCATCGATGACGCCATCGGCGAGTTCATGATCAAGTTCCTGGTCGCGCTGGCGATCGTGCTGGGCGTCAGCCTGTTCACGCTGGGGTGGCGCGTCGGCATCGTCGTGGCCGCCGCGGTCCCGCTGACGCTGGCCATCGTGCTGGCGATCATGCTGATGACGGGGCGCGAGCTGGACCGCATCACCCTGGGCGCGCTGATCATTTCGCTAGGCCTGCTGGTCGACGACGCGATCATCGCCATTGAGATCATGGTGGTGAAGCTGGCGGAGGGCTTCGACCGGCTGGCCGCCGCCTCCTATGCCTGGAGCCACACGGCGGCGCCGATGCTGGCCGGCACGCTGGTCACCATCGCAGGCTTCCTGCCGGTCGGGTTCGCGCGGTCGACGGCCGGCGAGTACGCCGGCAACATCTTCTGGATCGTCGCCTTCGCGCTGATCACGTCATGGGTCGTCGCGGTGGTGTTCACGCCCTATCTGGGCGTGCAGCTGCTGCCGGCGATCAAGCGGGTCGAGGATCAAGTCGGGGGCCACGTCGGGAGCGGCCCCTACGAGCATATCTATGCGACGCCCTGGTACAACCGCCTGCGCCGCCTGGTCGGCTGGTCAGTGGATCACAAGATCGTGGTCGCGGGCACCGTGGTTGGCTTGTTCCTGGCGGCCGGCTTCGGGATGGGCTTCGTCAATCAGCAGTTCTTCCCCAACTCCGACCGCACCGAAATGCTGGTCGAAGTGCAGATGCCGGAAGGTACCAGCATCGAGGCGACCAGCGCGGTCGCGGCCAAGGTCGAGGCCTGGCTGAAGACCCAGCCGGAAGCCTCGATCGTCACCAGCTATGTCGGCGGCGGCGCCCCGCGCTTCTTCCTGGCCTACAATCCCGAGCTGCCCGACCCGTCGTTCGCCAAGATCATCGTCGCCACGCCCAGCGACGACTCGCGCGACCGGCTGGAGCTGCGCCTGCGCGAGCAGGTCGCCGCCGGCCTGGCGCCGGAGGCCCGCATCCGGGTGAGCCAGTTCGTCTTCGGGCCCTACACCCGCTTCCCGGTCATGTTCCGCGTGATGGGTCCCGATGCCGCGACGCTGCGCGACATCGCGGGCCGGGTCGAGGCGGTCATGCGCGCGAACCCGCACACGCGGCTGGTGAACGCCGACTGGGGCGAGCGGGTGCCGACCGTGCATTTCGTGCTGGACCAGGCGCGCCTGCAGCTGATCGGGCTGTCGCCGTCGGAGACGGCGACCCAGCTGCAGTTCCTGCTGACCGGCGTGCCGGTCACCCAGGTTCGCGAGGACATCCGGACGGTCGAGCTGGTCGCGCGCAGCGCCGGCGCCGACCGCCTCGACCCCGCCGGACTATTGGGCCTGACGCTGGTCAACCGTGACGGTCGCGCGATCCCCTTGAGCCAGATCGGGCATGTCGAGCTGCGGCCGGAGGACCCGGTACTGCGGCGCCGGGACCGCGTCCCGACCATCACGGTCCAGAGCGATATCGACGCGGCGTCCCAGCCGCCTCAGGTGTCGGCCGCGATCCAGCAGGCGCTACGGCCGCTCGTCGCGCGACTGCCCGACGGCTACCGGATCGAGATGGGCGGCAACATCGAGGAAGCGGGCAAGGCCAACGCCGCTCTCGCCCCGATCTTCCCGGTCATGGTCCTGATCACCCTGCTGATCCTGGTCGTCCAGACGCGCTCGATGTCCGGCATGATCATGGTGTTCCTGACCGCGCCTTTGGGCCTGATCGGCACCGTGCCGACCCTGCTGCTGTTCGGCCAGCCCTTCGGCTTCAACGCCATTCTGGGCCTGATCGGCCTGGCCGGTATCATCATGCGCAACACGCTGATCCTGATCGGGCAAATCCACGAGAACCAAACGGCGGGCCTGGATCCCTTCCACGCCGTGGTCGAGGCGACGGTCCAGCGGGCTCGCCCAGTCATCCTGACCGCGCTGGCCGCCGTGCTGGCCTTCATCGAGCTCACCTCGTCGGTCTTCTGGGGCTCGATGGCCTATGTGCTGGTGGGCGGCACGGCGATGGGCACCGTGCTGATCCTGGTCTTCCTGCCCGCCCTCTACGCGATCTGGTATCGCGTCAAGCGAATGCCCGGCGACCGGACGGTGGTTGATATCGATCCGCCGACCGTCGAACCAGACGGGCCGACGGTGCCGGTGGCCGGATAGCCGCCGATGTCCGTATGGCCGAGGGCGCCCATCACCCGTTCACGAAGTCTGGCCGAAACGAGCTTCACGCGTAGTCATAGGCTCCTGCCGCCGCGCTTACCACGCTGCGGACGTCGCCTGCACGCAGGGCGTCGATCGGGGCCTTTCCGCCCGTCATGCGATTGGGGGCGACCAGCCACTCCCACGTCTCCTCGGCTGTGGCGAAGTGCTCTGCCACCTGATCGAGGCCGTCCACGGGCCGGCGTGGGTCAAACTGCCGAAGGGGATAGACGAAGTTCCGCAATCCCTTGCGCAGGGCGATGATCTTCCCGGCCTTGCGCCAGTTGTCGAGGGTGCCTCGGGCGATGCCGAGCCGCTGGACCAACTCTCCGGCCCCGACGAGGTCGCTCTCGACCCAGTCAGCCGCCCCATTGTCGATGGTGATCGCATCCAGACGCCTGCCGCCCTCGGCGGCCGAGACGACCGGGCCGACGCCACCGCCTTGGAGCTCGTTGCTCTCGGGAGCAGCCACCCGCGATAGGGATTTCGGCTCGCGCCGACGGATCGCGGTTGGCACCGCAACCTTCAGCGTCGAAGCCAGTTCGACGAGATCGCTCAGGGCCATGCGCTCGACCTTGCTTGCGATAGCCTTGGTCAACTCGGCCCGCGTAGGACGAGATCGCTTCAATGCGGTCACGGCTCGTCTCCCCACATCCCTAGGCAAAGATAGGCAATATGGGTAGAATATGCAACCTGCGCCAGCGGGCGGCGGAACCGGGGCCGGATCAAGCCGCGCCGTGATGAGGCGGACGAAGGCAGGAGTCGAACATTCGAATCGGTTCGGGACCGCCAACCTATTCACGACTTGTCTGGCGGCGCTGCTCACAGCAATAGCGGGTTTTGGCAGACGGGGTCCCATATCAGTGGCTCAGGCCCGGGTCAGCATGCCGGACCATTTCTCGTGTGGCTCGAGCAGTTACAGTGACTGAGCCAGGGGTCTAAGCACGTCAACAGTTTCGACTAAGCCTCTGGACTCCATCAGCATCAGAAGCGCTTCCGCCGTCATTTCTGGACGGCTGAAGCGTTCTCGCATCTTCCGCACGGCGGCCACTGCTCGGCCCGTGTCCAGCGATATGGTGTTTGCAATAAAATCATCAGATGTTCTGGCCTCAAGATTGAGTGGAGCCAGCACTGACTCCGGAAAATCCTTCAAGTTGTCCGTTACGATGATCGATGCCTGCGTCTTCAATGCGGCCGCGAGTACGTGACGATCGCCTTCGTCTGGAAGGCCGCCACAGGAGCCAAGAAACCGACGGTAGTCCCCGACATCGGCATCCTTGAAGGCTTGCCGCATGTTTGCCGTGGCTTTGGCAGCCTTTTCGGCGGCGTCTGTCGCTCCCTTACCCGTGAGGATCTGCTCGATGGCACTCTGGGTCTCGTCGAGAATCTGCGCTGACCAACGCAGGCGGAAAAACTCGGCTTCCGCCAGCGTCAGCAACAGATTGCGCTGCAGAGCGCCGACCAAGCAGCACGCGTCGACCAGCGCGGTGAATCGGTTAGCAAACACCGACTACAGATACTCAGCGTCCAGCTTCGCCATTGCGGCTAGCGCATTGGCCCGATCGGCATCGCGCTTTGCCTTATAGGCAAAAAGGTGCTCCGCGCGGATCCGACGATGCCGGCCGACCAGCGTGTGTGGAATCTCTTCCTTTTCCAATAGAGTAATCAGGTACGGTCTGGAAACGTTCAGAATGTCCGCCGCCTGCTGGGTCGTAAGAGCCTGGCTTACCGGCACGAGCGTAACGGCATCTCCCTTTCCGACATGGCGGAGCAATTCGAGAAGGAGGCGCGACAAAGCCGGCCCCAGCACGATCTCTGAGCTCGTCTGGGTGTCCTCGTCTATGACTCGGAGCTTGCGCCCGGCTTCGCTCGTCGATTGAGCCGCGAGGATCTTCCGAAGCTGGTTGGCCGCGGCTCGTTCGCTATCAGATGGGAGCCGGTTTCCAAGCTCCTGGGCGGACGCTGGCAGGGTCATTGATTCTCTCCCGAGTGGCCCTAATATGTAGGCGAGATTCGCAATATCCGCAACGAATCGAAGCGAACGAAAAATCCCGCACTGTGAACCGCCACCTGCGGTTGCGGCCTGCCGCAACATGCGCGCCCCGCTGATGGCGAAGCTCCCATTCGTCGCGCATATCACGTCCGCCCCTATTGTATTGGACGGATCGCATCATAGTCGGGACAACGTCAGGCCAGCGGGCGCGCAGCCCGATCGGGAGGACGGCGATGACAGACCGCGCGGCCAAGCCGGCCAGGCCCCTCGAGGGCCTGCTGGTCGTGGCGCTCGAACAGGCGGTGGCGGCGCCCTATTGCAGCTCGCGGCTGGCCGACGCCGGTGCGCGCGTCATCAAGATCGAGCGGCCCGAGGGCGATTTCGCGCGCGGCTACGACGCGTCGGTCGGCGGCCTGTCGAGCTATTTCGTCTGGCTGAACCGCGGCAAGCAGAGCCTGGTCGCCGACATCAAGGACCCGGACGACGCCGCCCTCCTCCACCGCCTGCTCGCCCGGGCCGACGTGTTCATCCAGAACCTGGCGCCCGGCGCCGCCGAGCGGGCCGGCTTCGGCTCGGCCGACCTGCGCCGGCGCCATCCGCGGCTCATCACCGTCGACGTCACCGGCTACGGCACCGGCCACCGCTATGCCGACATGAAGGCCTACGATCTCCTGGTCCAGGCGGAAAGCGGCCTGGCCGCGATCACGGGACACCCGGCCGGGCCCGGGCGGGTCGGCGTTTCGGTCTGCGACATCGCCTGCGGCATGTCGGCCCATGCGGCGGTTCTGGAAGCGCTGCTGGCCCGCGCGGCAACGGGCGACGGCAGCCGCCTCGAGGTCAGCCTGTTCGACGGGATGGCCGACTGGATGACCGTGCCCCTGCTCTATGCGGAAGGGACCGGCCGGCCGATCGAGCGCGTCGGCCTCGCCCACCCGTCGATCTGCCCCTATGGCGCGTTCGCGACGGCGGACGGCAAGCTGGTGCTGATCTCGATCCAGAACGAGCGGGAATGGGCCAATTTCTGCGCCGTGTTCATGGGCGAACCGGATCTGCCCGAGGTGCCCGGCTACGAGACCAACACCATTCGCGTCGCCAACCGGCCCGCGGTGGACGCGCGCGTCGCGGCCGTGTTCCGCGGCCTGACGCGCGACGCCGCGGCCGAGCGCCTGCGCGCGGCCCGGACCGCCTATGGCTTCGTCAGCGACATCGCGGACCTGGCCACACATCCGGCCTTGCGCCGAACCTCGGTCGAGACCCCGGCCGGGCCCGCCTCGATCGTGGCGCCGCCGGCGCTGCGCGACGGCACCACCCCGCCGCTGGGCCGCGTGCCCGCGATCGGCGAACACAGCCGGATGATCCGCGCGGAGTTCGCGTCCTGAGCCGGTAAATCGGGCTCGGCGCGGTCGGCTGTCACAGCCGCAATGCCGGCCCGCGGCGCTCCGTTGTGACGGCAGCCCTCTGCCCGATCAGGAAAGGCCGCCGCCGATGACGACCACCGTGTCCGATCACGTCGTCGAGATCCTGACCCACTGGAAGGTCGACACGGTGTTCGGCCTGCCGGGCGACGGCATCAACGGCCTGGTCGAGGCCTTCCGCAAGGCCGCCGACCGCATCCGCTACGTCCATTGCCGGCATGAGGAAGCGGCGGCGCTGGCCGCCTGCGCCTATGCCAAGTTCACCGGGCGGCTGGGCGTCGCCTTCGCCACCGCCGCGCCCGGCGCCGTCCATCTGCTCAACGGGCTGTACGACGCCAAGATCGACGGCGCGCCAGTGCTGGCGCTCACGGGCATGACCTACCACGACCTGATCGGCACCCAGTACTTGCAGGACCTGAACCAGGACTACCTGTTCCAGGACGTCGCCGCCTACAACCAGCGCATCATGGGGCCGGCGCACGTCGAGAACGTGATGAACCTGGCCTGCCGCACGGCGCTGGCCAACCGTGCGGTTGCCCACGTGGCGTTGCCCATCGACATCCAGACCATGCCCGCCAGCGCCGAACGCCGTTTCAAGCGCAACGTCGAAGGACACAGCTCGGCGGCGTTCCAGCCCCCGCGCCGGGTGCCGGAACGGGACCTGCTGGTCGAGGCGGCACAGCTGCTGGCCGGTAAGCGCCGCGTCGTCATTCTGGCCGGCGCCGGCGCCCGCGGCGCGCGCTCGGAACTTGAACAGGCCGCCGAACGCCTTGGCGCACCGATCGTGAAGGCGGCGCTGGGCAAGGACTGCGTGCCCGACGACAGCCCCTATACGACCGGCGGCGTCGGGGTGATCGGCACCGGTCCGTCGTCCCATGTCCTGAAGTCGTGCGACGCCCTGGTCATCGTCGGCAGCGGGTTCCCCTATATCGAGTTCCTGCCCAAGCCGGGCCAGGCCGTCTGCGTGCAGATCGACAACAAGCCCGAACGCATCGGGTTGCGGTACCCCGCCGACGTCGGCCTGGTCGGCGATGCCCAGGCGACGCTGCGGGCGCTGCTCGCCCTGCTGGAGCGCAATGACGACCGGGCCTTCCTGGCCGACGCCCAGGCGCGGATGCGCGACTGGTGGGCCTTGCTGGAGGAGCGCGGGACCAGCCGCCACACGCCGATGTGCCCGCAGGTGGTGACCTGGTCGCTGCCCGACCTGTTGGCACCCGACGCCATCGTCTGCGGCGACTCCGGCACCGTCACCGTGTGGCAGGCGCGCATGAAGCTACGCGACCGGCAACGCTTCTCGTTCAGCGGCACCATGTGCAGCATGGCGGCCGCCCTGCCCTACGCCATCGGCGCCCAGGTCGCCTATCCCGGCCGCCAAGTGGTCGCGCTCACGGGCGACGGCGCGTTCACGATGATGCTGGGCGACTTCATGACCCTCGTGCAGCACCGGCTGCCCGTGAAGGTCATCGTGCTGAAGAACAACACCCTCGGGCTGATCAAGTGGGAGCAGATGCTGTATCTCGGCAATCCCGAATATGGCGTCGACCTGGCGCCCATGGACTTCGTCAAGTTCGCCGAAAGCTGCGGCGCCAAGGGCGTCCGCATCGACGACCCGGCCCGGTGCCAGGCCGAGCTGCAGGCGGGCCTGGCCCTCGACGGTCCGGCGGTCATCGAATGCGTGGTCGATCCCTTGGAGCCGCCCTGGCCGCCCGAGATCACGCGGGACGAAGCCCAGAAGCTGATGGCTGCGATGCGACGGGGCGAGCGCAACGCCCGTCCGATCGGCCTGACCATCGGCCGCCATGCCGTCCAGGAGTTCCGCTTCCGCGAGAGTCCGTTCGGGGTCGCTGGGCGCGTCGTCGACGCGCTCACGGGTGGGGGCGACAAGGACCGCTAGGCCAGGCCGTAATCCATGTTGCGCAGGTCGGTCAGCAGGTCCGGCCCGCTCGGGTCCCAGCCGAGCTGCCGGCGCGTGAGCGCGCTGGAGGCTGCCAGATCGAGCATGGCGAGCGGCGCCAGCCATCCGAAATAGGCCGGCGCCGCCTCAGGCGCGATCGACTCGACCGGAAATCTCAGCCCCGCGCCGATCGCCAGGGCGATCTCGCGCATGGCCACGCCCTCCTCGCCGACGGCGTGGTAGCGCCCGCCCGCCTGCCCCGTCTCCAGCGCCAGCCGGAACATCCGGACCGCGTCGGAGACATGCACGGCCGCCAGTCGGTTCCTACCCTCGCCGATATAGGCGACCCGGCCGGTTTGCCGCGCCAGCTGGATATGGTGCGCGATCCGGCCCTGACGGCGCGCGTCGTGCACCTGCGCCAGGCGCATCACCATCACGCGCCCGCCCTTGCCGATCAGGGCGTCGGCCGCCTCTTCGGTGGCCGCCCGGGGGAACTCGGCCGAGGTGACGGAATCGTCGGTCTCGGCCGCCGGCCGGCCGGTCTTCGACCGGGCGAGGCCGGTGCCTGATGCGATCACAAGCGGCCGGTCGGAGCCAAGCAGCACTGCGCCGAGCGTCTCGATGACGGTGCGGTCGGTCTCGCTGCTCTGCTTCAGCTGGGAAGCGTCATGGTTGAAGGCGGCATGGATGATGCCGTCGGCCGCCTCTGCGGCCCGGCGCAGCCGGTCCAGCTCGGTCACGTCGCCGCGGACAGCCTCCGCGCCAGCCCGGGTGAGCGCCGCGACGCCCGCCTCGGAGCGGCTGAGCCCCACGACGTGGTGGCCTGCCGCGATGAGCTCCGGAACCAGATAGGAGCCGATGAAGCCGGTGGCACCGGTCAGGAACACGCGCATTCGGCACCTCTACATGAGCGGGCGTAGCCGGTCGCTCCGACCCGTGCTACAAATGCAATCGGAACGTCCTTCCGTTTATACGGAACATCCTTCCGCTTATCAAGGGCAAGCTGTGCGCGGCGACCAGACCGATCGGGAGACGGCGGCGGTTTCAGACCATCCAGGCCGTGCCGTGCGCGCCGACGCGCGCCGCAACATCGAAGCCCTGCTCAAGGCCGCCCTGGTCGTATTCGCGACATCGGGCGTCGATGCGCCGATGCGCGAAATCGCCGAGCAGGCCGGGGTGGGCGTCGGCACCATCTATCGGCATTTCCCAAAACGGGCCGACCTGATCGTGGCGGTGTTCCGCCACGAGGTCGACGGCTGCGCCGATGCCGCCGCCGCCCTTGCCGCCCGGCATCCGCCCAACGAGGCGCTGGCCCGCTGGGTCGATCGTTATATCGACCTCGTCGCGGCCAAGCGCGGTCTCGCCGCGGCGCTGCACAGTGGCGACCCGGCCTATGACGGCCTGCCCGGCTATTTCGAGGACCGGCTGAGCCCCGCCCTGGACGGCCTGCTGACGGCCGCCGCCGCCGCCGGCCATATCCGAAGCGGCGTGGCCGCGTGGGACCTGCTCTGGGCCATCGCCAGCCTGTGCGCCCCGACGCGGGCCGGCAATCCCAGCGTGGCGCGCCGGATGATCGGCCTTCTGCTCGACGGGCTGCGCGCCCGGTCGGACGGCTGATCCCGCCGGGCAGGTCGCGCATGTTCGAGCTGAGCCAACTCCGTTGCTTCATCGCCGTGGCCGAAGAGGGCCACTTCGGCCGGGCGGCGTCGCGCCTGCACATGACGCAGCCGCCGCTGTCGCGGCAGATCCAGATCTTGGAGACGGTCCTGGGTGTGTCGCTCATCAACCGCTCGAACCGGGTCGTGTCGTTGACGCCGGCCGGACGAAGCTTCCTGAACGACGCCCGTCGCATCATCAAGCTGTCCGAGGAGGCCCGCCTGTCGGTGCGGCGCATCGCCTCCGGCACGGCCGGGGCGTTGGCGATCGGCTTCATCCCGGCGACGAGCTACGAGCTCCTGCCCCGGCTGGTGTCGGCCGCGGCGCGCGAGTTGCCGGGGATCGAACTGGTCCTCAAGGAGCTGGTGACCGCCGACCAGCTGGACGGTCTGTCGACCCGGCGGCTCGACGTCGGCATCCTGCGCCTGCCGGTCGATCACGACCGCATGGAGACGCTCAGGGTCTCGCGCGACCCGATGCGGCTGGCGATTCCGGACGACCACCCGTTCGCCACCGAACCGGCGGTGCCGATCGAACAACTCCAGGGCCAAGCCTTCATCATGTACGCCCCGGTCGAGAGCCGGTACCACCACGACCTGCTGTCGGCAGCGTTCCGCCGGGCGGCCATTCTGCCCAACTACGTCCAATACGCCCGCGAAACCCACACCATCCTGGCCCTGGTGGGCGCGGGGGTCGGCCTGGCGGTCGTGCCGCAAAGCTCGGTGCGCCTGCGTCCGCCCAATGTGACGATCCGGCTGCTCGCGGAGCCGACCCGGCTGATCAGCGAGCTCTCCATGGCGTGGCTGCGGGAGAACGACAATCCGGCGCTGCCGTTGTTCCAGCAGTTCGTGCGGCGGCATATCGCGATCGCGCCATCCGCCTCTTAAGCGCGACGATCCAAAATTTGTATCGTGCGATGCCTGATCATCCATCGATGAGATGGTGATCCTGCCATAGCCTTCCGGAAAAGGAACCCATCCCCGGGAGGATGCCTTGGACCGCAAGCGCCGTTGGGTCGCCCTCATGCTGTTCACGCTGGCACTCATGAACTACGTGGACCGCGTGGCGCTGTCGTTCGCGGCCGGTCCGATCGCGAAGGAATACGGCCTCGACTCGGTTTCTCTCGGATATCTGTTCTCGTCCTTCCTCTGGACCTACACGCTGTTCCTGATCCCAGCGGGGATCCTCGTCGATCGGTTCGGCGCCAAGGCGGTCGTCGGCATCGGCCTCGGCGTCTGGTCGGCGGCGACGGCCTTGACCGGTGCCGCTTCGAGCTTCGCCCAACTCCTGGCGACCCGCCTGGTGATGGGCGGCGGCGAGGCGACGAGCAATCCGTCGGGCGCCCGCGTGGTCCGAGAGTGGTTCCCCGCCGGCGAGCGCGGCGCAGTGAACGCCATCTTCAACAGCGGGTCCTACGCCGGCCCGGCCCTGTGCGCGGTGATCGCGGGGCCGCTCATCGCGGCGCTCGGGTGGCGGGCGCTGTTCTTCGTGGCGGGCGGAATGGGCCTGGTCTGGCTGCTGTGCTGGACGATCTGGTTCGCCCGTCCCGAGCAGGCGCGCTGGCTCTCCGACGGCGAGCGACGGAAGATCCTGGCAGAGCGCGGCGGACCTGGTCGCCAGCCGGGCAAGGCCGAAGCGGCGGGCCTGCTTCGGCTGCTGGCGAGCGGGCCGACCCTTTGGGGCCTGGCGCTCACCCAGGGCTGCAATGTCTATTCCCAGTATCTCTTTCTCACCTGGCTGCCGAGCTATCTCCAGGCGACCAAGGGACTGACGATCGCCAAGGTCGGTTTCTACGCGGCCCTGCCCTATGCGATCGCCGTCGTCCTGTGCATCGCCATCGGCCACCTCAGCGACCGGGCCCTGCGCGGCCGCGTGGCGCGCGGCGGACGGCGATACGGGATCGCGGCGGCGATGGTGCTGGCATCGGTGATCCTGTTCGCGCCGCTGGTCGATGACCTGTGGGCCATCCTCGCGCTGATTGCCCTGTCGCTGACCGGGATCTCGGCGACGACGTCGCTCAATTTCGCGCTGTTGAATGACCTGCTGCCGAACCCGAAGGACATCGGCGTGGCCATGGCCTTCAACGTCGTCGGCGGCAATGTCTTCGGCCTCATGGCGCCGATCGTGACCGGGTACGTGATCGCCGTGACGGGCCATTACGACAACGCCTTCATCATCGCCGGCGGCCTGCTGCTGGTCGGTGCCGCCTCGACCCTGACACTCACGCGGCGCCCGATCGGGACCTTCGTCCAGGGCGCGCCGGACGAGGTCCGGTCCGCCTCATTCGACGGGAGATACCCATGACGATCGCCTGCATCGGCCTCGGCCAGATGGGCAAGCCCATCGCCGTCAACCTCGCGAAAGGCGGCATGCCGGTCACCGCGATCGATCGCAGCGATCGGGCCTTCCCGGACCTGTCGGCGCAGGGCATCGCGACCAGCACCGACTTCGCCCGGGCGGTCGACGCGGATGTCATTGTCCTCTGCCTGCCCGACGTCGTGGTCGTGACGGAGGTGCTGTTCGGCGCGCACGGCATCGCGGCGTCCCTGCGCCCGGGCCAGACCGTCGTCGACCTCAGCACCTGCGACTACACGCAGACGCTGGCCATCGCCGAGATGATGGCGGCGGCCGGGATCGCCTTCCTCGACGCGCCCGTCTCCGGCATGGAGGCCCGCGCCATCGACGGCACGCTGACGGTGATGTGCGGCGGCGACCGGGCGGTGTTCGACCGCATCAAGCCGCTCTTCGACCGGATCGGCGAGATGATCCTCTATATGGGGGCTGCCGGTAGCGGCCAGCTCGCCAAGCTGATCAACCAGCTCCTGTTCGACATCAACATGGCGGCGCTCGCCGAGATCTTGCCGATGGCCGCCAAGCTCGGCCTCGACCCGGCCAGCATCGGCGCGGTGGTCAACAGCGGCACCGGCCGAAGCTACGCCTCGGACTTCTTCATTCCCCGCATCCTGCGCGGGCACTTCGGCGACGGCTATCCGCTGCAGGCCGCCTACAAGGATCTCGTGAGCGGCGCCGGCCTCTCCGCGCGGTTCGGCATCCCGTTGCCGGTGCTGGCCGCGGCCACCGCAACCTACCAGACCGCGCTGCTCAAGGGACACGGGGCAAAGGACAAGGGCGCCATGATCCTGGCGTTCGAAGACCTGCTCGGCGTCGCGTTCCGCGATCGGCACCCGCCGGCCATCCAGACGGAGACCAACCGATGAGCACGCCGCAGGGCCTCTTCAATGGCCTGACCAACTACGGCGACGCGGACTTCGCGCGCTTTCTCCGCATGTCCTTCGCCCGCTCGATGGGCATTTCGCGCGAGATGCTGCACAAACCGGTCGTCGGCATCGTGATGACCCCGTCCGGCTACAACAATTGTCACCGCCTCATGCCGGATCTGGTCGACGCCGTCTCGCGCGGCGTCCTGGCCGCCGGCGGCTTGCCCCGGCCGTTTCCGACGATCTCGCTCGGCGAAGTGTTCCTCAACCCGACCAGCATGGTCTATCGCAACCTCATGGCCATGGACACCGAGGAGATGATCGAGGCCCAGCCCATGGACGCGGTCGTGCTGATCGGCGGCTGCGACAAGACCGTCCCGGCCCAGCTGATGGGCGCGGCATCGGCCGATGTCCCCGCGATCCAGCTGGTGACCGGCCCGATGTCGACCGGCCGCCATCGGGGGCAGCGCCTCGGCGCCTGCACCGACTGCCGCGGCTTCTGGGGCAAGTACCGTGCCGGCACGATCGACGCCGACGAGATCGCGGCCGTCGAAGGCCGCCTCGCGGTCACCGCCGGGACCTGTGCCGTCATGGGAACGGCGTCGACCATGGCCTGCATCGCCGAGACGCTGGGCCTATCGCTGCCCGGGACCGCCGCCATCCCCGCGGTCCATGCCGACCGCCTGGTCGCCGCCGAGGAGACCGGCAAGGCCGCGGTCAGGCTGACCCAGCACAAGATCCATCCGCGCCAGCTCATCACCGAGAAGTCGGTCGAAAACGCGCTGCGGGTGTTGATGGCGATCGGCGGGTCGACCAACGCGATCGTGCACCTGGCGGCCGTCGCCGGCCGCCGCGGCATCCGCATCGCCAACGACCGGCTCAACGCCATCTCCGACGAGACCCCGGTCCTGGTCGATCTCAAGCCGGTGGGCGAGGGCTACATGGAGGACTTCCATGCCGCCGGCGGCGTCGGTGCCCTGCTGCGCGAGCTCAAGCCGCTGCTCCACCTCGACACCATCGACGTCACCGGCCAGACGCTGGCCGATCGGCTCGCCGCACCCGTCGAGTGGGTCGACCGGACGGTGATCCGACCGTTCGACGATCCCGTCTCCAAGGTCGGCGGGCTCGTCGCCCTGTCGGGTTCGCTGGCGCCCGACGGCGCCATCTTCAAGCGCGCCGCGGCGACCCCGGCGCTGTTCGAGAGCGAGGGTCGGGCGGTCGTCTTCACCGGCCTCGAGGACCTGGCCAAGCGCATCGACGACCCGGACCTGGACGTGCGGCCGGACGACATCCTGGTCCTGCAGAACATCGGTCCGCAGGCGGCGGGCATGCCGGAGGCGGGCTATCTGCCGATCCCGAAGAAGTTGGCGCAGGCCGGTGTCAAGGACATGGTGCGGATCTCCGACGGCCGGATGTCCGGAACCGCGTTCGGCTCGATCGTCCTGCACGTCGCGCCCGAGGCCGCGATCGGCGGGCCGCTGGCCGCGGTCCGCACCGGCGACCGCATCCGCCTCTCGATCGCCGAGCGGCGCATCGACCTGTTGGTCGAGGATGCGGAGATCAGGCGGCGCCTGGCCGAGGTCGTGCCCCCGCCGACGCCCGCCCGTGGCTACAAGGCCCTCTACCGCCGCACGGTCCTGCAGGCGCCCGGTGGCTGCGATTTCGATTTCCTGACCATGGAGACGCCCGTATGACCGTCCCCTTCGACCCGGCCCCGGCGGCCGGAGTCCTCGCCGAGGCCTGGCACTCCGGCCGGCAGCTGGTCGAGCTTGCCGCCGCCATCCGGCCCCGAACGCTGGCGGAGGGTTACGACATTCAGGATCGCCTGATTGCCGATCTCGGCATCCCGACCGTCGGGTGGAAGCTGGGCGTCGGCAGCCGCAAGCAAAAGCGCGACTCCGGCGTTGGGCGCTCGATCGCGGGGCGGCTCCTGAAACCACGGGTCTTCGAGCCGGGTCAGACGGTTCCTCTGCCGAACATGGCGCCGGCAACGATCGAGATCGAATTCGCCTACGTGCTGGGCCAGGACGTGCTGCCGTCGGCGGCCATCGCGGACCTTCGATCCATCATCGCATCAGCCTGCGTGACCGCCGAGATCGTGCTGTCGCGCTTTGTCGATCGCCGGGCCGTCGGCTGGCCGAGCTTCGCCGCCGACAATGCCGCATTTGCCGCGCTGGTCGTCGGCGACGCCGTCGATCCGGCCGCCCGATCCGAGGTCGCCCAGACCCTGGTCGTGGCGGTGAACGGCACGGAGCGGGCGCGCGCCGCCGTCGGCGACGACGAGACCCTGCCGCTGGATGCGCTCGCCGACCTGGTCGCGGTCGCCCGGGACCGCAACATGGTTCTGCCGCGGGGCAGCCTGATCTCGACCGGCAGCCTGTCGGTGCCGTTCACTGTCACCGGTTCGGTCGCGATCGAAGCCCGCTTCCTCGATCGAACCCTGCGCTTTGCCACCCAGGTTCCGTGACCGAAGGAGACAGGCGATGCCTGGGCAACCAATCTCGCCGGACCGGCTGCGAGGCTTCGCCGCCGCGGCCTACCGGGCGGTCGGCATGCCGGCTGCCGACGCTGAATTGTGCGCCGACACGCTGGTGCAGGCGGACCTGTGGGGGCATCAATCCCATGGCGTCCTGCGGCTGTCCTGGTATGTCGCGCGCATCAAGGCCGGCGTCTGCGCCGCGGCGGCCCGGCCGGAGACCGTGGTCGACGCCGGCGCCATCGCGGTCATCGACGGCCACGACGCCATGGGCCAAGTGCTCGCGGCCCGCGCTGCCGACGCGGCGGTGGCGCGGGCCAAGCGCCATGGCATCGGCGCCGTTGCCGTCCGCAACTCCAACCATTTCGGCACGGCGCTCTATTTCACGCTGATGGCCGCGCGGCAGAACTGCGTCGCGTTCCTGTCGACCAACGCCAGCCCGGCGATGGCGCCGTGGGGCGGCCGCGAGAAGATCGTGGGCACCAACCCCTGGTCGTGGGCCTGCCCGGCGGGCGCGCTGGCGCCGATGGCGCTCGACATTGCCAACACCAGTGTCGCGCGCGGCAAGGTCTACCTCGCCCGGCAGCGGGGCGAGACGATCCCGGAGGGCTGGGCGATCGATGCGGGCGGCGCGCCGACGACCGATCCACAAGCCGCCATCGATGGCGTGATCCTGCCGATGGCCGGGCACAAGGGTTATGCGATCGCCGTCGTCATGGACATGCTCTCCGGCGTCCTGACCGGCAGCGGCTTCGGCAGCCAAGTGCAGGGGCCCTACCAGGCCGAGCACAGGAGCCATGCCGGTCACCTGATGATCGCCCTCGACATCGCGGCCCTCCAGCCGGTCGAGGACTTCGGCCGGCGCATGGAAACGCTGATCGCCGAGCTGAAATCGGCGCCGCTCGCGCAAGGGGCCAGCGAGATCTTCTATCCCGGCGAGATCGAGGCCCGCAACGACGCGCGGCACCGGCGCGACGGGCTCCTGCTGCCCGACGACACCCTCGCGGACCTCGGGATGCTCGCGGCCGAGCTTGGGCTCCGCGAGCATCTTCCGTTCGGCTAGGCGGCGTCGAGACACCCATGCCGGCACGCCGACCGGCCTTTGCCTATATCGGGAGCCGGACGAGCCGGGAGCGCAACGGCCATGGCAAGGGGCTGACCGTCGCCCGCATCGACCCGCAAACCGGACACTGGGTCGAGATCCAGGTCCTCGATGGACTGGTCAACCCGTCGTTCCTCTGCTTCGGGCCGGACCGGACCTGCCTCTATACGATCCACGGCGACAATAGCGACGTGACCGCCTTCCGGCGGAATGCCGAGACCGGCCGGTTGACCGTCCTCAACCGGCGATCGACCGGGGGACGGAATCCGGTCCACCTCTCGTTCGGCGCCAGCACCCGCTTTCTGGCCGTCGCCAATTACGCGACGGGGTCGATCGTGACGTTGCCGGTCGGCCCGGACGGCGCGCTCGGCGACATCGCCGATCTGATCGTGCTGCAGGGAGAGCCGGGTCCGCACAAGATCGAGCAGACGGGATCCCACCCGCATGAGGTCAAGTTCGATCCGGATCGCCGCTTCCTGTTCGTGCCGGACAAGGGGCTCGACCGGATCTTCGTGCTGACGGTCGATCCCGGCTCGGGAAAGCTTGCCTTCGCCGACACCCCGTCGATCCAGACGCGCGCGGGAGCCGGGCCGCGGCACATCGTGTTCCATCCGACGCGGCCGTTCGCTTACGTCGTCAACGAGCTGGATTCGACCGTCGCGACGTACGGCTGGGATCGCGAGCGCGGCGAACTCCGTCCGATGGCGATCCTGCCCGCCGTGCCGACCGATTTCGTGGGCGACAACCGATCCGCCGAGATCGGCATCGCAAGCTCCGGCGACCATGTCTATGTCTCGAACCGCGGGCACGACAGCATAGGCGTGTTTCGCGTCGACGGCGCGTCCGGCCGGCTGGCGCCGGTCGCCTGGACGGCCACCGGCGGCCGCGGCCCGCGCTTCTTCACGCCCGATCTGGGCGAAGATTACCTCTACGCGGCCAACGAGCTGACCGATTCCATCGCCGAGCTTCGACGGGATCGCGTGAGCGGCATGCTGGCTCCGACCGGTCGCGCGATCGATAGCGGCACTCCCGTCTGCATCTTGTTTGCACCGGGTTAGGACCTGAGTCGGCGCCCTTGCCCTGGCTCGGGATATTTGGTATCCTCTATGGTATACGATGTCGCGTACGCTAGTGGATGCGATGCGGGAGAACGAGGGAATCGGATGAAGATTGCGGTACTGCCCGGCGACGATATCGGACCGGAGATCACCGAGGCTGCGCTGACCGTGCTGCGGGCGGCCGACGCGAAGTTTCGGCTCGGTCTCGCGTTCGAGATCCACGACGTCGGCATGGCGAGCCATCGCCGCATCGGCACCACGCTCAGCGATGCCGTCATCGATGCGGCGCGCCGGGCGAACGGGGTGCTGCTGGGCCCCGCCGGCATGACGGCCTATCCCCCGGCGAGCGAAGGCGGCCGCAACGTCCCCGGCACGGTGCGCAAGCAGCTCGACCTGTACGCCAATATCC
This sequence comes from uncultured Comamonadaceae bacterium, assembly GCA_964511405.1. Classification (GTDB taxonomy): domain Bacteria; phylum Pseudomonadota; class Alphaproteobacteria; order Elsterales; family Elsteraceae; genus CAZEFK01. The sequence continues at coordinate 21,238 of CAZEFK010000013.1, read as the reverse complement.
GTCCCGCCCGCTCCCGGCCAGGAGTCCCGATGGCGGTCCCCGGTCTCGACTGCGTCGTCGTCCGGGAGAACACCGAAGGCTTTTATGCCGACCGCAACCTGTTCCAGGGCCATGGCGAGTTCATGCCCAGCCCGGACGTGGCGATGTCGCTGCGCCTGATCACGGCCAAGGCGTCGCGCCGCATCGCCCAAGTGGCCTTCAAGCTGGCGCGGGCGCGGCGCAAGCAGGTCACCGTCGTCGGCAAGCGCCATGTCATGCAGGTGACGGACGGCCTGTTCATGCGCGAGGTGGAGGCGGTCGCCGCGCACTATCCCGACGTCACCCTGCGCGAAATCGACATCGATGCGATGGCGGCGGACCTCTACACGCGGGCCTCGGCGTTCGACGTCATCCTCACCACCAACATGTTCGGCGACATCCTGTCCAACTTGGCCAACGCGCTCGCCGGCGGCCTCGGCCTGGCCGCCGCCCTCAATGTCGGCGACGAGCATGCGGCCGCCAACGCCGGCCACGGTTCGGCGCCTGATATCGCCAATCGCGGCATCGCCAATCCGACCGGGCTGCTGCTGTCCGCCTCGATGCTTTTGCAGCATTTCGGCGTAACGGCTGGTCATCGGAAATTCACCGAAGCCGCCCAGGCGATCGAGCGTGCCGTCGACCGGGCGCTGGAGCGGCCGGAGACCAGGACGAAGGATCTTGGCGGCACGGCCACGACCGCGATCGTGGCGGCCGCCGTCAGCGACGCACTGTGAGAGCGAGGACAGTCATGGCACGCCGTCCGACCAGCGAGGATCTGTCCGACGCATCGTCGACGAATGCTCTGACCGCCTATCACGAGATCAAGCGACGCATCCTCAGCAACCAGTATCTGGCGGGTTCGCCGGTTTCGGTCCAGGAAACCGCCGAGCTGCTGCAAATGAGCCGAACGCCGATCAAGACCGCCTTGATCCGCCTGGCCGAGGAGCGGCTGGTGGATCTCATTCCGCGTCACGGGTTCCGCGTGCTGCCGATCTCGGCAACGGAAACCACCGACATCTATCGCATCATCACGGCGCTCGAGCTGCTGGCGATCGAACTGGTGATCGAGCGCCAGCCCTCGCCGCAGGACCTGGCCAGCCTCGAATCCGCCGTCAGCGGGATGGAACAGGCGCTCGCAGCCGACGACCTGGCCGCCTGGGCCGATTTCGACGAGGGGTTCCACGCGTCGTTGATCAGGCTGAGCGCGAATAGCCGGCTCATCGACACCATCATGCAGTTCAAGGAGCAGGCGCACCGGGTCCGGCAAATTACGCTCCGGCTACGCCCGGAACCGGTCGAATCGACCAGGAACCACCGGGCGCTGCTGACTGCAATTCTCGACGGCGATGCGGCCAAGGCCTGCGCGCTCCACCGCGAGCAGCGGCTGAGGAGTTGCCGAGAGCTGACGAAGATCCTTCAGCAATTGGACATCCGGCACCTGTAGGCGGCGGCCGATCAAGTTCTTTGCTCGTCATTCCCGCGAAAGCGGGAATCCAGTCGGCTCGACGTAGATATCGACGGGGACTGTGTCGAGCTTGCCACCACGGCTGGATCCCCGCTTTCTGGGGGTGACGAGCGGAGCGACCAAATGGCTGATAATCCTCGGTGATCCGGGTTGAGTGATTCCCGCAGCTTACAAATGGAAGAAGATGCGCAGGGCGCGTTTCCTGGGGAGGAATTTGCAATGGTTGTTTCGCGTGCGGGAACGCATGCCGCCGGCCAGGTGGCTGCGAGCGCCGAAGACAGCGCCTACCGAAAGGTCATTCGGCGCTTCGTGCCACTCCTGACGCTTTGCTTCCTGGTCAACTACATCGATCGCACCAACGTCGGCTTCGCCGCGCTGTCGATGAACAAGGACGTCGGGCTCTCGGCGATGGAGTTCGGCTGGGGTGCGGGCGTGCTGTTCTTCGGATACTGCCTGTTCGAAGTGCCGAGCAACGCCGTCCTCTACCATGTGGGCGCGCGGGCCTGGCTCGCGCGGATCATGATCACCTGGGGCGTGTTGTCCGCGGCAACCGCGTTCGTCGTCGGCCCGACGAGCTTCTATTGGCTGCGCTCCCTGCTGGGCGTCGCCGAGGCCGGGTTCAATCCCGGCGTCATGTTCTTCTTCATGGCGTGGTTCCCGTCGCGCTATCGCGGCCGGATGCTGGCCTGGTTCCAGATGGCGATCCCGCTGTCCGCGGTCGTCAGCGGGCCGCTGTCAGCCTCGATCCTGACGATGGACGGCGTGCTCGGCCTCAAGGGCTGGCAATGGATGTTCCTCTTGGAAGGGCTGCCCGCGCTCGTCCTGGGTGCCGTGCTGTTGCGCGTGCTGACGAACCGCCCGGAAAACGCCCATTGGCTGACGCCGGAGGAGCGCGCCTGCGTTGCCCACGCGGTCACGCGGGAGCCCGCGACCGCGCCCGCGCACAACTTCCTGCAGGTCGTCCGCGACCCGCGCGTCCTGCTGCTCGCCGCGATCCAGCTGGGCTTCACCGTCGGCTCGTACGGCATCGGCATCTGGTTGCCGCTGATGATGAAGGAGCAGCATCTGTCGACCCTGGCGATCGGCTTCCTGGCCGCCGTGCCCTATGTCTGCGGCTGCATCGCGACCATCCTGTGGGCCGCCGCCTCGGATCGCAGCGGCCGCCGCGTGCCCAACCTCGCCATCACCTGTGGCCTCGGCACCGTCGGCCTCTTCGCCGCCGTCTGGCTGCCGGGCCTGGCGCCGTCCTTCCTCGGCCTCGTGATTGCGGTCGTCGGGGTCACCTCCGCGCGCGGGATCTTCTGGGCGATCCCCCCGCAGTTCCTGGCCGGCCGTGGGGCGGCCAGCGGCCTCGCCCTCATCAGCTCGATCGGCGCCTTCGGCGGCTTCCTCGGCCCCGTCCTCATGGGCTGGCTCAAGCAGATCACCGGCTCCTTCACCATCGGCCTGAGCTGCCTCGCTCTGATCGTCGCCCTGTCCGGCCTCCTCAGCCTGCGTTTGCCCAAGCTCGCAGGCCAACGGTGAGCGGCGGCGCGGCGGTCGAGCCGCTCAAATTTCCGGTACCGCCTGGCGCCTGCGATGCCCATCAGCATATCGTCGGCGATCCCAATCGGTTTCCGATGTCGCCCCAGCGGCGCTATACGCCGGGTGCGGCGCCGCTGCCGGCGCTCCGCGCGATGCATGCCGGCCTGCGCATCCAAGGCGCGGTGCTGGTGCAGCCGAGCTTCTACGGCACCGACAACTCCTGTCTTCTGGAGGCGCTCGCCCAGCTCGGCGGCGACGGCCGCGGCATCGTCGTCATCGACGACCGGACGCCGGAATCAGCGCTCACCGACATGGACCGGCTCGGCGTCCGCGGCGTGCGGATCAACCCAGCGGACGGCGGGCACGACAGGGCGGCCCTGCGGCGGACGATCGAGGAGACCGCGCATCGCGTGGCCGCGCACGGCTGGCACATGCAGACCTTCCTGCCGCTCGCCACGATCGTCGAGCTGGCTGATTTGTTCGCCGCCCTGCCGACTCCGATCGTGTTCGATCATTTTGCCGGCGCCACCGCCGGCGGCATCGACCAGCCGGGCTTCCGGCAGCTCTGCGCGCTGGTCGAGACGGGCAACTGCTACGTCAAGCTGTCGGCGCCCTACCACCGGTCGAAACGGCCGCCCGACTACCCGGACATGATGCCGTTGGCCCACGCGCTCCTTGCGGCGCGGCCCGATCGGATCCTGTGGGGCAGCGACTGGCCGCACCCGAACTCGACGCTGCCGCCCGGCGTCGCTGCCACCGACATCAGCCCGTTCTATCCGGTCGACAGCCGGCACCTCTTCTACCTGCTGGCCGACTGGGCGCCCGAGGCCAGTATTCGCCGCCGGGTCCTCGTCGACAATCCGGCGGCGCTGTTCGGCTTTCATGTCGCCAAGGAGACATCATGACCGTTCGGATCGGGCTTATCCACGCGACGCCGATCGCGATGCAGCCGATCACCGAAGCCTTCGAGCGGCTTTGGCCGGGTGCGGCCTGCACCAACCTGCTCGAAGACTCGCTCAGCCCGGACCTCGAACGGGACGGCGCCCTCACCCCCGCCATGACGGGACGGATCTGCGCGCTTGCGGATTATGTCCGGCGGACCGGCGCAGACGCCATCCTGTTCACCTGCTCGGCCTTCGGCGAGGCCATCGTCGCCGCAGCACGCCGGATCGACATCCCCGTGCTCCGACCGAACGAGGCCATGTTCGAAGCCGCCTTGGCGCGTGGCGCCCGGGTCGGCATGCTGGCCACGTTCCAGCCTGCCGTCGCGGGCATGGAACAGGAGTTCAACGCGCTCGCGGAAGAACGCGGCCTGCCGACCCGGCTGCGCACGATTTGCGTCCCCGACGCGATCGCGGCCTTGCGCAAGGGCGACGCGGCCATGCACAACCGGCTGCTGGCCGCGGCCGCGAAAGAGTTCGCGGCCTATGACTGCGTCATGCTGGCCCATTTCTCGACGTCGCGCGCGCTGGATGACGTCACGTCGGTCCTGGGTACGCCGCCGCTGACCAGCGCCGAGTGCGCCGTCGCCAAGCTTCGGCGCGAGCTCGAGCCGAGGGCGTGATGCTTCTCCTCGGCGCGATCGCCGACGACCTGACCGGCGCGACCGACCTCGCCAGCACGCTGGCCAACGAAGGACTGCGCGTGGTCCAGGTCGTCGGCGTTCCGGCCCGGGGTCTTCCCGTGCCCGATGCCGATGCGATCGTCATCGCCCTCAAAAGCCGGAGCATTCCCAGCGACCAGGCGGTCGCGCTCTCGCTCGAGGCGCTGCAATGGCTGAAGCAGGCCGGCGCGCGGCAGGTCGTCTTCAAATACTGCTCGACCTTCGACTCGACGGATCGCGGCAATATCGGACCGGTGGCCGAGGCCCTCATGACCAGCCTCGGCGCCGACCTGACGATTTTCTGCCCCGCTTTCCCGAAGAACGGCCGCAGGGTGTTTCAGGGCCATCTCTTCGTCGGCGACCGGCTGCTGTCCGACTCGGGCATGCAGGTCCATCCGCTCACCCCGATGACCGACCCCGACGTGGTCCGGGTCCTGGGCCGGCAGGTCGAGGGACCGGTCTCGCTGATTCCCTTCGAAATTGTGGAGCAGGGCTGGGCCGCCATTCGCGCCGCGCTCGACCAATGCCGGCGCGCCGGCGTCAAGCATGTCGTCGTCGACGCCGTCACCGATGCTCATCTGGTCGCGATCGGCCGCGCGGCCCAGGACTTGCCGCTGGTCACCGGTGGATCCGCGATCGCGCAGGGACTGCCGGAGAATTTTCGGCGTCTTGGTTTGCTGTCGTCGGACAAGGCCGGCCGCGCACACGGGCCCAAGGTCGATGGGCCCGCGGTGGTTCTCGCAGGGTCCTGTTCCCGCGCCACACTGCGGCAGATCGACTATTTCAAGGCGCGCCGGCCCTTCTTTCGCATCGACGCGATGAAGCTCGCCGACGGCGACGATCAAGTCGCTGCGGCATGGGCCTGGGCCCGCGACCGGATGGGACCGGAGCCGATCTTGATCTACGCGAGCGCCTTGCCCGAGGACGTCCAGGCGATGCAGCACCGGCTCGGCCGCGAGACGGCCGGCGCCCTGGTCGAAGCCGCCATCGGCCAAATCGCGGTGACCCTGGTCCGCCTCGGCGCGGCGCGCTTGATCGTGGCCGGTGGCGAGACGTCCGGTGCGGTCATCGCGGCGCTTGGGCTGCGGGCGCTGGCGATCGGCCCCGAGATCGATCCGGGCGTCCCGTGGACGTTTTCGATCGAGGGCAAGCCGCTGGCGATTGCCCTCAAATCCGGCAATTTCGGGGCCGAAGACGTCCTGGTGAAGGCGTTCGGAGCCCTCGAGCGCGCAGCCGATCCGGTTTCGACGCGCGATGACGAGGTTGGCCGGCGGACCCTGGTATAGGTCAAGCCCGAGGGGGCGGGATCGAGTGAGGGCATGCTGGCTCCGACCGGCCGGGCCATCGACAGCGGCCCCCCGGTCTGCATCTTGTTCTTACCCGTTCCATGCCGTGACCCGGCCGCGCCGTCTCATCCCGGATGATCACCCGTCGGCGCGCACGACATTGCGACAGGGCTCGCCCCGCCAGCGCCGACGCACATTCTCGGCCATGGCCAGCTGCCGCCGCCGGATCGTCCCGCGCGTCCAACCCGACATGTGCGGCGTCATCACCAGGTTGGGCAGCTCGTGGAACGGCAGCGACGCCGGCGCGGCGCGGGCGCCGGGCTCGGGCGGATAGCGGTACCAAGTGTCGATGACGGCACCGGCGATGCGGCGGTTGCGCAGGGCCTCATAGAGCGCCGCCTCGTCGACCGTCGGCCCGCGGCCGACATTGATCAGGACGGCGCCCGGGCGCATCGCCGCGAAGGCGGCCGCCCCGACGATGCCGGTGGTCGCGGCGGTCAGGGGCAGGGACACCACGATGACGTCGGCCGACCCCCAGAACGCATCGAGGGCGTCCAGGCCGAAGGCGCGGTCGACCAGATCCGAGACCGGCACCGGGCTGCGGTTGGCGACGGTCACGGTCATCTCGAACGCCTTGGCCCGCGCCGCCACCGCGCGCCCGATATGGCCGAATCCCAGCAGCCCGATCGCCCGGCCGGCCAGCTCGTCATGAGCGGTCGCGGCGGTGCCGGCCCAATACGCCCACTCGCCATTACGGAGCCGACGGTCGGCATCGGCCAGCGGCACGTGGCGGGCCAGGACGGCCGCCATCACATATTCGGCGATCGCCTGCTCATGGCCGAAACAGTTGCACACCACGGCCGAGGCCGGCACGGCGGCCAGGTCGATGGCGTCGTACCCGGCGCCGGGTACATGGAACAGCCGCAGGCCCTCGGGACGGGGCAAGCCCGCATCGAACCGGACGCCGATGATCGCCTCGGCCGCGGCGTAGGCCTGGCGCTCGGCATCCGTCGTCAGTTGGTCCGGCAGATGCAGGATCTCTGCACCCGGTTCCAGCAGGTCGGCGAAGCCGTCGCTGAACGACGCCGCGTTGGCGCCATGAAAGACGACCCGCATCATCGCGGCTCACCGTCGCGGATCAGCAGTTCGAGGCTGCAATCGAGCAGCGCCGGGTCGATCTCGCCTTCGATCGCATCGAACATGTCGTCGACGAAGTCGACCAGCGCATCGGCCGCGGAAAGCGCCGCCTCGACATGGCGGTTGGCGACCGCATCGATGACCGCCAAGTGGCAATCGATCGTCTTGTCCAGCCCGACCCCGCTGGCGAGCCGGGTATGGTAGAGCCAGCCGATCCGGCGGAAGATCGTGTGCAGCGGTCGCAGGGTGTGCTCCAGGAACGGCTCGTTCGCCGCCGCCAGCAGCAGCCGGTCGAGCCGCCGATCCAGCAGGTTGAACTCGGCGATCGTCATGGCCGCGCGCCGGTCGCGCAGCAGCCGGGCCAGATGCAGCATCTGGTTGCGATGCGAAGCGCCCGACCGTTCCGCGGCCAGCAGGATCACGAAACGCTCGACGTCGCGCCGAAGCCGCAGCAGCACCCGATCGCGGGTCAGGTCGATCGGCGCGATCTGGACGCCGTGGCGCGGCCTGACCAGGATCAGCGTGTCGGTGGCCAGGCGGCTGACCGCCTGATGGACCGGGGTCCGGCCGAACCCGGTCAGCTGCTGCAGGTCCTGCATCGCCATGAATCGGCCAGGCGCGAGCTCGCCGGTGACGATCAGGTCCTCGATCCGCTCATAGGCGAGTTCGAACAGGTTCAGCTGGTTGCGCCGGCGCGGCGCATTGCCGGCCGGGTCCGCCGGCTCGACCAGCTTGGGCGCGCTGCGCTTGGCCCTGGCCATGATTCCGCCTCCCGATCGGCATCGACGCCACAATGCCGCGAGGTTAGAAAATGTTGTGATGTTTCACAAGCGGCAATATCATCCCCCCGCTCGCCCCTCGGTACGGCCGAACAACGCAGGACCGCGCGATGAAGATCACCGCCATCGAGACGATCCGCACCGCGGAATTCGCCAACGTCATCTGGGTCCGGGTGCACACCGACGCGGGGCTGGTCGGTCTCGGCGAGACCTTCTACGGCGCCGGCGCGGTCGAGGCCCACATCCACGAGACCCTGGCGGGGCGCCTGCTCGGCCGCGACCCGTTGCATCTCGAGGCGCTGAACCAGGAGATGGTCGCCCTGCCGATGGCCCAGTCGTCGACCGGCGTCGAATACCGCGCGGCATCCGGCATCGACATCGCCCTGTGGGACCTGTTCGGCAAGGTCTGCAACCAGCCGGTCCACCAGATGCTGGGCGGGCTGTGCCGCGACAAGCTGCGCATCTACAACACCTGTGCCGGCACCCGCTACGTCCGCTCGACCAATATCCGCCCGGTCGCCAACTGGAGCCTCGGCGAGGGCGACGGGCCCTACGAGGACCTGGACGGCTTCATGACCCGCGCCGACCAGTTGGCTGAAAACCTGCTGGAGTCCGGCATCACCGCCATGAAGATCTGGCCGTTCGACCCGATCGCCCGGGAAACCGGCGGCCTGTCCATCTCGGCGGCGCAGCTGCGCACCGCCCTCGAGCCGTTCGAGAAGATCCGGCGGGCGGTCGGCGACCGCATCGAGATCATGGTCGAGTTCCACTCGCTGTGGAACTTGCCGACCGCCAAAATGATCGCGCGGGCGCTGGAGCCCTATGCCCCGACCTGGTTCGAGGACCCGATCCGCATGAACTCGGCCCAGGCACTCGCCGACTATGCCCGCTCGACCGACGTCTGGGTGTGCGCCAGCGAGACCCTGGGCTCGCGCTGGCCCTACAAGGACATGTTGGAGCGCGATGCGATCGACGTGGTGATGGTCGATCTGTGCTGGTCGGGCGGCCTGACCGAGGGGCGCAAGATCGCCGCCCTGGCCGAGACCTACCACCGCCCGTTCGCGCCGCATGACTGCATCGGCCCGGTCGGGTTCGCCGCCGCGGTGCATGCGTCGTTCAGCCAGCCCAATACCCTGATCCAGGAATCCGTGCGCGCCTTCTATCGCGGCTGGTATCGCGAGCTGGTGACCGAGATGCCCCGGATCGAGAACGGCTTCGTCTACCCGATGGAGGGCCCGGGCCTGGGGTTGGAGCTGCAATCCACGGTCTTTGATCGGACGGACCTGACGGTCCGTCGCTCCAGCCTTTAGGGGGCCGGGCCATGACCGCCCCCTTGTTCGACCTGACCGGGCGCCGGGCGCTGGTCACCGGCTCGTCGCGCGGCCTCGGCAACGCCATCGCCGCCGGTCTCGCGGCGGCCGGGGCCGAGGTGATCCTCAATGGTGTCGACCCCGGGCGCCTGGCATCCGCGGCGGCGGCGCTGCGCGGGGCCGGGCACGCCATCCGGGAAGCCGCCTTCGACGTGACCGACGAGGCGGCGGTGACCGCCGCCTTTCGCCGCTTCGACGACCTGGGCCTGGCGGTCGACGTGCTGGTCAACAATGCCGGCATCCAGCTGCGCCGACCGATGGTCGATCTGGCCACCGACGACTGGCGCCGGGTGATCGAGACCAACCTGACCAGCGCCTTCGTGGTCGGCCGCGAGGCGGCCCGCCGCATGATCCCGCGCGGGCACGGCAAGGTCGTCAACATCGGCTCGCTGACCAGCGAGCTGGCCCGCGCCACCGTCGCGCCCTACACGGTCGCCAAGGGTGGCATCAAGATGCTGACCCGGGCCATGGCGGCGGAATGGGGCGAGCACGGGATCCAGGCGAACGCCATCGGGCCCGGCTACATGGTCACCGACATGAACCAGGCCCTGATCGACAACCCGACCTTCGATGCCTGGGTGAAGGGACGGACACCGGCACGGCGCTGGGGCCGCCCCGACGAGTTGGTTGGGACCGCGGTCTATCTGGCATCGGCGGCATCCGACTACGTCAATGGCCAGATCATCTATGTCGATGGCGGAATGTCGGCCGTCCTGTGACGGCCCGACGCCAGTTACCGGGAGGGCTTCCCCCAATGGTGCGTGCCGTTGTCATCCATGCCGCCAGGGACCTGCGCTGCGACGCCGTGGACATCCCCGCCCTGGGCCCGCACGACGTGCGGGTGCGGGTCGAGTGCGGCGGAATCTGCGGATCCGACCTGCATTACTACCACGACGGCGGCTTCGGCACGGTGCGCCTGAAGGAACCGATGGTGCTGGGCCACGAGGCGGCCGGCACCGTCGAAGCCGTCGGCCCGGCGGTCACCCGGGTGGCTCCGGGCGACCGCATTGCGATCAACCCGAGCCGGCCCTGCCGCCAGTGTCGCTACTGCCAGGAGGGGCGGCAGAACCACTGCCTGGACATGCGGTTCTTCGGCAGTGCCATGCGCTTTCCTCACGTCCAGGGCGCGTTCCGGCAGGGCTTGGTGATCGACCAGGCGCAGGCGGTGCCGATACCGTCGACGATGACCATGGCCGAGGCGGCCACGGCCGAGCCGCTGGCGGTCTGCCTGCACGCGGCGCGCCGGGCCGGGCCCCTGCTGGGCAAGCGCGTGCTGATCACCGGCTGCGGCCCGATCGGCGCGCTCGCGGTGCTGGTCGCCAGCAGCAATGGCGCCGTCGAGGTGGTCGCGACCGACCTCAATGATTTCCCCTTGAGCGTCGGGGCGAAGATGGGCGCGACGCGCACCATCAATCTCAGGCGCGAACCGGACGCCCTGGCCGAGTATGCCACCGACAAGGGCACCTTCGACCTGCTGATCGAGGCGTCGGGCAGCGAGGCTGCGCTCCGGGGCGCCCTGGATGCGCTGCGGCCGGGCGCGGTGATCGTCCAGCTCGGCATCGGCGGGACCATGACCCTGCCGATCAATGTCCTGGTCGCCAAGGAATTCGAACTGCGCGGCAGCTTCCGCTTCCATGAGGAGTTCGAGGCCGGCGTCGCGCTGATGGCGCGCCGGGCCCTCGACGTCGCGCCGGTGCTGACCACGACAATCCCGTTCGACCGCGCCGTCGACGCTTTCGAGCTGGCCAGCGACCGGGCGAGCGCCATGAAAGTGCAGCTGTCGTTCGCGTGACGCGGACGAGCGGCGCGGTCACCCCGCAACCGGCACCAGGCCGGGCGCGGGGACGGCGGCCAGCCGCTCCCCGGTCTCGGGCGAGAACAGGACGGCTTCGGCCAAGTTCAGGCTGACACCCACCGCATCGCCGGCGCGCAGCTCGCTGTAGCCCGCGATGGTGATCATGATCTCTCCGGGCGTCGCGCCTTCTTCGTCATGGGCGGTCCTCGCCTGGTCGAGCGCCACCGCGACCAGCGACTCGGCGCCGACATGCTCGACCAGTGTGACCCGACCAGCCAGGGTGCCGGCGCTGCCCGGCGTCGTCACGGCCAGCGCGGTCGGCCGGACGCCAAGCAGCAGGTCCCCCGGCTCCGCCCGTCCCCGGAGCTGCGGCGGCAACGCCAGCCGCGCCTCGCCCGCGATCAAGGCCCCGGCTTCGAGCCGGGTCCGGATCAGGTTCATGGGCGGCGTACCAATGAACCGCGCCACATAGACATTCGCCGGGCTGGTGTAGATCTCGCGCGGGCTGCCGAACTGCTGCACGACGCCATCGCGCATCAGCACGATCCGCGTGCCCATGGTCATGGCCTCGACCTGGTCATGGGTGACGTAGACGAAGGTGCCGCCGACCCGCTGGTGCAGCTTCGAAATCTCCGCC
>CAZEFK010000013.1:0-9614 GCA_964511405.1 uncultured Comamonadaceae bacterium | reverse complement strand
GCGTCCAGGTTCGACAGCGGCTCGACCATAATAAAGCCGGGGGGCTGGCGGCCCTTGGCGCGCCCCAGCGCCACCCGTTGGCGCGGGCCGCCCGACAGGGTGGCCGGGTACCGGTCCAGCATGTCGGTCAGCGCCAGGGTCCGCGCCGTCCGCTCGATCAGGTCGGCGACCGCCGGCGACCGCTCGATGCGGCGCTTGGCGGCCGCGCCGATCACCGGCAGGTGGAACCACCAGCGGAACTGGCGCATCAGGAGCGGGAACGCCATGTTCCGGCGCACCGTCATGTGCGGGTACAGGGCATAGGACTGGAACACGAACGCCATGTCGCGGGCGGTGGGTGGCAGCGCGTCGACGCGGCGGTCGTCGAGCCAGATGGCACCGCCCGAGACGGTTTCGAGGCCGGCGAGCATGCGCAGCAGGGTGGACTTGCCGCAGCCCGAGGGGCCCAGCAGCACCAGGAACTCGCCATCGGGCACGGCCAGGCTCACGCTGCGGATCACCGCCCTGCTGCCGAACGACTTGGTCACACCGTCGAGCCGGATCGCTGCCATCGCCGCTTCCCTATCCCTTGACGGCACCGGCGGTCATGCCGGCGACGACGTAGCGCTGCACCATCAGATAGAAGACCACCGCCGGCAGCGTATAGATGACGCCCACCGCCATGACCGAGTGGATCGGCGTGCTCAGCTCGCCGACGAACCCCGCCAGTCCGACCGACGCGGTGCGCAGGGACTCGTCGCTGATCAGCGTCTGGGCGAAGACATATTCGTTCCAGCCATGGAAGAAGGCGATCACCGCGGCGGCGGCCAGGGTCGGCGCCACCAGCGGCAGCACCACCGCCAGCACCGTGCCGAGGCGCGAGCAGCCGTCCATGCGCGCCGCCTCCTCGATGTCGACGGGAACGCCGTCGATGGCGCCCTTCAGGATCCAGGTGATCACCGGCACCGTGAAGGCGGCGTTGGCCAGGATCAGGCCGCCCAGCGTGTTGAGCAGGCCCAGGCTGCCGAACACGGTGTAGAGCGGCACGACCAGCATCGCCTCGGGCAGCATCTGGGTCGCGAACAGGGCGAAGCCGAACAGCCCCTTGCCCGCGAACCGGAAGCGCGACAGCGCATAGGCCGGCAGCACCGCCAGACCCAGGCTCAGGGCAGTGGTGCCGACGGCGACGGCCGCGCTGTTGGCCAGCCAGGTCGCCACCGATCGCTGCCGCACCGCCTCCCAGTACACCCCGATCTCGGCCATCGACGGCAGCAGCCGCGGCGACGATGCGAACAGCTCGGACGACGGCGTCAGCGAGGTCACCAGCATCCAATAGAACGGAAAGGCCGCCACGCCCAGCAGCGCGACCACGGTGATCAGCCGCAGTCCCTGCGGCCAGCCCAGCGTGCGGCTCACCGGCCGGCCCGGGCGCGCTCGGCGCGATGGGCGGCGCGGATATAGACCAGGGTGACGCCCAGGGCGACCGCCAGCCCGACCATGCCGACCGCCGCGGCCTGCCCCAGATCGCGATAGACGAACCCGCGCCGGTAGAGCTCGACGACCAGGGTGTTGGTGGCGCCGATCGGCCCGCCCTGGGTCATCAGCCAGATGAGGTCGAAGCGGCGCAACGACCAGATCGTCAGGAACAGGGCGAGCAGCATGACCGCCGGACGGATGGTCGGCCACACCACGGCGCCGAACACGCTGAGGCGGTCGGCGCCGTCCATGACCGCGGCCTCGCGCAGCTCACTCGACACCCCCTGCAGCGCCGACAGGATGACCACCGATGCGAAGGGGAAGATCTGCCAGATCGTGGTCAACAGGACGGCGGGCAGCGCGAGGCTGGTGCTGTCCAGCCAGTCCTCGGCCCCGGCCGCCAGCCCCAGACCACGCAGGACATGGCCGAAGATCCCGTACTGGGCGTTGTAGATCCAGGTGAAGGTCAGCGCGACCGCGACCGGCGGCGCCGCCCAGGGTATGGTCACGATCGCCCGCGCCACGCCGCGGCCGGCGAACCGGCTGTCGAGCAGCAGGGCGGCGCCGAGCCCGAGGCCGACCGCCAGCCCGACGCAGGCCACCGTGTAGATGACGGTCACCAGCAGCACGTCGTGGAAGTCGTCGGCGCCGGCCAGGTCCCGGTAGTTGTCGAGCCCGACCAGCTCGTGGACCTGGGGCGACAGCAGCGACGTCGAGGTGACGCTCAGGAACAGCTCCTGGATCAGCGGGTAGCCCTGGAACACCGCCAGGTAAATCGCCGCCGGGGCGATGAACCAATAGGGCGTCCAGCGGCTGCCCTCGATCCCCGCGTTCCTCGGCACCGGCCTGGCCATGCTGCTATTTCTTCGCAACGCGCGACAGCGCCTGGTGCTGCGCGTCGTCCATGGCCTTCTGCGGGTCGCGGCCGCCCTGCAGCACCTTCAGCACTTGCTCCAGCACGATCTGCTGGATCTCCGGGGTCTTGGTCTCCAGGCCCGCCACCAGCTGGGGCACGCTGTTGGGCGTCTGGTCGTCATAGACCGACAGCCAGGGCTTGCTGGCCACGTCGGCGGGGGACCGGGGCACGACCGTGGCGACATTGCTGGCGCCCAGGATGTCCTGGAGCGCAGCCTGGTTCGCGGGCTCGAGGACCCATTTCAGGAAGGTCAGCGCGGCCGCCTTGTGCTTGGTGTTGGCGTTGACGGTGAGCGGCGCCAGCACGAGGCCCTGCGCCCGGGTCGGGAACGGCGACGGCGCGGCGGCGAGCGGCAGCTCCGGGGCCTGGGCGTTGAGGATCGCGGCGACCCCGCCATTGTCGATCTCCATCGCCAGCTTGCCTTCCCAGAACATGCGCCGGTAGGTGGCGGCGTCGGCGCCCTTGGGGATGACGCCGGCGTCGTAGGCCGCCTTGTAGGCGGCGATGCCCTCGACCACCTTGGGGCTGTTCAGGGTCAGGTTGCCCTGATCGTCCGACCAGCGGCCCCCGAACCCGTAGACGAAGTTGCACAGGTCCTGCCAGAAGCCCGGCCGCTCCGCCATGGTCGCCCGGAAGGCGAACCCATAGATGCCGTTGCCGGTCGCGGCCTTGGCCGCCGCCAGGAATGCCGGGAAGTCGGCCGGCAGGCTGCCCGGCTTGAGCAGGGACCGGTTGTACAGCAGCACATAGTTGCTGATCTCGAACGGCACGGCATACCGCTTGCCGCCGACCTTCGAGTATTTGTCGGGTGCCGTGAACCGATAGTCGGCATCCCGGATCACGTCGTCGAGCGGCAGCACCCGCCCGGCTGCCACGGCGCTGTAGAAATCGATTTGGTCGAACCGGACGAGATCCGGACCACCGCCGCCGCCCATCTGAGTGAAGATCGTGTTGGCGAACGCCGCGAAGGGCATGCCCAGCGGCTGCACCTCGATCTTGTCCTGCGATCGGTTGAACTGCTCGACCCAGGCCTTCAGCTTGTCGCCGCGCCCGGCCTCGGTGAAGGTCACGCCGGCAAAGCTGATGACCTCCCGCCCGGTCTCCGCGGCGCGACCGGCCCCGGGCGCCAGAGCAAGGGCCAGGATGCCCGCGATCGCGATGCGGCGCATCGGACACGTCCATGCCGTCATTCGATTTCCTCCTTGGCAGCGCCTTGTCGCCGGCCGGACCGCCTCGTGGCCGCCAAGCCTCACGGTCCGCTTCAGATCGGCGGCGGCGAGCGTAGGATATTGTGATATTTCACTGCTGTCAAAGGACGATCGGCACATCGGTCTGCGGGCGACGCCGGCGGTTTCAGGGCGATGTCGCCGCGGGCAAGACCGCAGCCGACATCAAGACCGGGAAACGGCCCATCACGGTCGAGACCCACGGCGATGATCACGGCGGTCGAGACGATCCGCGACGCGTATCCGCGTCGGTCACGTCAGCCGATCCGGGGTGCCGGCAACGGCGTCGACCAGTCTTCGGACAGGACCCAGTCGCAGAACAGCGCGATGCTTTTCACGCGGCGATGGGCGCGCGGCAGGATCAGATAAAATCCCGGGATGTCGGCCAGATCCATGCTGGTCAGGGCATCGACCCCGAGCGGCGCAACCAGCCGGCCTGCCTGGATGTCCTCGAGGGCGTCGGCGACCGAGAGCAATCCGACCCCCAGCCCGGACAGCGCAGCCCGGCGCATCGTCGCGGCGTCGTCGAACTGGATCTCGTCGGCGAGGTCCGGTGGTTCCACGCCCAGATGGCGCAGCGCTCGGGTCCACACCGTCCTGCCGTGGATCAGATGCAGCAGCCGCACGGCAATCAGGTCGGCGGGCACGGCGATCCGGTGCGCGAGCGCCGGCGCGCAGCAGATCACCTTGGGGTCGCGGACCAGCAATCGATATTCGACATCCTTCCAGGCGCCGAAGCCCCACTGGATCGCGACATCCACGTCGTCGGCGGCGAAATCCGGCAGGGTGACCATGGTGGTCAGCCGCAGGTCGGCGCCCGGCAGACGGTCGCGAAACCGCTCCAACCGATCGATCAAGTAGCGGGATGCGAAATAGGGGCTGGCATTGACATTGATGCGATTGCGGTAGGTCACGTTGGTGACCCGGCGGATACCTTCGCTGAACTCGTCGAAGCCGGCCTGAATGTAGCGGGCCAGCAGGATGGCCTGCTCCGTCGACTCGATGACCCAGCCCTTCCGCTCAAACAGCGCGACCGACAGCGTATCTTCCAAAAGCTTGATCTGCTGGCTCACCGCCTGGGGCGTCACCAGCAGCTCGTCGGCGGCACTCCGAAAGCTGCCGTGGCGCATGACCGCGTGAAAGACGCGCAGCGCGTTGAGCGGCGGCAGGCGCACCTGTTGCGACATGTTCGCTCGTTCCCCGTGCGGTCCGCGACCGTCGGGCGATCCATATCAGATGCTCGCTGCCCCAGGAACGACCAGCAGCCTCTCAGGATTTCGCCGCATCGTCGGGATGCCCGAGATCGACGAACCAGCCGCCGAGCAGGGCGGTTGCCGGCGCCTTCGGATCGGCCGGCGGCAATCGCGCCTCGACGGCCGCGCGGAACGGCTCGGTCGAGTCGATCGGGCGGAAGCCGAGGTGGGCCGCCAGCCGATTGTCGACCGGCTTGACGGCGTTGTCCGACATGCCGAAGGCGATGGTATGGCCGACCCGGGGGGCGGTCAGGCTCGCCGCAACCAGGCGCACGCAATCGTCGAACGACAGCCAGGACCACAGCATGCGCCGGTCCGCCGGCTCGGGAAACGACGAGAAGATGCGCAGGCAGACGCTCTCGATGCCGAACTTGTCCCAATATAGCCGGCCCAGGTCTTCGACGAAGCACTTCGACAGGCCGTACAGGCTGTCCGGGCGATGCGGCGCCGCGGCGTCGATCTGCGCCTCCAGCGGGTGATAGCCGATGGCGTGGACCGAGGACGCGAAGACGACGCGGCGCACGCCCTGCCGGCGCGCCGCCTCGTAGAGGTTGTAGCCGCCCTGGATGTTGGAGGCGAGGATCTCCGCCCAGGGGCTTTCCAAAGCGGCGCCGCCGAAATGGACGATCGCGTCGACGCCCGCCGCCGCCGCCAGCACCGCCGCGGCGTCGGCAAGCTCGCAGACGACGCCCTCCTCGTGGGGCGCCAGGTCGGCGATGGGCCCGCGATCGGACAGGCGCAGGCGGTGCGCCAGCGGCGCCAGGCCGTGCCGCAGCCGGCTGCCGAGCCGCCCGTTCGCCCCGGTGATCAGGATTCGCTGGTAGCGCGGCTCGGTCATGCGGCCCTCCCGGCGGCGCCCAGCTTGGCCACCGCGCGCTCGATCCGCGCGATCGCCTCGGTCAGCACCGCCTCGGACGTGGCTGTGGAGATGCGGAAGAACGGCGACAGGCCGTAGGCGGCGCCCGGCACCGCGGCGACCCGCGCCTCGTCCAGCAGATAGCGGGCGACGGCGGCGTCGTCGGTCAGGATCTCGCCGCGTGCCGTGAGGGCCCCGATCAGGCCGGCGCAGCCGATATAGGCGTAGAAGGCGCCGGGCGGCGCATCGAGGGTCAGGCCGGCGATCCGGCTGATGCCCGCGACGACCAGGTCGCGGCGCTGCTGGAAGACCGTCCGGAACCGCGCCACCTCGTCCTGCGGGCCAGTCAGCGCCGCGACCGTCGCGGCCTGGGCGATCGAGCACACGGACGTGCAGGACTGGCTCTGGATGGTCGCCATCGCCTGGATGAGCGGCTTCGGGCCGGCGGCGTAGCCGACGCGCCAGCCGGTCATGGCGTAGGCCTTGGACACGCCGTTGACGATCAGCGCGCGATCGGCGAGCCAGGGGCAAGCCGTGCCCAGCGACACGAACCCACGGCCGTCGAACAGGATGTGCTCGTAGATCTCGTCCGAGAGGACGAGCACCCCGGGGTGGCGCTCGACGACCCGTCCCAGGGCGGCGAGCTCGGGCTCGGAATAGACCGCGCCCGACGGGTTGCTGGGCATGTTGAGGAGCAGCCACTTGGTGCGCGGGGTGATCGCGGCTTCGAGCCGCTCCGGCGTCAGCCGGAATCCGTCTTCCGCCCGGCAGGGGACGGCCACCGGAACGCCGTCCAGCAGCTTCACCGTCTCGGGATACGAGACGAAGTACGGGGCGGGGACGATCACCTCATCCCCCGGGTTGAGGGTCGCCATCAGGGCATTGAAGATGACCTGCTTGGCGCCGTTCGCGACCAGGATCTGCTCGGCCGGATAGGCGAGGCCGTTCTCCCGCTGGAACTTGCCGGCAATCGCGGCGCGGACCGCCGGCGTGCCGGCGGACGCGGTATAGAGCGTATCGCCGGCCCGGGCGGCGGCGTCGGCCGCGTCGACGATGTGCGCCGGGGTCGGAAAGTCGGGCTCGCCCAGCCCCAGGTCGATCACGTCGATGCCTTGCGCGGCGAGCGCCTTGGCGGCTTGCGACACGGCCATCGAGGCCGACGGGCGAACCGCCGCCAGGCGCGAAGCGAGGTAGCTCATCAGTTGGCCTTCGTGGTGGGGTCCGTAACATAGCCTTTGCGTCGGTCTTCGGCGCGGGCCTCGGCGCTGCGCCCGGCCGGCGGGCCGTAACCGCCGCCGCCCGGCACCTTCAGCACCAGGCGACGCCCGGCCGGGACATGCTGCCAGCCCTTGGTCCGCATCCGCGTGCCGTCGTCGAGCGCGACCGACCCGGGCGCGCCGGCGCCGCCGCCTTCGCGGCCCTGGGCCGGATGCGCGACGCGGTCGAACATGGCCGAGAAATCGAACTCGTGGCCGTCTTCGGCCGCGATCTCGATCACCTGGCCCAACCCGCCGCGGAAGGTGCCGTCGCCGCCGGAGTCCGGCCGCAGCTCCTTGCGCCAGATCACGATCGGCCCGGCCTGCTCGGTCGCCTCGATCGGCATGGTGTGCACGCCGGACGGGAAGGCGGTGGCCGACAGGCCGTCGATCGCCGGCCGCGCGCCCATGCCGCCGGAGTTGAACATCAACACCTCGGCGCGCCGCCCCGCCGCGCCGTCGCTGGGCCGCACGGAGATGTGGATGTTCCACAGCGCGCCCGCCCCCTCGGCCAGGATCCGTCCGGGCAGGGCCTTGGCCAGGGCACCGAGCACCAGGTCGGGGACCATGTGACCGATGACATGGCGGACGCTGACCGGCGCCGGGCGCTCGGCCGCCAGGATGTTCGGCGGCGACGAGATGGTGAAGGCGGCCAGCGACGCCGCGTTGTTCGGCACGTCGGGCGCCACGATGCATTTAAGCGCATAGGAGGCGTAAGCCTTGGTGTAGATGACCGGCACGTTGATGCCCCAGCGGCTCAACGGCGCGCTGCCGTCGAAGTCGACATGGACCGTGCCCTCGCCGATCGTCAGGCAGGCGCGCAGCGTGATCGGCTCGTCATAGCCGTCGGTCGTCAGCGTGTTGTTCCAGCGCCCGTGAGGCAGCGCCCGGATGCGCTCGGCCATCGCCGCCCGGGTGCGCGAGAAGATGAAGGCACCCAGCGGCTCGAGCGAGGTCAGGCCGATCTCGCGCATCATCTCCACCAGGCGGCGGTGGCCGACATCGTTGCACGCGGCCAGGGAGTAGAAGTCGCCCACGACCTGGTTGGGCTCGCGCACGTTCTGGCGGACGATCCGCACCAGGTCCTTGTTCACCACGCCGCGCTCGGCGAACTTCATGATCGGCAGCTGCAGGCCTTCCTCGTAGACCGACTTGCCGTCGGCGCCGAAACCGCGGCCGCCGACATCGACCACATGTGCGGTGCAGGCGAAATAGCCGATCAGCTCGCCGTCGAGAAAGGACGGCGACACCATCGTGATGTCGTGCAGGTGCCCGGTGCCCTTCCACGGATCGTTGGTGACGTAGGTGTCCCCTTCATAGGTCTCGGCGCGCGGGATCTCGGCGATGAAGTTGAGCACCGCCTCGGCCATCGTGTTGACGTGGCCGGGCGTGCCGGTCACGGCCTGGGCCAGCATCTGGCCGTCGCGGTCGAACACGCCGGCCGACAGGTCCCCGGCCTCGCGCACCGAGGTCGAGAAGGCGGTGCGCAGCAGCGTCATCGCCTGCTCCTCGACCACGGAGACAAGCCGGTTCCACATGACCTGCATGCGGATATCGTCGATCTCGCTCATGCACCGGTTCCTTTGCGGACGAGAAGCAGGGAGCCGTCGCCCTGCAGCACGGCATCGAAGGTCGAGGTGACCACCGTCGACGTCTCGCGCTCGACGATGACGGCCGGGCCTTCGACCCGCGTCCCCGGGACGAGCGCCGTGCGCTCGACGATCGTGCTGGCCAAGGGGCTGCCGCGGGCCGGGTCGAACACCGCCCGCGTCGGGCCCCCGGCGGTCCGGTGCCCGGTCCGGTCGAGGGCATGGCGCGGCGGCGCCGGACGCTCGTCCTGGACCTTCACCGACCAGGTCACGATCTCGATCTCGAGCCCGTCGAGGCCGTCGATCGCGCGGCCGAAGAAGCGCGCATAAGCCTCGCGGAAGGCCTCGTGGATCGCGGTGGCGTCGGCGGCCTCGAACTTCCGGTCGGCCAGCGGGACCGGGATCTCCCACCCCTGCCCGGCATAGCGCATGAACGCCGTGATCTCGGTGACGAGGGGCCCGGCCGTGCCGGCGCGGACGAACCGCTCGGCGGTCGCCTTCAGGTCGCCGATCAGCCGAGTGGCCGCGTCGGCGTCGAAGCGCGACAGCGGCGTCAGCTTCGACACGACGGCCTCGTAGCCGAACGGCGCCTTGAGGAAGCCGATCGCCGACCCGACCCCGGCCCCCGGCGGCACCAGGCACAGGTCGATGCCCAGCTTCTCGCATAGCCGCGCCGCATGCAGCGGCGCCGCCCCGCCGAAGGCGATCATCACGTTGTCGGAGATGGTCTTGCCGCTCTCGACGGCGTGGACGCGGGCGGCGTTCGCCATGTTCTCGTCCACGACCTCGCTGATGCCGAAGGCGGCGGACAGCGGGGTCATGGCCAGGCGGCTGCCGACGTCGACGGTGATGGCCGACTGGGCCTTGGCCACCGACAGGCGGATCGCGCCACCGGCGAAGTTGTCGGGATCGATCTTGCCCAGCACCAGGTCGGCGTCGGTGATCGCCGGCCGCGTCCCGCCGCGCTGGTAGCAGGCAGGCCCCGGCTCCGATGCCGCGCTCTCCGGCCCGGTCTGGATGCGCCCCATGGCGTCGATCCAGGCGATCGAGCCGCCGCCGGCGC
>CAZEFK010000012.1:0-51419 GCA_964511405.1 uncultured Comamonadaceae bacterium | reverse complement strand
GGTTCGACAGCGGCTCGTCCATCAGCACCAGCGGCGGCTGGATCACGATGGCGCGGGCGATCGCCACGCGCTGCTGCTGGCCGCCCGACAGCTGGCCCGGCAGCTTGTCGCCGTGAGCGCCGAGCTGGACCAGCTGCAGCGCCTCCTCGACCCGGCGGCGGGCTTCGGCCTTGGGCGTGCCGCGCATGGCCAGGCCGAAGCCGATGTTCCGGCGCACCGTCATGTGCGGGAACAGGGCATAGTTCTGGAACACCATGCCGAAGCCGCGCTGCTCCGGCGGCAGAACGTCGATGCGCCGGTCGCCGACCCAGATGCTGCCGTCGGTCAGGGGCAGCAGGCCGGCCAGGCAGTTGAGCGCCGTCGACTTGCCGCAGCCCGACGGCCCGAGCAGGGCGATGAACTCGCCCTCGGCGATCGTGAGCGTCAACGCGTGCAGGGCGCGGAAGCCGCCGAACACGCGCGACACCGCGTCCAGCCGGATATCGCCGAACTCTCGAGCCATCGCCTCGCTGCTCCTACTTGATCTTCGACCCGCCGATCTCGTCGTCCCACTTGTGGAAGGCGTCGGTCAGGGCCTTGCCGAACAGCGGGATCTCGACCGGGACGCTGGCGATCCAGTCGGCATATTCCGGCCGGCCGTAGTCCTTGATCACGTCCTGGCTTTCCTTGGGCGCCATGGTGATCGGCACGTCCTTCACGGCGGGGCCGGGATAGAAGTAGCCGTCGTCATAGGCGAAGGCCTGGTTCTCGGGCTTCAGCATCCAGGCCATGACATCCAGCACGACCGCCAGCTTCTCCGGGGCGATGCCCTTCGGCGTCGCCACGTACTGGGCGTCGGCCACCCAATGGAAGCCCTTGAGCGCGCCGATCTTGGCCTCCTTCGGCACCACGCCCAGGACCCGCGGATTGATGTCCCAGCCGATCGTCGACAGGATGATGTCGCGCGAGCCCTCGCCCAGCTCCTTCATGGTGGCGCCGGTGCCCGAGGGGTAGTACTCGATGCAGCTGTTCAGCTCCTTCAAGTACGCCCAGGTCTTGTCCCAGCCATGGATCGGATCGCTGGGATCCTTGTCGCCCAGGAGGTAGGGCAGGGCCTGCAACCAGGTGCGCCCCGGCCCGGAATTGGCCGGCCGGGCATATTCCAGCCGGTTGGGATGGGCCCTGCACCAGGCCAGCAGCGCATCGGTCGAGGCCGGTACGTCCTTGACCCGGTCAGGCGCATATTCCAGCAGCGGGCCGGACGGCGTGTAGACGACGGCGATGGCCTGGCCGTTCGCCATCTTGTTCATCTTGGCCGCCCCCGGCAGGTAGTTCGCCTCCAGGTTCGGGAACTTGTCGTTGAAGTCGGGCGTCAGGGTCTGCCACTCGCCGGTCTCCATGCCCGCCGAGATCGCGTCGGTGCCGCTCAGGACCAGGTCGATATCGACCCGGCCGGCCTGCTGCTGCGCCTTGATCTTGCCCGCCAGCTCGGGCGCCGGGGCCTTCTGGAAGACGAAGCGCGACACCAGGTTGGGATGGGCCTTACGGTAGGCCTCGATTGACTTCTGGGTCAGCGCCAGGGCGCCACCGACATCGATGATGTTGATGGTCTGGGCCGCGGTCGGAAGTGGCGGCGACGCCGCCTGCACGGGGGCGGCAGCCAGGGACAGAAGGGCTGCGGTCGCCGTCAGGCAGGTTGTCAGACCTCTGTGCATTGGTGCCGTCCTCCCGTTTCGATCCGCCCGGCTTGGCTGCCGGTTCGCGGCGATCACGACGGATTCGAGAATTTCATTTCAGCCAGCACCGGTCAATTGGTAATGTGGCCAGGCCAATTTTGCCCAATGGGCAGCTCAAGGCCCAATTCGAGGAGGGACCCTCCGGTGCGGATAACCCAAGCGCGCGTGATCGTGACCTGTCCGGGTCGGAATTTCGTCACCCTGAAGATCGAGACCGACCAGGGCGTGTACGGCCTCGGCGACGCGACCCTGAACGGCCGCGAGCTGGCGGTGGCGAGCTACCTGACCGACCATGTCATCCCCTGCCTGATCGGCCGCGACGCCCACCAGATCGAGGACATCTGGCAGTATCTCTACCGCGGCTGCTACTGGCGGCGCGGGCCGGTGACCATGACCGCGATCGCCGCGGTCGACACCGCGCTATGGGACATCAAGGCCAAGGCCGCGGGCATGCCGCTGTACCAGCTGCTGGGCGGGCGCAGCCGCGAGGGCGTGATGGTCTATGGCCACGCCAACGGCCGCGACCTCGAGGAGACGGTCGACGAGGTCGTCCGCTACCGCGAGATGGGCTACAAGGCGATCCGCGCCCAGAGCGGCATCCCGGGCCTGGATTCGACCTACGGCGTGGCCAAGGACAAGATGTTCTACGAGCCCGCCGACGCCGACCTGCCGACCGAGAACCGCTGGTCGACCGAGCTCTACCTGGACTTCGTGCCGAAGCTGTTCGAGCGCCTGCGCGACAAGGTCGGGTTCGAGCCGCACCTGCTGCATGACTGCCATCACCGCCTGAAGCCGATCGAGGCGGCGCGCCTCGGCAAGTCGCTGGAGCCCTATCGCCTGTTCTGGATCGAGGACGCGGTCCCGGCCGAGAACCAGGAGAGCTTCCGGATCATCCGCCAGCACACCGTGACGCCGCTCGCGGTCGGCGAAGTGTTCAACACGATCCACGACTGCCAGCAGCTGATCACCGAACAGCTGATCGACTACATCCGGACCACCGTGGTCCATGCCGGCGGCATCACCCACCTGCGCCGCATCGCCAACCTGGCGGCGCTGTACAATGTGCGCACCGGCAGCCACGGCGCCACCGACCTGTCGCCGGTGTGCATGGGGGCGGCGCTGCATTTCGACATCTCGGTGCCGAACTTCGGCATCCAGGAATATATGCGCCACACCGACGAGACCGACGCCGTGTTCCCGCACGCCTACAGCTTCAAGGACGGTTTCCTTGATCCCGGCGACGTGCCCGGCCACGGTGTCGACATCGACGAGGCGCTGGCGGCCAAGTACCCCTACCAGCGCGCCTACCTGCCGGTGAACCGCCTGCTCGACGGCACCATGACCGACTGGTGATGGACGTCCCGGCCGACCTTTGCGGCTGGCTGACCGGCCGCCTGGTCCCGGGCTGGCGCCGCCTGGCGCTGGTCCCGGGCCGGGCCGGCTTCGTCGAGGCGTTCGGTCCCGGCGCCCGGCCGCTCGATCACGACCAGGGCTGCGGCACCCTGGCGACCGCCCGGCTGACCTATGTGTTCGCCCACGCCCATGTCCTGACGCGCGACCCGGCCGACCTGGCCGCGGCCGAGCACGGCCTGGCGACGCTGGAGACCGTGCTGCGCGACCCGGCCGACGGCGGCTTCCGCCATCGGGTCGGACGCGACGGCGCGGTGCTGGACGGCCGCAAGGACGCCTACGACCACGCCTTCGTGCTGTTCGCGCTGGCCTGGCTGTACCAAGCGGCGCCGACTCAGGCGCTGCTCGACCTGGCCGAGCGGACCTGGGCATTCCTGGCCGGGCGCCTGGCCGACCCGGTCCATGGCGGCTTCCGCGAGCATGTCGACGGGCTTGGCGAGCCCATGCCGCTGCCCCGCCGCCAGAACCCGCACATGCATCTCCTGGAGGCCCTGCAGGCGCTGTTCGCGGCGACCGGCGACCGCCGCTGGCTCGACCGGGCGCAGCCGATCCTGGACCTGTTCGAGCGCCGGCTGTTCGATCCCGAGTCGGGCAGCATCGCCGAGTTCTTCACGGCCGACTGGCGCCGGGCGGAGGGCGCGGCCGGCCGGCTGCGCGAGCCCGGCCACCAGTTCGAATGGACCTGGCTGCTGCTTCATCACGCCCGGCTGACCGGGGATGCGCGGCCCGTGGCCTGGGCCGACCGGCTCTACCGCTTCGGCACCGATCTCGGGCTGGACCGGGAGGGGCTGCCGGCGGCGCTGGACGAGGTCGATCCCGAGGGGCGGGTCCTGGCCGGCACCAAGCTGCTGTGGCCGCAGACCGAGTGGCTGAAGGCCTGCCTGGCCCGGCGCGAGCTCGCCGGTGACGCGGGCGCACCGGCCGAGGCGGCGGTGGCGACAATCTTCCGCGCCTATGTCGCCGCGGATGGCGTAATTTGGGCAAACCAGCTCGACCGGGCCGGGCGGCCGTTGGCGGTGCCGCTGCTGTCCCGGGTGCTGTATCACGTGATGCTGGCGATGGCGGAGGCGGTGCGCCTGGGCGTCGCGGCAGGAGGACACCATGGCTGACGCGGCGCGCACGATCCGACTGAACCCGACCGACAACGTGGTCATCGCCCGGGCCGAGATCGCGGCCGGCAGCGCGGTGCCCGAAGCCGGCGTAACCGCCCGCGCCACGGTTCCGAGCGGCCACAAGCTGGCCGTGGCCGTGATCCCGGAAGGCGGCCCGATCCGGCGCTACGGCCAGATCATCGGCTTCGCCAGCCAGCCGGTGGCGCCGGGCGACCATGTCCATGTCCACAACTGCGTGATGGGCGACTTCGCGCGCGACTATGCCTACGGCGCCGACGCGCGGCCGACCCAGTACGCCAATGACGGCCGCAGCTTCCAGGGCATCGTGCGGCCCGACGGCCGGGTCGCGACGCGCAACTATATCGGCGTGCTGACCAGCGTGAACTGCTCGGCGACGGTGGCGCGCTACATCTCCGACGCCTTCCGCACCAACCCGTTCACGGGCGAGGGCAAGCTCGCCCACTATCCCAATGTCGACGGTGTCGTGGCGCTGACCCACAAGACCGGCTGCGGCATGGGCTCGACCGGCCCGGGCATCGAGCTCCTGCGCCGGACCATCGCCGGCTATGCCCGCCACCCCAACTTCTTTGCGGTGCTGGTGGTGGGCCTGGGCTGCGAGGCCAACCAGATCTCCGACATCCTGGCGAGCGCCGGGCTGGAGCAATCGGCCGACCTGCAGGTGCTGGTGATCCAGGACCAGGGCGGCACGGCCAAGACGGTGCAGGCCGGCATCCAGCGCATCGAGGCCCTGCTGCCCGAAGCCAACAAGGTCCAGCGCCAGCCGGTGCCGCTGGAGCACCTGACCATCGGCCTGCAGTGCGGTGGCTCCGACGGCTATTCCGGGATCACCGCCAATCCGGCGCTGGGTGCCGCCTCGGACCTGGTGGTGCGCCACGGCGGCACCGTGATCCTGTCCGAGACGCCCGAGAGCTACGGCGCCGAGCATCTCCTGACCCGGCGCGCGGTCAGCCCCGAGGTCGGCCGCAAGATGGTCGACCTGATCCACTGGTGGGAGGGCTACACCCGCCAGACCGGCGGCGAGATGAACAACAACCCGTCGCCCGGCAACAAGGCCGGCGGCCTGACCACGATCCTGGAGAAGTCGCTGGGCGCCATCGCGAAGAGCGGCACCACCAACCTGGTCGACGTCTACCGCTATGCCGAGCCCGTGACCGCGCGCGGCTTCGTGTTCATGGACAGCCCCGGCTACGACCCGGTGGCGGCGACCGGCCAGGTGGCGGGCGGCGCCAACCTGATCTGCTTCACCACCGGGCGCGGCTCGGTCTATGGCTGCAAGCCGTCGCCATCGCTGAAGCTGGCCACCAACTCCGCGCTCTACCGGCGCATGCCCGACGACATGGACATCGACTGCGGCGGCATCGTCGAGGGCACGGAATCGGTCGAGGCCTGCGGCGAGCGCATCTTCGAGCTGATCGTGCGCACCGCGTCGGGCGAAAAGACCAAGAGCGAGACGCTGGGCATGGGCGAGGACGAGTTCGCGCCTTGGACCGTGGGCGCCACGATGTAAACTTCCGGCATGCAGCCGTCCGCATCCGACATCGACCCCGAGATCCGCGCCGCCCAGGCCCGCTTGGCCGAGCGCGTCCCGCCTTACGACCCGCTGGCCTTGCCGGTGGCCGAACAGCGCCGGCTGGCAGCCGCCGTGGCCGCGTTCTGGGCCGATGGCCTGCCCGAGCTGCCGCGGGTCGAGACGCTGTCGATCCCGGGCCCGGCGGGGCCGATGCGGGCGCGGCTGTACTGGCCGGCGTCGCAGGGGACGGGAGCGATCCTGTATTTCCATGGCGGCGGCTGGACCAATGGCGACGTCGACAGCCACGACCGCACCATGCGCTGCCTGGCCCGGGACAGCGGCCTGATGGTGATGGGCGTCGACTACCGGCTGGCGCCCGAGCATCCCTATCCGGCCGGCCTGGACGACTGCCGCGCCGCCTGGCGCTGGCTGGCCGCCGAGGCGCCGCGGCTGGGGCTCGACCCGGCGCGCCTGGCGGTGTCGGGCGACAGCGCCGGCGCCAATCTGGCCCTGGGCGTGTGCGTGG
Source organism: uncultured Comamonadaceae bacterium (assembly GCA_964511405.1). Taxonomy (GTDB): domain Bacteria; phylum Pseudomonadota; class Alphaproteobacteria; order Elsterales; family Elsteraceae; genus CAZEFK01. Next base: position 45,125 of record CAZEFK010000012.1, on the reverse strand, counting down.
CCGAGCGCGACGCCGGCGGTCCGGTGCCGGCGGCCGGCGCGCTGTTCTATGGCTGCTTCGCGCCGATCTTCGACACCGACAGCCACCGCGCCAACGGCGACGGCCGCTTCGGGCTGTCGACCGAGCGCATGCGCTGGTACTGGACCAATTTCGTCGGCCCGGACCATGCCTCGGTTCCGGCGCCGGCGGCGCCGCTGCGGGCCGCGTTGGCCGGCCTGCCCTATCTCTATCTGGCCCTGGCCGAGCTCGACCCGCTGGCCGACGACACCCGGCTGCTGGCCGGGCGCCTGACCGAAGCAGGCGTTCCGCACGATCTCGACACGTGGCCGGGCGCGGTGCACGGCTTCCTGCAGATGACCCGTGACGTCGCCATTGCGCGCGCCGCCGTCGCCAAAGGCGCGCAGGCTCTGGCGCGCCGGTTGGCCGGCTGATGCTGGCCGGCGCGCCGCCGCGCCAGCGCGCGACGGTCTACGAGACCGTCAAGCGCGCGATCATCATGAACGAGCTCAAGGCCGGTGAGACCGTGACCGAGCTCGGCCTGGCCCACCAGCTGGGCTGCAGCCAGGGCATGGTGCGCGAGATCCTGCTGCGCCTGCAGGAGGACGGGCTGGTGGTGCGGTCCGGCTACAAGGGCACGGTCATCACCCAACTGGTGCCGGAGGAGGTCCGCGTGATCCTGGCGCTCCGCCGCCAGATCGAGACCGAGGCGGCGCTGACCGTTGCCGCCAAGGCCGAAGCCTGCGATCTCACGCGGCTGGAACAGCTCCTGGACGAGATGCGGGCGGCGGCCGAGGCCGGCGACGCCTATGAGGTGATCCGGTTGGACACGGCCTTCCATCTGGCGCTGTTCGGCATCGCCCAGCTGCAGGCGGTCAACCAGATCCTGACCCGCTGCATCCTGCATTCCCACCGGTTCAAGCTGTGGGCGCCCGAGCATCGCCGGCCGCTGGTCGAGACCGTGCGGCGGCACGACCCGATCCTCGCCGCCGTCGCCGCCCATGACGGACCGGGCCTGGCGGCGGCGCTGGGCTTGCATCTGGACACCATCGTCGAGCCCTGGCCGATCGCCGTCCCGGCCTGACCGCGGTGCTCGCGATCGACAGCTGGGACAGCGTGGCCGACTGGCTCGGCTTCGCGCTGCTGGCCGGCTCGGCGGTGACCGCGGTCCTGTGCGTCGCGGTCTGGCGGCGGGGCGGGAAACGGGTCGCGACCGGCGCCAGCCTGACCCTGTTCCTGGCGACCACGCTGGCCATGGCCGACCAGCTGATGCCGGCCTCCGCGCTCACCGCGGGTGCCCATCGCGCGGTCACCGAAGTGCTGGCCACCTTGGCCGTGCTGGCGGCGGCCTTCACGATCGATGCGCTGCTCCGCCGCTTCGTGTGGTATGGCCGTCTCCGCCGCGGCGATCAGTCCGGCGTACCCGAGATCCTGATCGGGCTGGCCAGCCTGGGCATCTACCTGGCCGCCGCGATGGTCGTCGCCGCGCAGGTCTTCGGCCACGACGTCACGGCGCTGGCGGCGACCTCGGGCGTCCTGGCCGTGGTCCTGGGCTATTCGGCGCAGCCGACCCTGTCGGAGGTGTTCGCCGGATTGGCGCTCAACCTGTCGCGGCCGTTCCGGATCGGCGACAGCGTGCAGATCGACGGGATCTGGGGCGTCGTCGTCGAATCGGGCTGGCGGTCGATCAGCCTGCGCACCTATGACGGCAACCTGGTGGTTCTGCCCAACAGCAAGGCGGCGTCGCAGCGCCTGACCAATCTGGACCTGCCGAACCACCAGTTGCGCCAAGCCGTCGGCTTCGTCGCCGACATCGATGCGCCGCCGGGGCGGGTTCAGGCGGTCGGCGTCGCGGCGATGGCCGGGATGGCCTACGTCCTGCCGACGCCGGCGCCGCGGGTGCTGGTCAAGGAGCTGACCGAGCAGGGCGTCGCCTACGAGGCGCTGTTCTGGCACGACGACCCGAATCTGTCGCTGCTGCGCCGCGACGAGGTGGCCGGCGCCCTGTGGTACGCCTTCCATCGCGCGGGCATCCGGCTGGCGGTCAATCGCCGCCTGCAGGCGGCCCCCGAGGCGACGGTTCCGGCGGATGCCGCCGGTCCGGCGCGGCAGCTGCGCGACGTGCTGGGCGACTCGCCGCTGTACCGGCCGTTTCCGCCGGAGGCGCTCGACCGGCTCGCCGGGCAGCACCGGATCCGCCTCTATGGCCCGGGCGAGCGGGTGATCCGCCAGGCCGAGCCGGGCGAGTCCATGTTCGTGATCCTGGAGGGGACGGCCTCGGTGCGGCTGGAGCGCGGCGGCGGCGAGCAGGAGATCCATGCGCTCGGCCCCGGCCGCACCTTCGGCCACATGTCGCTGATGACCGGTGCTGCGCGCCTGGCGACGGTCCGGGCGGTCAGCCACCTGGTCCTGGCCGAGCTCGACAAGGCGGCGATCGCGCCGCTGCTGGCGGCCTACCCGACGGTGGTCGACGGCGTCGCCCAGGAGATCCTCGAGATCGAAGCGGCCGACCGGGCCCTGCGCCAGCCGGACCAGGGCGTGGATGATCCTGGCCATGCCCGCGTGCTGGACAACCTCGCCGACCGCATCCGCAGTTTCTTCACCGTGGGGTGAGAGGCGGCGGGCCGGCTAGCTTCCGGCGGCCGGTACCGGTTCGCAGCGCCCGACGAAACGGGCGCTGTCGGTGCGATCGAGGCGGCCGCTGACAATGGTCACCTCCAGCAGCGAGAAGCTGCGGTCGGCCCAGGTGAAGGTCAGGGTCCAGTCGATCCGGTAGGTCGACCCGACCTCGGCGGCGCGGGCGACCACGCGCCGGTCGTCGAAGCTGACGGTTTGGATGTTGGGCATGCGGTCGAGCCGCAGGACCTTGTGCTGGTCGCGGTCGAGCACCAGCGGCAGCCGGTCGAGGATCTGCGTCGGGGCAGGGGGCTCGGACCGGCCGTCGCAAACATAGCGGGTGGGGACGCCGCCGGCATCGGCCGCACCGGCGACGAGCGCGGCGAGGCCGGCCGCGACCGGGACCACGAGGGCATGCATGGCGCCGTGACTCCCTCGGCCAAGGCGGCGCAGGTCGCCGCCTTGCTGGTACGCCGGCTACCCGTTGCGGCTGCCTGCGGCATTTCCATCCGGGCGCTGGGCGGTCACTTCGCGGGCGGATGCTTGGCCAGCCAGTCGCGCATCCAGGCGATTTCCTTCTCCTGGGCGTCGACGACGGCCTGGGCCAGCCGTTTGACCTCGGGGTCGGTGCCGTATTGCAGCTCGACCTTGGCCATGTCGATCGCGCCCTGGTGGTGTGGGATCATCCCGCGGACGAAATCCACGTCGGGATTGCCCGTCGGCTTGACCATCATGTCCGTGTGCATCCGCGTCATGGCCGACTGGTAGCCGTCGGCGGCCGCGGAGCCGCTGTCCGGCCCGGCCATGCCGGGCATGGTGCCATGGGTCATGCCGGGCATGGTGTGTCCCGCGCTTTGCGCCGAGGCCACGGCCGGTCCCAAGAGCGCGGCCGCGGCGAGGCCGACTGCAAGGCCCAGGGTGCGGGCGGAGATGATGGTCATGGACGCCGGATCCTCGTCTGTGGGTGGTTACCGGCGCCGACCGTGAAGGTTGCTACGATGGCAAGGTCAAGCCGCGGCCACCGCCGCGAGGAAATCCGCCACTTGCAGGCGCATCAGGTCGGCCTGGGCGGCCAGCTGGTCCGAGGCGCCCTGCAGCGCCTCGACCGCCGCGCGCGTGGTGACGGTGGCATGGGACACATCGCCGATCTGGTCGCTGACCTGGCGGGTGCCGGCCGAGGCCTCCTGGATGTTGCGGCTGATCTCGGTGGTGGCGGCCGCCTGCTCCTCGACCGCGCCGGCGACGCCGGCCACCGTCTCCTCGATCCCGGCGACGGTGCCGGTGATGTCCGCGATCGCCTGGACCGCTTTGGCGGTCTCGTCCTGGATGCCGGCGATCCTGGCCTGGATCTCGCCGGTGGCCGCTGCGGTCTGGCTGGCCAGTCCCTTGACCTCGGCGGCCACCACGGCGAAGCCGCGGCCGGCCTCGCCGGCGCGGGCGGCCTCGATGGTGGCGTTGAGCGCCAGCAGGTTGGTCTGCGCGGCGATCGAGTTGATCAGATCGACCACCTGGCCAATCTGGTCGGCCGCCGTCGCCAGGCCGCGGACGGTGTCGCCGGCCCGGCGCGACTCGCCGGCGGCGGCGCTGGAGGCCCGCGCCGCCGCCGCGAGCCGTTGGTTGATCTCGGCGATCGAGGCCCGGAACTGCTCGGTCGCGGCGGCGACGGTGTCGACATTGGCCGAGGCCTGGCCTGCGGCCCGGGTCACCGCCCCGGCGCGGCCGGCGGTGCGGTCGGCGTCGGCCGCGAGGGCGTCGGCGTTGGCCGCCACTTGGCCCGACGCCGCCAGGATGCCCGCCCCGACGTCGCGCAGGGCGATCGCGAAGCGGGCGTTCACCTCGGCCAGGTGCTGGGCGCGGGCGGCGGCGGCGGCGAGCGATGCCCGCTCGCTGTCGGCCAGCCGCCGTGCCTCGCCCATGCCGTCCTTGAACACCAGGACCGCGCGCGCCATGGCGCCGATCTCGTCCCCGCGCTCGGTATCGGCGACCGCGATCGCCAGGTCGCCGCCGGCCAGCGCGGCCATGTTCCGGCGCAGGCGCCCCAGCGGCCGGACGATGGCGCGGATGGCCGCCGCCGACAGGCCGGCCACGGCGCCCATCGCCACCAGGCCGAACAAGCCCTGGCGGAGCAGAACGGCGCGGAAGTCGCGGTCGATGTCGTCCACATAGACGCCGGTCGAAAAGACCAGGTCCCAGGGCTTGAAGGCTGCGACATAGGTGATCTTGGGCAGCGGCACCGTGCCGCCGGGCTTCGGGAACATGTACCGGGTTGTGCCCGTGCCGTGGTCGCGGGCGACCGCCACGATGTCCTGGACGATCGGCACGCCGTTGGGGTCACGGCTGTCCCAGCGGCTGGTCCCTTCCTGGGCCGGGGCGGCGGCATTGGCGATGCTGACGCCGTCCGTGCGGACCACGGTCAGATAGCCGGTCTGGCCGTCATAGCGCATGCGGTGGATGGCGTCGCGCAGCCCGGCGATCGCCTGGGCCCGGGTCAGGTGGCCGGCGGCGACCTCGGCGTCGAGGCCCTGCGCCACGCCGACCGCCGCCTCGACGACGCCGCGCAGCTTGCCGATGCGGTCGTCGATCATCCGGTTGTACAGGCCGATGCTCGACCAGGCGATCACGGCGACCAGGGCCAGGGCCGAGACGGCCGCAATGAAGATCAGCCTGGTCCGGATCGATTGCCCCAGAATCTTGCTCATATCAATCGGCCTTTCAGGTGAAAGACGATGATCCGGCCCGCTGAACCGGCGGGGGCCGACGTGATACATAGGGTTATCGACTTCGCTTGCCAATCGCAAGCAAGATTGTCTTGTGATTTTGGCGCAAATAGTTCGGGCGCGCGGTCACACCCCAGTTTGGGGTGCGGGCGGGGCGGACCGCGTTCGGCGTCAGGGGTGCTGCGTCAGTTGCGGACGGTTTCCTCGGATCGCATGCGCGGCGATGTGTGTCCCGTGAACTCCGGCTCGGGCGCCATGTCCTGCAGCAGCCAGGCCATGACCGCGAGCGCCGACAGGGCGCCGGTGACCTCGGCGATGACGAACCCGGGCAGGTCGCCGGGACGGATCCCCGAGAAACTGTTGGTCAGCGACCGGGCGATGGCGACGGCCGGATTGGCGAACGAGGTCGAGGCCGTGAACCAATAAGCCGCCGTGATGTAGAGGCCGACCAGCCACGGCAGCGCGGCGCGGGCGAAGCGCAGCCCGGCCAGGATCGTCGCGACGAGGCCGAAGGTCGCGACCCATTCGGCGAACCACTGCGGGCCGCCGGTCCGCACCCGGAGCGACAGTTCGAGCACGGGATGGGCGAACATGAGGTGGGCGGCGATGGTGCCGGCGATGCCGCCCAGGCTCTGGGCCAGGCCGTAGGCCGCGGCCTCGCGGCCCGGCAGCTCGCGCCGGAGTGCCAGCACCAGCGACACGGCGGGATTGAAGTGCGCGCCCGAGATCGGCCCCAGGATGGTGATCAGGACGACCAGGACCGCCCCGGTCGGCAGCGTGTTGCCGAGGAGCTGCAGCGCCCCGTCCGAGGTCAGCGACGTGGCCATGATGCCGGAGCCGACCACCGTCGCGACCAGCAGCCCGGTCCCGAGCGCTTCCGCCGCGAGGCGCCGGGGCAGTGCGAAGGCCATCAGCCGGCCTGCGCGGGACCGGGGGACGCGCCCGACATCTGGCCGATGCCGGCCAGCCGGGCGCCGAGCACCGCCGGTTCGAGCTTGGCGACCGGCAGCGCCGTAAAGGCCGAGATCCGGGTCTTCAAATGGCCGAACGCCGTGACGAAGGCCGCTTCCTTGGCGGTGGCGGCGCCCTCGACGGCGGCCGGGTCGGCGATGCCCCAATGCGCCGTCATCGGCTGGCCCGGCCAGACCGGGCACATCTCGCCGGCCGCGTCGTCGCAGACGGTGAACACGAAGTCCATGGCCGGCGCGCCGGCTGCCGCGAACTCATCCCAGGCCTTCGAGCGCAACCCGTCGGTCGGGTAGCCGTGGCTCAGCAGCACCTGCAGGGCGAACGGGTTGACCGCGCCCTTGGGATGGCTGCCGGCCGAGAAGGCGCGGAAGCGGCCGGCGCCGTCCCGGGCCAGGATGCTCTCGGCCAGGATCGAGCGGGCGGAATTGCCGGTGCACAGGAACAGCACGTTGAAGATGCGCTCGGTCATGGCGTTGGTGCCTCGGAGGGGCGGCAGGGGCTGAGGTCGGCGGCCGGCGGCGCGCACAGCTCGGGCCGGCCGCCGCAGCAATCCATCAGCAGGAACAGGGTGAGCGCCTGCAGCTGGCCGACGGCCGCGCGGTAGACGATCAAGCGGCTTCGGCGCTCCGAGACGACCAGGCCGGCGCGGGCCAGGATCGCCAGGTGCGCCGACATGGTGTTCTGGGGAACGCCCAGCGCGCGGGCGATCGCGCCGGCCGGCAGCCCGTCCGGCTCGTGGCCGACCAGCAGCCGGACCGTCGCCAGCCGCGTCGCCTGGGCCAGCGCGGCCAGGGCGTCGATCGCACCTGTTTCATCCATATATCGAGAATACTGGATATATGGATGTTCGGCAAGGACGACGTCGGCCGCCCCCTCAGCGCGGTTGGGCCGCCTGGGTCGGCGCTGGCGCGCCGCCTGGGTCGGCGCTGGCGCGCCGCCTGGGTCAGGCGTTGGGTCGAACCGGCGTGGTTTCGACCAGCCGTACCTGAGCCGGCCGGCGCAGCTCGTCGACGGGGCGGCCGAACAGGAACCCCTGCGCCAGCGTCACCCCGGCGGCGCGGAGCTGGGCGGCCTGCTCCACGGTCTCGACCATCTCGGCCACGGTCAGGACCCGCAGCTCCTCGCACAGGCCGACGATGGCGCGGACGAAGGCGGCGTCGCGGCGACTGTGCGCCAGTCCCGCCGTATAGGTGCCGTCGATCTTGACGGCGTCGGCGGGCAGCCGACGCAGGCAATGGATGGCGGCAGCGCCGGCGCCGAAATCATCGATCGCCACCCGGTGGCCGCCGCGGCGCAGCAGCGCCAGCACCCGGCCGATCCGATCGAGGTCGGTGACGCGATGGGTTTCGGTGAGCTCGAACATCAGGCGCGCGCGGTCTGCGGCGGTCTGACTGTCGAGCAGCGCTGTCAGCTGGGCGACGAAGATGTCGCTGCCCAGCGAGCGGGCGCTGAGATTGACCGAGACAGGCGCAATGTCGGGCCGGTCCCGCAGCAGCGCGATCACCCGGGCCGTGACGGCGAGGTCGAGATCCGCGACCAGGCCGACCCGCTCGGTCATCGCCAGCGTGCGCGCGGGCGAGCCGCCCTTGCCGAAGCGGCACAGCGCCTCCTGGTGATGGAGCATCGTCGTGCGCAGGTCGACGATCGGCTGGAACACCAGGCCGAAGCCCTGGCGCTCAAGGAACTCCAGATGGCGGCCGATTCCCTGCCGGCAGGTGGCCTCGCCGATCAACGCGGCGACGCAGTCCTGCAGGCTGCCGTGCGGCATACGGGCGACGCCGCCCCGCGCGAAGCGGTCGATGGCCAGGCGGAGCGCCCGCGCCGCATCGTCCGGCGGAATGTCGTCCCCGTCGAGGGCAAGCGCGGTTGCGCTCACGGCACAGGCGCCCAGCGTTTGGATCTCGTCGGCCAGGCTCCCGATGTCCGGTGCCGGCCGATGCACCAGTCCGAACCGGGTCTCGCCCAGGCGCGCCGCCGCACCATCGTCGGCGCGCTGGGCCAGAAGCGTGGCGATGCGGGCTTCCAGGAGCGGCCAAGCCGCGGATGCGCACGGGTGCACCTCGATCAAGCTGAGGTGAAGCGCGCCGTCCCGCCCGTGGGCCCGGGCCCGCCGGATGGCCGCCACGATCAGCTCTTCCCGATTGCCGAGACTGGAACCCGCGACCTCGGCGGCGTCCCGGCGCACGGACAGGCAGGCATGGCCCGGGCGGGACGGATGCGGCTGACCGGACAGCCGAAGTCGGAGCTGGGACGGCGCCGAACCGACCTCGATCAGACGGTCGCGCACCGGGGTGCCGCCATGGATATCGAGGAGCAGGTCCGCGAGCCTGGTCCGGTCGGCCCCGGCCAGGCAGTCGGTCAGCGTCTTGCCGGCCAACGCCGGCGTTGCGCAGCCGAAAACGGCGGTGGCATCGCCGAGCGCCAGCGCGATCGTCGACTGGGAATCGAGGATCAGGAACAGGTCCGCGGCACAGAAGGCCAGGGCGGCAAGCTCGGACGGCGCCACCGCAGCCGTGGCTGCGTTTGGCCGGAGGGCATCGCTTCTATCCACTGGGGTCTCCGCAATAAAACGGCTTTCCGAAAATAACGATTAAAACTCGCCATGCTTTTCTTTTGAGTACGAAATCTTTCGCCTTAGCATAAATGGCCGGGATGCTCGTCGCCCTACGCCGTTCGTATCATGCCATGCTCCGCCGGACCGCGGTGACCATTGGCCGCCGGTGCCGCTCCTGCGGGCTCGCCTGCAGTTCCTGCCGGAATTTGGCGACGGCCTGTTCCTCCGACTGCGCGGCGCCGATGATCCGTGCCCGATCGGTGATCAAGTCGTCTTCCCAGCAAAATTCGATGATGTAGTTTGCCATGTCGCCGATCGCCCTCAACAACCCGATGTCCCCGCATCTATAATCGGGCGGAGTAGCGGGTCGGAATACGACAGTCGATCCGGCACATTTGTTTGATGTTCGATACGATAAAGAACTGAAATATTGTAGAATGATATAGACGTTGCGCGATCGTCACGCCGCCGATCGGTGCGCCGGTCGCTTGTCCCGCTGGGACTGGATGATCATCGCCACCGCAAAGCAGACCCCAGCCGCGCCGATCAGGCCAGGCAGCGCCAGGTGGGCCTGCCGCAGTCCGACTTCGTCGGCAAGCGCGCCCATCAGCGCCGGCATCGAGAGCACGGCCAGGCCGACGGCGACCATCAGCCGGGCGCTCGCCCGCTCGCGGGCCGCCCCGGCGGCGCGCACCGCGAAACCCGCGGTCAGCGGATAGAGCTGGGCGATGCCGAGCCCGAGGACGGCCAGGCCCGCGACGGCGGCCGCCGGCCCTGGGAGCGCCCAGTACATCGCGAAGCCGACGAAGCTGACGACCAGCGCCGCGGGATACAGGATCGCGGGGGCGAGCAGGCGGACAAGACCGCTGGTGGCCATCCGCCCGGCGAGCATCGCCCCGAAGAATGCCGCCGCCGCCGTCGCCGCGCCGGCTTTGCTCAGTCCGACCACCCGCTCCAGGTACTCCGGAGCCCAGATCAGGACGCAGAATTCGATCGCGACACCCAGCGCCAGCAGCAGCCAGAACGCCCAGTAGGCAGCCGGCAGGGGCTGTGCTGCGCCTACCCTCGGCGGCGAATCGACCAGGTGGGCCCGGCGACCGGCGACGACCACGACGATCCCCGCAGCACTCCCCAGCAGTTGCGGGGTCCGCCAGTCGAGGGCCAGCGCCATGCTGGCGCCCATCAGCAGCGGCGCCATCACCGCGAAGGCATAGGCCGTGGCATTGGCCTCGGCAAAGGCCACATCGCGCCGCACGGCCGGGATGTCCGCGATCACCGCGACCACGACCACGGGGACCAGGCCGCCGACCAGGCCGATCGCCGTGAAGCCGGCCAGCGAGACCCAGGCCGTGGGCGCCGCGCAAATGGTCAGGGTGCCCAGCAGCACGCCGGCGCCACCCAGCCGGAAGGTGCGACGGCGGCCCAGCCGGCCCAGCACCCGCTCGCCCACCAGCCCCACCACCAGCAAGCCCGCGGCCAGGGCACTCGAATGCAGGCTCACGACCCGATAGCTGAGCCCGAGCTCCGACTTGAGAAACGGCAGGATATTGCCCTGGATGTTGAGTACGTACGTGAAAAACCCAAGCATCAGGTACGCGTACCAGACGCCGGCATTGCGAAAGGCCTGGGGGTGGTCGGTCGGCGGTGCCGGGATCATCGCGCCAGTATGCACCGGAGACGGCATGGACTGCCAAGGGGCAGGGCCGCGCGCCTGGTTCAGCCGGGGTTCGCCCGGAGCGAGAAGTCGCAGCAGGCCTTCGCGACCCGGGACAGCCGCTCGGCCAAAGGGTCCAGGGCGTCGGCCCGGATCACCGCGAAATACTGAATCGGCGGGATTGCCGGGGTGGTGCGGATGACCCGCAGCCGGCCGCTGCGGATCTCGGGCAGGAAATACTGCTCGGTCAGGAAGGTGATCCCCAGGCCGGCCGCGGCCAGCGCCGACAGCACGCTCAGGCTGTTGCACTTGACGACGCGGTTGAAGGCGATGCCGCTGGTCGCCAGCCAGTCGATCACCAGTTTCTGCAGCCCCGAGCCCTCGCCTTGGGTCAGGACCGGATAGCGCGCGATCTCGGCCAGCGGCACCCGGTCGGCCTCGGGCCCGGCGCCGGCTGCGCACATCCACTGCAGCTGGACACTGTCCAGGGGCAGCCGGACGAAATCGGGGTCGGCCGGCGGATCGAGGCCGATCACCAGGTCGAGCCGGCGATCGGCGAGCTTGCGGAACAGCGATACGCTGGCGTCGACCTCGGGCTCCGGCACCAGGTCCGGATACTGCTCCTTCATCGCCACGATCAACCGCGGCAGCCAGGTCAGGGCGACGAGTTCGGTCACGCCGAACCGGAACGGGCCGCTTACTGCGTGCGCCTCGGTCGCGGTCTCGCGGAACCGGCGCTCCACCTGCAGCAGCTCCGCCGCCACCGGGACCAGGCTCTCGCCCACCCGCGTCAGACTGACCGCCCGGTTGCTGCGGTCGAACAACGCCGCGCCGAGCTGCCCTTCGAGCTCGAGGACGCGCTTGGACAGCGTCGACTGGGCGAGGTGCAGCCGCTCGGCCGCGTCGACGACGCTGCCCAGCTTGGCGATCCAGTAGAAGGCCTCGGCCTGCTTCAGGGTGATCATTGTTTGGCGAAAGAAAGTGATTTAGATCGAGAAAGTTATTCGCTTTTGTTCATATCTCCAACCGATTACGCCTGGATGTCACCAACAGCCTGTTCGTCGGATCCCATGCCTCTTCCCGGCCATCGGTCGTATCCGCCGCCTGCGCCCGTGCCGCAGCCGGTGCTGGATGCCTTTCGCGACGTCGCCGTCGCGGTGGTCTCCGACAACCTGAACCGCCTCCACGGGACGCGCGCGCTGCGGCCCTTCCATCGCGGCAGCCGCCTGGTCGGCACCGCCGTCACCGTCAAGACGCGGCCCGGCGACAACCTGGCCCTGCACCGGGCCTACGAATGGCTGCGTCCGGGCGACGTGCTGGTGGTCGACGGCGGCGGCGAGCTCGGCCAGGCACTGGTCGGCGAGATCATGATGACGCGCGCCCGGGCCATGGGCGTGGCGGGCTTCGTCATCGACGGCGCAATCCGCGACCTGGCGGCCTTCGCCGACGGCGACTTCCCATGCTTCGCGCGCGGCGCCACCCATCGCGGCCCCTACAAGTCCGGCCCCGGCGAGCTCAATGTCCCGGTCGCAATCGACGGCATGGTGGTGATGCCCGGCGACCTGGTGCTGGGCGACGACGACGGGGTGGTCTGCATCCCGCCGGCCGACACGGACGAGCTGCTGGGCCTCGTGCGCGCCCAGGAAGCCCGCGAGGCCGCGGCCCTGGCCGCGATCCGCGACGGGCGGTTCGACAATTCCTATATCGGTGCGGCCGGCATCGCGGGAGCCACCCCGTGACGACGTCCCCGTCCATTCCCCTGTCGGCGCGCGTCCGGCGCATCAAGCCGTCGCCGAGCATGGTGGCGCGCGACCGCGCCCGGCAGCTCAAGGCCCAGGGCCGCGACATCATCGACCTGACCGCCGGCGAGCCCGACTTCGCCACGCCGCCGCACATCGCCCAGGCGGTCGCCGCGGCCTTCGCGGCCGGCGAGACCCGCTACACGCCCGTGAACGGCACGCCGGCGCTGCGCCAGGCGATCGTGGCCAAGCTCGCCCGCGAGAACGGGGTGCGCTACCAGCCGGACCAGATCGCGGTCGGCGGCGGCGCCAAGCAGGTGATCTACAACGCCCTCGCGGCGACCGTCGGCGCCGGCGACGAGGTGATCGTGCCGGCGCCCTACTGGGTGTCCTATCCCGACATGGTGCTGGCCTGCGACGGCACGCCGGTGATCGTGCCGTGCGACGAGGCCTCGGGGTTCAAGCTGTCGCCAGAGGCGCTGGCGCGCGCGATCACGCCGCGGACCCGCTGGGTGGTGCTGTGCTCGCCCTGCAACCCGACCGGCGCCTTCTATTCGCAGGACGAGCTGCGCGGCCTGGCCGACGTGCTGGGCCGCCATGCCCATGTCGCGCTGATGACCGACGACATCTACGAGCACATCCGGTTCGACGACCGGCCACCGGCCTGCGCCGTGGCGGTCGCGCCCGAGCTTGCCGACCGGGTCCTGCTGGTCAATGGCGTGTCCAAGACCTATGCCATGACCGGCTTCCGAATCGGCTACGGCGCCGGCCCGCGCGGGCTGATCGCCGCCATGAACACGATCCAGTCGCAATCGACCTCCTGCGTCTCGTCGCTGAGCCAGGCGGCGGCGCAGGCGGCGCTGACCGGCGACCAGGGCTTCGTGGCCGAGGCGCGCGCCGCCTACCGCACCAGGCGCGACCGCGCCGTGGCCTTGCTGAACCGGATCCCGGGCTTGAGCTGCCGCCCGCCCGAGGGCGCCTTCTACGTCTATCCGTCCTGCGCCGGGCTGATCGGCCGGACCACGCCGGCCGGCACGGTGTTGGCGAGCGACGTCGACGTGGTCCTGTATTTCCTGGACGCCGCCGGCGTCGCGGCGGTGGACGGCGCGGCCTACGGCCTGTCGCCCTATGTGCGCCTGTCGATCGCGACATCGCTCGACCAGATCGAGGCCGCGTGCGCGCGGCTGGCCGCCGCCTGTGCGGCCCTGACCTGACCATCAAAAGGGGGGAACCTGATGAAATCCTGGCTCGCCGCCGTCGCCATCGTCCTGGCGGCCACCGCGTCAGCCCGCGCCGACCAGCTGGCCGACGTCAAGGCGCATGGCACCCTCGTCTGCGGCACGCTCGGCACGGCCGAGCCGTTCAGCTTCCAGGACCGCAAGACGCGCGAGATCGTCGGCTACGACGTCGACATCTGCCGCAAGGTCGCCGATGCCCTGGCGGTCAAGCTCGAGCTCAAGCCGATGTCGGTCGAGGCGCGGATCCCCGAGCTGACCCAGGGGCGGGTCGACATCCTGGCGGCCAATCTCGGCTGGACCAAGGAGCGGGCGCAGCAGATCGACTACAGCCTGTCCTATTTCGTCAGCCAGCAGAAGATGCTGGTCGCCGCGGACTCGGGCCTGACCACCCTGGATCAGCTGGCGGGCAAGAAGGTCAGCGCGCTCAAGGGCTCGTCGTCGGAGCAGGGAGTGCGGCGGGTGCTGCCGACCGCCGAGACCGTCACCTTCCAGGACAGTTCCTCGGCGTTCCTGGCGGTGGTGCAGGGCAAGGTCGACGGCTTCTGCGCGTCCGAGCTGATCCTGGTCAAGCTGCGCCACCAAGCGCCGGCCTCGTCGCCGCTCAGCATCATCGACAAGCCCGTGTTCTCGGAATCGTGGGGCCTGGGCCTGCGCAAGGGCGAGCCCGCCTTCACCGCCGCCGTCAACCAGGCGCTGGCCGCCCTCGACGCCTCGGGCGAGGCCGACCGCCTGTTCACCAAATGGTTCGGCCCCGGCACCGTCTACGGCATGACGCGCGACTTCAAGATCCAGCCGATCGCCGACTGACCGGGGCGCGATGGGCGAGCTCATCCAAACAGCCGCCCAGCTGTCGGGCCAATATCTGGGCTGGGTTCTTGCGGGCGTCGCCACCACGCTCGCCCTGACGGCGGCCGCCTGGGTGATCGGCATGGTGGTGGGCGTGGTCCTGACGCTGGTGCGCATGGTGCCGGTGCGGCCATGCGCCTGGGCGGTCGCGCTCTATGTCGAGTACCACCGCAACGTGCCGCTGCTGGTGCAGATCTTCCTGTGGTACTTCGGCGTCCCGGAGCTGCTGCCGCGCGCGATCCGCGTGTGGATCAACGGCCACCACAGCGAATTCCTGCTGGCGGCGATCGCCCTTGGCCTGGCCAATGCCGCCTATGTCACCGAGGACCTGCGCAGCGGCATCCGCTCGATCCCCCGGACCCAGTATGAGGCCGCGCGCTCGATCGGGTTCGGCTACCTGCCGGCGATGATCTGGGTGATCATCCCCCAGGCATTCCGGATCGCGGTGCCGCCGCTGATCAGCCAGACCCTGCTGCTGTTCAAGAACACCAGCCTGGCCATGGTGATCGGCGTGGGCGAGCTGACCTACCGCACTCGCGAATTCGAGAGCTACACCTTCAAGACTTTCCAGGCCTTCGCGGTGGCCACCGTCGTCTATCTGGCGATCGCCTTGGCGATCATGGCGCTCGGCAGCCTGGCCGAGAAGCGGCTGAAGCTGGAGCTCCGCTGATGCTCCAGATCGTCGAGGACAACTGGCTGCTGTTCCTGATCGGACAGTATCCGTACGGCCCGCTGGGCGGCCTGGCGATGACCCTGATCATGGCGGCGCTCGGCCTCAGCTTGAGCTTCCCCTTCGCCCTGGCGCTGGCCCTGGCCCGGCTGAGCCGCCGCCGCTGGCTCCGGGCCCCGGCGATCGCGGTGGTCCAGGTGGTCCGCGGCCTGCCCCTGATCCTGTTCATCTTCTGGGCTTATTTCGTGGCGCCGCTGGTCATCGGCCGCGCCGTCGGCGGCGTCGAGACGCTGGTGATCACCCTGGTGGTCTACGAAGCCAGCTATCTGTCCGAGATTATCCGCGCCGGCATCGAAGGGTTGCCCAAAGGCCAGGTCGAAGCCGCCACCGCGCTCGGCCTGGGCTATGTCCCGGTCATGGCGCGCGTGGTGCTGCCGCAGGCGCTGCACAACATGCTGCCGAGCATGGTCAGCCAGTTCGTCTCGACCATCAAGGAGACCTCGCTCGGCTACGTGATCAGCGCCAACGAGGTGACCTTCGCCGCCGCCCAGGTCAACAACGAGCTGATGACCCAGCCCTTCGAGGTCTATGGGCTGCTGGCGCTGACCTATTTTGCCCTGTGCTTCGCGCTGACCTCCGCGGCCCGCTGGCTCGAGCGCCGGATCGCGGCCGAGCGCGGCGGCGGCCTGGCGGTCCGCCATGCCTGACATGATCCGCTTCGAGCATGTCGAGAAGTGGTTCGGCCCGCACCAGGTGCTGGCAGGCGTGACCGGGACCGTGGCCCAGGGCGAGGTGCTGGTCGTGCTGGGCGCCTCGGGATCGGGCAAGTCGACCCTGATCCGGACGGTGACGCGGCTGGAAGCGGTCCAGGGCGGGCGCGTGCTGGTCGACGGCGTCGACGTGGCGGCGCGCGGCGTCGACATCAACCGGCTGCGCCGGCGCGTGGGCTTCGTGTTCCAGGCCTACAACCTGTTCCCGCATCTGACCGCGCTGGGCAACGTCACCCTTGGCCTGATGCGTCTGAAGCGCCGGGGGCGGGCCGAGGCGCGCGACCGCGCGATGGCCGAGCTGGCCCGGGTCGGGCTGGCCGACCGGGCCGACCGCCTGCCGGCGGCGCTGTCGGGCGGCCAGCGCCAGCGGGTGGCGATCGCGCGCGCCCTCGCCATGGATCCCGAGGCCATGCTGTTCGACGAGCCGACCAGCGCCCTCGATCCGGAAACCGTCGGCGAGGTTCTGCAGGCCATGAAGGCGCTGGCCCGCGCCGGCATGACCATGATCGTGGTGACCCACGAGATGGGCTTCGCCCGCGAGGTGGCGCACCGCGCCTGGTTCATGGACCAGGGCCGCATTGCCGAGTCCGGACCGCCGGCCGAGCTGTTCGGCAACCCGCAGCATCCGCGGCTGCAGCGCTTCCTGGCGCGGCACGGGGCGTGAGCGCGGCCGTCACGTCCAAGACCGCGCCGTCCGCGGTCGCCACAGTGTGTCACGGCGGCCCAAGGCTCATCGCGAGCACGCGGCTGATGTCCGTCAGATTGCGGCCGGACTCGGCAGACCATCGGTTGAACGCCTGCTGGACCGTCGCGAAATCCCGCCTGCTGCCCGGCGCCCGGCTGACCACGCCCTCGCGGACGAGCGCCGCGACCACGTCCTTCGTCAGGATGAAGGCCGGCTTGCCGATCGAGCGGAGGAACCGCATCCCGGCATCGCCGCTCAGATACCGCCCCCGGTCCTTCAGCATCTGCAGCAGACCGACATAGTCGTCGTCCGGCCAGTCCGCCAAGACGCGCGCCGCCGCGCCATGATCGGCCGCGAGGTCCAGCACCAGCTTGGCGTTGATCTGCACCGACCGGATCTTGGCGCCGTTGCGCACGATCCCGCGGTTGCTCATCAGGGCGTCGGCATGCTCGTCGCTCATGAAGGTGCAGGCGTGCGGATCGAATTGCCGGAACGCCGCCTCGAAGGCCGGCCACTTGGCCTCGATGACCCGGGCGGAGAAGCCGGCATTGAAGATGCGCCGCGTCATCTCGGCCAGGATTCGATCGTCCGGGATCGCCGCCACCGCCGAGCGCGGACGCGCCGGCGTGGCGGCGAGAGCCGCCTCCACCGCCGGCAGGCCACCCTTGCGCTCGGCCGCGATCGCCAGGATCTCGGCGAACGGCCGCATCAGCCATCGGCACCAGCGAACCAGTCCTTCAGGACCGGCCGGTACTGCGCCGGGTGGAATTCCGTCACCCGGCTGAACCGCATCTTCCCCGCCTTGACGAACGGCTCGTCGACCAACAAGGCGTCCAGTGCCTCCCGGGATGCCGCGCGCGCGACCAGGAAGCCGCCATGGGCCGGGATGTGGGGGCCCGAGAACAGGAAGAAGCCATTATCATAGCCTTGCTGCAGGAAGGCGTGATGGGCGGGTTCGAGATGGCGGAACTCTTCAAACGGAGGCAGGTGTTGGCCTTCAAGTAAGAAGTACTTCATGGCGACCTCATGCGACTCTGGGAGTGTTGTGAGAGAGCTCGACGTTTCGATCGATGTACCCGACCGGTTCGTAACATCTCGACAGTTACCGACCGGTCGGGTACATATCAAGCCACATCCTGGAGGCTGAGGCGTGATGGGGCGAACTGCAGGGACGGCGGCTGACGGCAGGGCGGAGACGAAGCCGGCGCGCGACAAGGTCTTCGGCGTGGCGGCGGACCTGTTCTATCGCAAGGGCATCCATGCCGTGGGCGTGGAAGAGATCGTCAAGGAGGCTGGCGTTGCGAAGATCAGCCTATATCGGAACTTTGCGTCCAAGGACGACTTGGTCGTCGCCTATCTGGAAGAGCGCAAGAACACGTTCTTGCGAGACTGGGACGAGGTCTTCGATCGCTACCGCGACGATCCGCGCCGGCAGCTTCGCGCAATCATGACCCATCTCGCGGAGCGGACGACCGGGGATGGATACCGGGGCTGCCCGTTCATCAATTTCTGTGCCGAGTTCCCGGACAGCGGGCACCCGGGCCGCGCTGTCGCCGCCGCGACCAAGCAGGCGCTACGCGACCGCTTCCTGCAGATCGCCAAGGCCCTGCGCGTGCCCGAGCCGAAGCGGCTGGCCGACAGCCTGCTGCTGCTGGTCGAGGGCGCCTATGGGATCAGCCAGACCCTGGGCGGCGGCCCCGACGGCCCCGGCCACGCGCTGATATGGGCCGCCGAGATGCTGGTCGATGCGGCTGCAGGGGCGGCGGCGCGGCGGCGATCCTCGCGGGGGCGCTAGGTCAGCTTCGGCCCGGTCGTCGCCGGGCCACCCCGGCTGCAGGCCGCCGTCAGGCGATCGGCTCGATCGGATCCCGCTTGACGTTGGCCGGCGGGTTGCGGTCCTGGATCACCGGAGCGACCCAGCGCACGCCATTGGCAATGACTTTTTGCACCGTCGCGTTGTGATAGGTCGGGAAGGATTCGTGACCCGGGCGGAAATAGAAGATGCGGCCGCGGCCGCGCACATAGGTGCAGCCGCTGCGGAACACCTCGCCGCCCTGGAACCAGCTCAGGAAGATCAGCTCATCGGGAGTCGGGATTTCGAACGGTTCGCAATACATCTCCTCCTTCTCGAGCTCGAAATAGCGGTCGAGGCCGTGCGCGATCGGATGCTCGGGCGTCACCACCCAGACGCGCTCCTTCTCGCCGTCCTCGCGCCAGTTCACGGTGCAGGCGGTTCCGGTGAGCCGCTTGAAGATCTTCGAGAAATGGCCGGAATGCAGCACGACCAGGCCCATACCCTGCAGAACCCGTGCCTGCACGCGGGTTACGATGTCGTCGGCGACGTCGCCATGCTTCTTGTGGCCCCACCACACCAGCACGTCGGTCTGATCGACCACATCGTTGGTCAAGCCATGCTCGGGCTGATCGAGCGTGGCCGTCCGCACCGAGGCCAATCCCTGGTCGTGCAACGCCCGGGCGAGGGTGGCATGGATCCCGTCGGGGTAGATCTTGCCGACCGCGGGATTGTTGCGCTCGTGCCAGTATTCGTTCCAGATCGTGACGTTGATCGCTGTCGACATTGACGATTTCCTGCCGGTCTTGGTGGACGGTCGGGCGCTCTACTTGAGCGCGCCCGCGGTGAGGCCGCTGATGATCCGCCGTTGCAGCACGACGAAGATCAGGATGATGGGTGTGACGATGACGCTGGCGAAGGCCATCGCATTGCCCCAGTCGGAATAGTCGGCGCCGACGAAGCCGTAGAGGCCGACCGTCGCCGGCTGCAGCTCGTTCTTGTTGACCAGCGACACCGGATATACGAACTCGCCGTAGGCCAGCAGGAACACCAAGGTGCCGACGACGATGTAGCCGGCGCGGGCGAGGGGCAGCGTCACCCGGAGAAAGGCCGACACGCGGTTGCAGCCATCGACCCGGGCGACCTCTTCCAGCTCGGTCGGAATTTGGGCGAAGGCGGTGCGCAGCATGATCGCCGCGAACGGCAGCGTCTTCGTGGTCGTCGCGAGCACCACCGCCGCCTGGGTATTGATCAGCCCGAGCTGCTTGAAGGTGACGAACATGGGCGTCGCCAGCAGCGCCGGCGGCAGCACCTGGGACAGCATGATGCCGACCAGCACGGCATCGATCCACAGCGAGCGGATGCGGCTCAGCGCATAAGCCGCGCCGGTCGCCAGCAGCAGCGTCAGCGCGGTCACGGCGCCGGCGATGATGACGCTGTTGGTCATGTAGCGGCCGACATTCTCGCGCACGAAGATCCAGGCGTAGGCGGCCAGCGTCGGCGATTGCGGCAGCAGCGTCGGTTTCGCGGCGTTCAGTTCGAACGACGCCTTGATGCTGGACACATACATCCAGTAGACCGGAAACAGATAAAGCCCGGCGATGCCGAGGCCGATCGCTGCGAGCGCACAGTCGCGGGCGCGGCGCCGGTCGATGATCATGATGGACATGTCAGGCCCTCGCCTCGGCGCGGACGCTACGCACATAGATCAGCGCCACGAAGAACACGACGATGAGCATCATGGTCGAGGTCGCGGCGCCCCCCGAGAAATCGAAGATCTCGAACGAGAGCTTGTAGGACCAGATCGGAAGCACGTTGCTCGAGTCGACCGGCCCGCCATGCGTCATGGTCCAGATCACATCGAAGGACCGCATGGTGTAGATGGTCGACAACGCGACCAGCGCGTAGAGGGTGGGCCGCAGCATGGGCAGCGTCATCGACCGGAACCGCCGGACCGGCCCGGCGCCGTCGATCATGGCCGCCTCGTAGATCTCGCGCGGAATATTGCTCAGGCCCGCCGCCAGCAGGATCATGTTGAAGGGCACGCCGAACCAGACATTGGCGAAGGTGACGGCCAGGAGTGACGTCGATGGGTCGGACAGCCAGTAGATCGGGCCGTTGACCAGGCCGATCGACTGCAGCGCGTAGTTCAGCACGCCGTTGTCGGAGGCCAGCAACCACTTCCAAACCGCGCCGATCACGAGCGGCGGCAGGATCCAGCCGGCGAGAATGACGCCGCGCAGCGTCACGGAACCGGGGAAGCGCTGCGCGAAGAACAGGGCCAGCGCCAGCCCGCCCGCACATTGCAGGATCACGTTCAGCCCGACGTAAATCACGGTGTTCTGGAGGACGACGGGAAACAGCGGATCGGCCAGAAGCCGCTCGTAGTTCGCAAGTCCGACCCACGGCCGATGGAAATCACCGACGTTGCTGACGGACACCTCCTGGAAGCTCATGACGATGTTGTAAATGATCGGATATCCGACGAAGAGAAGAAGATAGGAGACGGTCGCGCCGACCGCGATCGGCCAGACCGCCTTGGAATCGAACAGCCGATCGATCGGCCGGCGCGGCGCGCGGTCCGGCGCGGCGGCATAGCGGAGCGACATCGCTTTCATGGCGGGCGCGATCTCCTCTCTTCGGCGACGGCTATGGGATTCACACAACCCGGATCACCGAGCATTATCAGCCGCTTGGCCATCCTGCTCGTCATCCCCGCGAGGCGGGGATCCAGCCGTGGTGGCAAGCTCGACATCGTCCCTGTCGATACCTGCGTCGAGCCAACTGGATTCCCGCTTTCGCGGGAATGACGAGCAAAGAACTTGATCGGAATAGCCAATAAAAGACGTGTGAATGCCATAGGGCGATGGGGGCGGGGGCTCAGAGACCGTCGATCGGATACCGGTCGAGCAGCGGCGTGATGACGGCCTGGGCGCGGTCCAGCGCCGCCGCCGGCGTCGAGTGGCCGGTCAGGGCGTTCTGGATCGCCGTCTGGATCGCGGCGGAGATCTGCGGCCACTGGGGATGCGGGCCGCGGGCCTTGGCGACCTCCATCTGCTTGCGGAACACCGGATAGGCCTGCGGGTTGTCCGGATTGTCGATCGAGATCGACGCGACCGGCGGCAACCGCCCGCCGCTCCAGGCGAGCTTCATCTGCGCCGGTTCGGACATGAACTCCACCACCGTGAAGGCCAGGTCGCGATGCTTGGCGCCCTTCGGGATGCCCCAGACATAGCCGCCGAGCGCCGACGCCTCGATGTTCCTGCCCTCGCGCACCGGCAGCGTGGCCACGCGCCAGTCGAACGCGGCGTCCTTCTTCATGCGCTGCAGTTCCCACGGGCCGCCGACGACCATGCCGGAGGCGCCGCCGAGAAAGGCGCTCATCATCTCGAACTGGCGTTTCACCAGCACGTCCTTCGAGGCCTGGCCGCTCTTCACGAAGTCGGTCCACAGCGTCAGCGCCGCCACCGCGTCGGGCGACGTCAGGGTCTTCAGGCTGGCGCCGGATTGCTGCAGGAACGGCAGCCATTGGAAGGTGCCTTCCTCGCTCTGGATGGCCGAGAACCCGATGCCGTAAACGCCTTTCGACGGGTCGGTCAGCGTCGCGGCGGCGGCCTTGAGCTCGGCCCAGGTCCGCGGCGGCTTGTCGGGATCCAGCCCCTTCGCGCGGAACATGTCCGCGTTGTAGTAAAGGGCCAGCGTGTTGGCCTCGCCGGGAACCGCATATTGCCGGCCGTTCCAGATCGTCGTGTTCCAGCTTCCCTGGTAGTAGCCGCTCTTGTCGATGACCTTCGAGGTCTTGACCAGGTCGGTCAGGTCCTCCAGCGCGCCCTGGCTGGCGAAGCTCGCGACGACCGGATTGTCGATGGTGATCAGGTCGGGCACGTCGCCGGTGGCGATGCCCTTGAGCAGCTGTTGGGACAGCTGCGCGAACGGAATGAACTTCAGGTCGAGCTGGTGGTCCGGATGCGTCTCGTTCCAGTGCGCCAGATTGACGAGCGAAGGTTCGGTGGCGTTGCCGAAGATATGCCAGATCTGCACCGCTTCTCCGGCCCACGCGGCGGAACTGGCAAGCATCGCCGCCACCGCAATCGCGCCTTGCCTGAGCACGCTCTTCATGGCTGGTTTCCTCCTGTTGGCCGATGGTTTTGTTTGGATCAGTGCGGGCCGGAGCCCAGCTAGCTGTCCGCGGCGGCCAGGCTGCCGTCGCTGGGCGCGTGGGCCTGCTCCAGGGATGGCACGCCGACGCGCCGCCCGAGGCGTGCGCTCTCGACCGCCGCGAAGGTCATCGCGAGACTCTTGAAGTTCTCGGCGCTGACCGTCTCCGGCGCGACGCCGCTGTCGAGCGCCTGCAGGAAATCGCGCATCACGCCTTGATGGCCGCCGATGCGCAGCGCCGGGGGCGCCGACGGCATGTCCGCCGGCGCGGCATCCCGCAGGACGCCGGTGCCGGTGGCCAGCTCGCGCTCGGCGCGGAACCCGTCATGACCGTCCCAGGTCGCCGAGCCACGATCGCCGACGAGGCGCCAGCTGCTGTCCCAGCTCGTACGCAAACCCTGCGCGCACCAGCTGCCGCGATAGGTGAAGGTGAGGCCGGTCTCGAACTCGAAGATCGCGAACGCGCTGGCGCCGTGGGCGTACCACGATCCCGGCGGGTTCGCTTCATGGCAGTACACCGCGACCGGCGTGGCGCCGATCAGGTAGCGCGCGGCATCGAAGGTGTGGATCGCCATGTCGACGAGCAGCACGTTCCGCATCTGCTCGCGGAAGCCGCCGAAATGCGGGGCGACAAAGAAATCGGCGTGAACGCTGGTGACCGCTCCGATCGCGCCCGACTCGAGAAACGACCGCAGCCGCCTGATCCCGTCGACATAGCGGCGGTTCTGAACGATCACGTGCAGCCGGTCGGCGTCCCGGGCCGCCCGGACGAGCGCGCGCGCGGCGTCGATCGTGTCCGCCATCGGCTTCTCGCTGAGCACATGGCAGCCATGGCGCAGCGCCGTCATCACCACCTGCGGCCGCGCTTCGGGAATGGCGGTGTCGAAGACGATATCGGGGCGCGTGCGCGACAGGACCGCGTCGAGATCGTCGCCGACCGCCGCGGCCGCCAATCCCTGCTCCTGCGCCAGCGCCAGCGCGCGGGCGCCGTCGATGTCGACGAGCCCGACGATCTCGACTCCGCCGATGCGGGCCGCGGCGTCGAGCCAGCGCCGGCTCATGCTGCCACAGCCGACAAGCACGGCCCGTCGTCCCATTGCTGTCCCTCCCGCGGCGCTCTAAAGTGGCTCCGTAAACGTTTACGACGTTGCGTCGGCCGGGAGACTTTGTCAATCGTCGGCAGCGCCGATGGGGCGTTTGAGGGGGCGGATGGACCGCAAGGCAGTCGGAATCCGGGATCTCGCGCGGAGCCTCGACATCTCCATCGGCACGGTGTCGCGGGCGCTGAACGGGCGTGCCGATGTCAGCCCGGAGACCCGCGCGCGCGTGCAGGATGCGGCGGACCGCCTCGGCTATGCGCCCAACCAGTCCGGCCGCGCGCTGCGCCAGGGCGCCACGCGCGCGGTCGCGCTGATGATGCGAACCAATCCCGACATCACCACCTTCGGTGAAAGCTTCTTCCTGAATTTGAGCGAAGGCCTTCAGGGCGCGCTGGCGGAGGCCGGGCTCGATCTCGTCATCCTGCCCTGCGGCCCGGCGCACGATCAGAACGACTATCTGCGGCGCGCGGTCGAACGCCATCTCGCCGACGGGTTCATCCTCTCCGATACGCAGCGCACCGATCCGCGCATCGACTATCTGCTCGCCCGGAAAATTCCCTTTGTCGCCCTTGGACGCAGCCTGTCGGGGGGCGCGCATTCCTGGATCGACCTCGATTTCGAAGGCGTCGCCGAACGGGCCGTCGATCGTCTGGCGCGCGCCGGGCACCGGCGCATCGCGCTGGCGCTCAGCGTGCGGGAGGCGAACAGCCGCATCGTGTTCCGGGATGGCGTCGTCGCGGCTCTGCAGCGCCGACGCCTCGAGCCGGATCCGTCGCTGGTGGTCTATGTGTCCGAAACCGAGACCGGCGGGTATGAGCTGGGGCAGGCGCTGCTCTCGATGGCCGAGCGGCCGACCGCGGTCATTCTGGCGCAGGCGACGCAGGCGATCGGTCTTTACCGCTGCTTGAAAGAAGCCAGTCTCGAGCC
Organism: uncultured Comamonadaceae bacterium; assembly: GCA_964511405.1. Classification (GTDB taxonomy): domain Bacteria; phylum Pseudomonadota; class Alphaproteobacteria; order Elsterales; family Elsteraceae; genus CAZEFK01. Next base: position 20,693 of record CAZEFK010000012.1, on the reverse strand, counting down.
CGGCCGCGATCTGGCGATCATCGCGTTTCGCCAGAGCCCGGCCTGTCGATTCCTGACCCCGTCCTTGACTTGCTTCGGTGTTTCGTTGCGCGAGCTCGGTGCCAGGCTTGGCGAGATCTTGATCCAGGAAATGCCGTCGGGACAGTCGCGCACGATGGCCGAGGGCCGCTGCCAGCTGTGGCCGATGGCGCTCGTCGAGGGCGGCAGCGGTTGACGCGCACGGTCAGGCCCTTCGACGGGCGCTCAAATTATTTGTCTTGATACAGTTGCTTGTCGTAAGTAATCGCCAAGGCCATCCCTAACATTTATCATTTACTTAATGATTGTGGCCGACCCTGCCGAGGTTCGCGCTGTTCGCGTGGATTCGATGGAGGCGACCGTGGCTCTTCCGAACCTCAACATCCGGGCGCGGCTGATCGCCGGCTTCGCGGCGCTCTGCGCCATGCTGGCGCTGGTCGTCGCGATCACGATCGTCAATGTGGGCGCGCTGAGCACGGCGACGGCGACGATGGTCGGCCTGCGCGTGCCGACCGCGCTGGCTGCGGGCGACCTGTCGGCGAAGGTCTATGCCACCCTGGCCGCGCTGCGCGGCTGGGTCATCACCGGCACCGACGCGTTCAAGGGCGAGCGCACGGCGCTCTGGCGCGACATGGCGGCCGACAGCGCCGAACTGGATCGCCTGTCGGCCAATTGGACCGATCCGCGCAACCGAACGGCCTGGGCCGAGGCCAAGCCGCTGCTCGACGCGCTGCATGCCGCGCAGGACAAGGTCGAGGCGGTCGCCCACACCGCCGACGAGCAGCCCGCGGCCAAGATTCTGCAGACCGAGGCGGCGCCGCTCGCCAAGAGCATCCTCGATCAGGCGACGGTCCTGATCGACGAGGAAGGCCGCATCGCGTCGACCGACGTCCGCAAGAGCCTGCTGGTCGCCTTCGCCGACACGCGCGGCAGCATGGCGATGGCGATCGGGGCGATCCGCGCCTACCTGCTCACCGGCGACCCCGCGTTCCAGAAGGAATTCGACACGCTGTGGGCGATCAATCAGGCCAAGGTGGCGCTGCTGGCTCAGCGCCGCGCCGAGATGTCTCAGGCGCAGGCGGCGGCCTTCGACCGGCTGGTCCAGGCGCGTGACCGGTTCGCCCCGCTGCCGCCGCGGATGTTCGCGATCCGCGCCTCGGACCGGTGGAACGAGGCCCATTGGCTGCTGGCCAACGAAGCGGCGCCGCGCGCCGGGCGCCTGGTTGAGCTGCTGAACGGCCGCGCCGATGCCAGCGGCGAGCGCCAGGACGGCCTGGTCCCGCGCCAGCGGGCTGACCTGATCGACGACGGCGCGGCGACCGAGGCGCAGGCCACGCTGCTGACCCGGCTGCTGTGGGTGATGCTCGGCGTCGGCATCGGCATCGCCGTCACGGTCGTGGTCGTGACCAGCCGGTCGATCGTGCCGCCGCTGGTGGGCATGACCGCGACCATGACGCGGCTGGCCGAAGGGGACTATGGCGCCGAGGTGCCGTCGACCGGCCGCGGCGACGAGATCGGGCTGATGGCGCGCTCGGTCCAGGTGTTCAAGGAGGCGTTGATCCGGGCCCGCGACCTGGCGGCCAAGGAGGCGGCCGAGATGCAGGCGCGCATGGTCCGGGCCGAGCGGGTGAGTGCGCTGACCGAGCGGTTCGACGACGAGATGTCGGCCATGCTGAAGGCCGTCGCCTCGGCGGCGACCGAAATGCAGTCGACGGCGACCTCGATGACCGCGACCGCCGAGCAGACCAGCCGGCAGGCGGCGGCCGTCGCCGCCGCGACCGAGCAGGCCTCGGCCAATGTCCAGACCGTGGCGACGGCGACCGAGGAGCTGTCGGGCTCGATCACCGAGATCGGCCGCCAGGTGGCGCAGTCGGCGGCCATCGCCCAGGGCGCGGTCGAGGTCGCCCGCAAGACCAGCACGACCGTGGGCGGCCTCGCCGATGCCGCCGAGCGCATCGGCGACGTGGTGCAGCTGATCGCGGACATCGCCAGCCAGACCAACCTGCTGGCGCTCAACGCCACGATCGAGGCGGCGCGCGCCGGCGAGGCCGGCAAGGGCTTCGCCGTGGTGGCGGCCGAGGTCAAGAGCCTGGCCACCCAGACGGCGCGGGCGACCGGCGATATCGGGGCCCAGGTGGGGGCGATCCAGGCGTCGGCGCGGGATGTGGTGACGGCGATCCAGCAGATGGGCTCGACCATCGCCGAGATGAGCCAGGTGGCGTCGGCGATTGCCGGCGCGGTCGAGGAGCAGTCGGCCGCGACGCAGGAGATCGCCCGCAACGTCCAGCAGGCGGCCGCCGGCACCACCGAGATCTCGTCGAACATCGCCGGCGTCACCGAGGCCGCCGCCGAAACCGGCACCGCGGCGCATCAGGTGCTGGCGGCCTCCGGCGAACTGTCCGACCAGTCCGAGACCGTGCGCCGGCAGGTCGAGACCTTCATCGCCGAGATCCAGGCCGCATAGCCGCCAGCGGACCGGGCCATGGGACGGGGAGCGCCCGGCAACGGCGCTCCCGGTCCCCTGGGCCACCGTCGCCCTTGCGCTCCGCTGAATTGCCGATATGCCGGTCCTGCGACGGCCTGCAGGCGGTTGACTCGGTTCGCCTGCACGGCGTGATGATTGCGTGCGGAACGAGCATGGGAGCCGAGGCTAAATGACTCGCAGGGTGCGGGCGAGGAAAGACCGCAGGGTGGACGAGATTGCCGGCGTCTTCGAAGGCACTGAGATAAAGGTCGCCTATAAGATCGGCTACGTCCTGAACTTCTATCGGGAGCCCTCGTTTCGAAAGATCGAGATGGAGTTTGGCCTTACGCGGCCGGAAATCGTCACGCTTATCTTCCTGAGCTTCCGCGAGGGTGTCACCGCAAGCGAGATCTGCGAGTTTTCAGGCCACCTCAAGGCCAATATCAGCCGTGGGGTGATCGCATTGGAAAAGAAGAAGCTCCTGCGCCGCGAGGTCGATCCCGCGGACAGCCGGCGTCAGCGGCTGTTCCTGACCGCCGATGGCCGCGCGACCTACAGCCGGTACATACCGCTCTTGCGCGATCGCGAGCAGGCGATGCTTGCGTGCCTGACGCCGCACCAGAGGCAGACGTTCGAACATTTGCTCGACAAGCTGATCGACCACGTGCCGGCCTGGGCGTCGGTTGGGGAGCTTTGAGGCGGCCCGGCCGGGAGGCGCCGCTTCAGCCCCGCTCCTTGACCAGCGGGCACTTGCTCGCGCCGAGGGGCCACACGGTCTCCTCGGGCGGGATCGGTCGCACGATCTCGAAGTAGTCCCACGGATATCGGGACTCGGCCGGGGTCTTGACGCGCGCGAGATACATCGTGCGGGTAATCCGCCCGTCCGACCGGACGTGCGCGTTCTGCGAAAAAATGTCGTCGATCGGAAGCGCGCGCATCGCTGCCGCCACCGAGTCGGCGTCGTCGGTGCCGGCCTTGGCCAAGGCCTGGATGTAGTGGCGCACGGCGCCGTAGACGCCGGCATGCAGCATGGAGGGCATCATGCCGGTCCTGGACATGAACCGTCGCGACCACGCGCGCGTGGCGTCATTCATGTCCCAATAGGACGCGGTCGTGAGATATGTGCCCTGCGCGCTGGCGAGCCCCATGGCATGGACGTCTTGCAGGAACAGCGTAAGCGCCGCGAGGCTTTGTCCGGTCTTCGCGAGGCCGAATTCGCCGGCTTGCTTCATGGCGTTGATGGTATCGCCGCCGGCATTGGCGAGGCCGATGACCTTGGCGCCCGATGCCTGCGCCTGCAGCAGGAAGGGAGCGAAATCGGCGGTGCCGAGCGGGTGGAACGCGGACCCCACCACCGTGCCGCCTGACGCCGTGATCACGGCGGTCGCATCGGCCAGGAGCTGATGTCCGAACGCATAGTCGGAGGCCAGGATGAACCACGATGTGCCGCCCGCCTTCACCACGGCGGACGTGGTTCCGCGCGATACCCCGTAGGTGTCGTAGGTCCAATGGAAGCCATAGGGCGAGCATTGCTCGTTGGTGAGCGCTGTCGTGCCGGCGCCGGAATAGAGGACGATTCGCTTCTTCTCGCGGGCGAGGGTCTGAATCGCCAGCGCGACGCCGGAGTTCGGCACGTCGGCGACGGCGCTGACCCCATCGACGTCGAACCAGCGCCGGGCGACGGCGACGGCGACATCGGGCTTGTGCTGGTGGTCGGCCGATAGCACTTGGATGGGCCTGCCGATCACCGTGCCGCCGAAGTCCTCGGCGGCCATCTCGGCGGCGACGACCGACCCCTTGCCGGTGATGTCGGCCGTTATCCCGGCAAGGTCGGTCAGGACCCCGATCTTGAGCGCCTCCTTGCCGGTCTGGACGGCGCCAGTCTGGGCGGCGACTGTGATCGGGAGGGCCACCGACAGCAAGCCGCACAGCACTGTCCATTTCATGGGGCGTCTCCTCCGCTGCAATCCGATTGTTCCCAAGACGAGCGTCAGCACCCGTTGGCATCGAGCCAAGCGAGGACAATCGCCGCCAGGTCGTCGCTGTTATCCTCGATCATCATCATGTGGCCATTGCCGGAAATGCTGCGGTCGGGGAGCCACAGGAACTCGGCGCCGAGATAGGCCGCCGTCGACTCGTCGGTCCGGCGCGGATGGCGAGGATCGTGGTCCCCGGTGACGATGAGGATGCGCTGCCGGCGCAGGCTCTGCGGATCGCGGATTCGCAGCCCGCGTCCACCAATGTTGAAGCGCTCGTTCAAGATGCGCGGGCTCTCGGGTACGAGCGAGCGGCAGTAGGTGTCGAACGCCTGGCGGGGAAAGCGGGGCGCGTTCGCCCAGTAGGCGGCGGCAAACGCGGCGTCCAGCCAGACCGGCCGGTCTTCGGTGGCATGGACCGGGCAGCCCGCGCCGACGTCGCTCGCTAGCGCGTGAAGGACGGCCGGGTCGTCGGGGAGGGCCGGGAGCAGGTTGGCGGGCGGACCGGGCGCGAGGCCGACGATCGCGGCGACCAGCGCCGGGTGCGTCTCCGCGATCCACCACGCGATCGGTCCGCTGGCGGAGTGGACAAGCAGGACCGCCGGGCCGATCTCCTCGAGCAACGAGACAAGGGCTGTCGCAACGTCGGCCGTGCCGAGCGTCGGGAAATCCGGCCGCATCGGTGACCGGCCATGGCCAGGCCAGTCCGGCACGAACACATCCCGGCCCGCCGCGGCGAAGCGCGGCGCCCAGCCCGGCCGCAGGTCAGGGGTGGTCAGGTAGCAGCTGCCGGTGTGACCGCCGCCATGCACCATCACCACGCCGGGCTTGGTCCCGCCGCGAACCGGCGCCCACTGGCAATCGACATAGATCGGGTGCGACGCGGCTCCGGAATAATGCACGCGAGGGAGATCCTCGGATGCCGCGGCCACAGACCTCCGCCCCATCAAATCGGCACCCATATCCGATCCCCAGCCGGTGGCGGTTGATCCCGCTCGCCTGCACACAAGGGCATGATAGTCGGGCGACCCGCGGCGGGCAATCCAGAAAGTCTCATTTAAGACTGAATCAGTCACATATGAGTCTACCTTGGAGCGCGCTTGCGTTCGGCCTAATTATCGATATTGATATTACAGCCAACGCGCATGTGCCGCGGACGGCCGCCGGCATGGCAAGATAAGGGCGGTACCGCGAATGCCGAGGGAGGACGCATCCTGTGAAGCCGTCCAGCCGCCGCGGGCCGCCGCGGTGAGGAGCCGGGGCCGCGCCGCCCGGGCGATCACGCCGTGGGCGCTGCTGGCGCCGGCGCTGATCGCCACCGTCGGCATCGTCTTCTATCCGGTCATCCAGGCCGCCAGCATGAGCTTCTATGACTTCGTGCTGTTCCGGCCGAAGCGGGTGCCCTTCGTCGGCCTCGGCAACTACCTGAAGCTGCTGCAGGACGAAGTGTTCTGGATCAGCCTGCGCAACTCCGCCGTCTGGGTGGTGGGCGCGGTCGGGCTGCAGTTCCTGCTGGGGTTCGCCACCGCCCTGATCCTGAACCAGAGCTTCCGCGGCCGCGCCGTGGCGCGGGCGCTGGTGATCATCCCCTGGGCGCTGCCCAGCGTGATCATCGGCCTGATGTGGACCTGGATGTACGACTTCAACCTGGGCGTCATCAACGACCTGGGCCTGCGCCTGGGCCTGCTGTCGCAGCCCATCGCCTGGCTGGCGCGGCCCGAGACGGCCCTGGGCGCGGTGATCCTGACCCTGGCCTGGCAGGGCTTCCCGTTCTTTGCCGTGGTCATCCTGGCCGGCCTGCAGTCGATCCCGGCCGACCATTACGAAGCCGCGGCCATGGACGGCGCCAGCCGCTGGCAGGGCTTCCGGCACGTGACCCTGCCGTCGCTGCGGCCGGTGATCGGCACGGCACTGCTGCTGCGCACCATCTGGGTCGCCAATTCCCTGGACGTGATCCTGGTCATGACCGGCGGCGGCCCCGGCTACACCACCCACACCCTGCCGCTCTATGCCTTCCTCAAGGCGTACAGCGGCATGCAGTTCGGCTACGGCTCGGCGCTCGCCGTGATGCTAGCGCTGCTCCTGATGGCGGCGGTGGCTGCTTATGTGGTTCGCGTCGGACGCGAGGCCAATCCATGAAGGACCATCGCACGCCCCTGGCCAAGGGCCTTGAGATCGGGCTGCCGCTCGGCCTGATCCTGCTGTTCGGCCTGGCACCCTTCGCCTGGATGGTGCTGTCGTCGCTGAAGCCCACGGCGGAGCTCGCGGCCCAGCCGATCACCTACCTGCCCCAGCACCCGACGCTGGCCAACTATATCGACCTGCTGGCCCGCACCACCTTCCTCGGCAACATGGCCGACAGCCTGGTGGTGGCGGTCGGCGCCGTGGCCCTGGGCCTGGTCCTGAGCGTGCCGGCGGCCTACGCCTTCTCGCGCTTCCGCTTCCGCGGCCGCCGGCTGCTGCTGGTGCAGTTCCTGGCGATCAACATGTTCCCGACGGTGCTGCTGATCATTCCGATCTACGTGCTGATGCGGGCGCTGGGGCTGCTCGACACCTACCTGGCGCTGATCTGCGGGCACGGCACCTTCGCGATCCCGTTTTCGGTCTGGATGATGACGTCCTACTGCAACGCCATCCCGACCGAGCTGGACGAAGCCGCGATGATCGACGGCTGCTCGCGCCTCCAGGCCATGTGGCGGGTGGTGCTGCCGCTGGCCCTGCCGGGCATCGTGACCACCGGCATCTACATCTTCGTGACCTCGTGGAACGAGTACCTCTACGCGATGATGCTGGCCGGCACCAAGGTGCGCACCGTCACCGTGGCGCTCCAGCTGCTGATCGGCGAGTTCCAGATCCAGTGGGGCATGCTGACCGCCGGCGGCACGGTCGCGGCCCTGCCGGTCACCATCCTGTTCCTGTTCGTGCAACGACGTCTGGTCGGCGGCCTGACCGCCGGTGCGGTGAAGTAATGCCCAATCCCATCGGTATCATTTCCATGTTCTACGCCCGCCCGTTCGAGCGGGCGCACCTTGCGCTGTTCCCGAAGATCAAGGCCCAGGGCCTGGACTTCGTGGAGCTCCTGGTGCCCGAGCCGGGCGAGCTGGACCTGGCCGAGACCCGCACGGCCCTGGCCGATGCCGGCCTCGGCGTGGCGCTGGCGGCGCGGGTCAACCTGGAGCGCGACCTGACCGGCAGCGAGCCCAAGGCGCGCCAGGCCGGCATCGACTACCTGAAGCGCTGCGTCGACGTCGCCGCCGCGCTGGATGCCACCCTGGTCGGCGGGCCGCTGTATGGCGGACCGCTGGTGTTCGCCGGCCAGCCGCCGCGGCCGGTGCCGGAGGACCTGCGGGCCGCCCGCGAGGCCTGGGCCGTCGAGGGCCTGCGCGCCGCCGCGCCCCATGCCGAAGGGGCGGGCGTGACCCTGGCCGTCGAGCCGCTCAACCGCTTCGAGACCGACCGGGTCAATCTGGGCGCCCAGGCGCTTGATCTGGTCAAGGCGGTGGGCTCGACCGCGGTCGGCGTCATGCTCGATACTTTCCACATGGCGATGGAGGAAGGCGACCTCGCCCGCGCGATCCTCGACTGCGGCCCGCATCTGGTGCATTTCCAGGCCAACGAGAATCATCGCGGCTTCATCGGCACCGGTCATCTGGACTGGGCGGCGATCGCCCGCGCGCTCGTTCAGGCCGGGTATCGGGGCCCGATCACGCTGGAGCCGTTCCGTCGCGACGACCATCGCTTCGGCGTGCCGCTGGCGCAGTGGCGGGCGCCGGCGCGCGACGAAGGGCCGGAGCTGGTCCAGAGCCTGGCGGTGCTGAAGCGCCACCTGGAGGCCGCGCGATGATCAAGCTCGGCTGGATCGGCTGCGGCCGCCACGCGACCGAGATGCTGCTGCCGCAGATTGCCCGGCTGCCGTTCCAGCTGGCGGCGGTGTGCGACCGCGACGAGGGGGCGCTGGCGCGGACCCAGGCCAGCTACGGCGTTGCCCATGGCTACCGCGACGCCGAGGCGCTGCTCGGCCATCCCGGCCTTGACGCGGTCGGCATGGCGGTCGGTCCCGCCCTGCATGTCAGCCTGTCGGTGGCGGCGCTCGGGCGCGGCCTGCCGGTGTTCATGGAGAAGCCGCCAGGCGGCGATACGGCCGGCGCCGAGGCGATCGCCGCGGCCGCCGCCAAGGCCGGCAAGCCTGTTGCGGTCGGCTTCATGAAGCGCTACTCGACCGGCAACCGCATCGCCCACACGATCCTGTCGGGCGCGGAATTCGGGCCGCGGCTGGGCTTCCTCGGCCATTACATGACCGCGCCGACATACTTCGCCGGCAATGTCGACTACACCGGCTTCTACCTGCATCACTGCGTCCACTACATGGACCTGGTGCCCTGGCTGATGGGACCGGTCGCGGCGCTGCGCACCCGGCGGACCGAGACCGCACCGGGCAAGCTGCTGCTGCACTTGGATTTCGAGTTCGAGTCGGGCGGCATCGGCACGCTCGCCATGGGCACCATCCAGGCGCGCAGCACACCCATGGAGTTCATCCAGGTGATGGGCGATCATCGCCGCGTCGAGGTGCGCAACGTCGACCGCGTCGCCTATTACCGGGCGCCGGCCTTCAAGGCGTCGGACCCCGGCGCCACCCTCGACCCGGCGCAGGACACCCTGACCTGGGAGCCGAACCTGACCGTCGCCGCCAACGAGGACCACAAGGGCTATCATGCGATCCTGGCGCAGTTCGCAGCACTGCTGGAGGGCCGGCCGACCGACGTTCCGCAGATCGCCGACGGCGTGCGGGCGATGCGCTTGCTCGACGCCATGATCCGCGGCGCCGGGACCGGCGAGGTGGTCCGCCTCTGACCGCGGCGGACCGCGCCCAGGCGTTGCGCGCCGCCGATCGCCGCCTGGCGGCCGGCGACGCGGCGGGCGCGGCCGAGACCTACCGGGCGGTGCTCGCGATCGCCGCCGACGCCGCCGAGATCGGCCATTGCCAGGGGCAGCTCGGCGGCATCGCCTATCGCAGCGGCGATGCGGGCGAGGCCGAGGAGCGCTTGCGCGCCGCCATTGCCGCCCAGCCGCGACAGGCGGCGTGGTGGTCCAACCTGGCGTTGGTGCTGCGCGAGCAGGGGCGCACGGCCGAAGCCCTGAGTCTGTCGACGGAAGCCTGGCGGCTGGCACCGACGGCCGCGGCCGTGGTCCATGCCGACGTCCTGGAGCAGGCCGGCGACCGCACCGCCGCGGCGGACGTCCTGCGCGCGGCGATCGCCGCGGCGCCCGAGGCGGCGGCGCTGCATGAGCGCCTGGCGGTGCTGGATCTCGCGCGGGGCGATCCCGAGGCGGCGCTGCCTGCGGCCGAGGCGGCGGCGCACCTGGCCCCCGGCCTGGCCGGACCGGCCAATACCCTGGGTGTGGCGTTGCGGGACCTGGGTCGGACCGCCGCGGCGGAGTCCTGGTTCCAGCGCGCCCGCATGCTGCCGGGCGACGCGGCGATCGTGGCCGCGGCCCGCTTCAACGCCGCCTGCATGCGCCTCGCCGCCGGCGACCTGGCGGCCGGCTTCGCCGATTTCGACGCGCGCTTCGACCTGCCGGGGTCAGGGGTCCGGCGGTTCGCCGGGCCGCTGTGGGACGGCCGCCCGGGTGTGCGGGTGCTGGTCCATGCCGAGCAAGGGCTGGGCGACTGCCTGCAGGTCGTCCGCTTCCTGCCCGCCGCCCGGCGCCTGGGGGCCGAGCTGGTGGTCGAAGTGCCGCCGCGCCTGCGCCGGCTGCTGGCGCCGCTGGCCGGCGCCGATGCGCTCGAGCGCGGCGAACCGCTGCCGGCGGTCGATGGCCACATGCCAATGATGAGCCTGCCGCGGCTGCTGGGCGCGACGCTCGACACGCTGCCGCCGGCGCCCTATCTGGCGCCCGAGCCCGATCGCCTGGCGCGCTGGCGCGCCTGGCTGCCGCCGGCGGGGCTGCGCATCGGCGTGGCCCTGCGGCCCAACGCCGCCAACGCCAGCGCCGCGGCGCGCCGGATCGCGCCGGCCGCCTTGGCGCCGATCGCGGCGGTGCCCGGCGTCCGGCTGGTCGCACTGGATCCCGAGCCGGAGCCCGGCCTCGACCTGTTGCGGCCCGAAGGCCTCGACCGCGACGGCGCCTTCCTCGACACGGCGGCGCTGGCCGCCGGCCTTGATCTGGTGATCGCCTGCGACAGCGCCGTCGCCCACTTGGCCGGCGCCGTCGGCGCCCGGACCTGGGTGGCCCTGCCGGCGGTTGCCGACTGGCGCTGGCTCACGGATCGCGCCGACAGTCCCTGGTATCCGACGCTGCGCCTGTTCCGGCAGCCGGCGCGGGGCGCCTGGGCGCCGGTGGTCGCGGCCATGGCTCAGCGACTGGCGGCGGCGGGCCGCTTGTGACTACGCTGGCGGCGCCATGCTGATCCTGAAGCTGTGCCTCACGCCGCTGCTGATCCTTGGCGCCAGCCTGGCCGGGCGCCGGTGGGGCAGCACGGTCGGCGGCTGGATCGTCGGGCTGCCGCTGACCTCGGGTCCGGTATCAGTGTTCCTGGCCCTGGACCAAGGGGCGGCCTTCGCCGGCCAGGCCGCGGCCGGCACGCTGGTGGGAACGGCGGCCCAGGCCTGCTTCGCCGCCGGCTATTTCTGGGCAGCGTGCGGCGGTTGGCCGGTGGCTGTGGCCACGGGTGCCGCGAGCTACATCGCCGGGGCGACCCTGCTGCAAGCCTTGGCGTTGCCGCATCTCGTCCTGTTCGCGGTTGCGGTCGCGGCGCTGGCGATCGGGCTGCGGATAACGCCGCCGCCCGCGGTGGCCCAGGTCTCGCGCCTGCATCCGGCCTGGGACATTCCCTTGCGCATGATCGTGGCGACGGCGCTGGTCGTCACGGTCACGGCCGCTGCGGCGGCGCTGGGGCCGCGGCTCAGCGGCGTCGCGGCCTCGTTCCCGATCTTCGCCGCCGTGCTGGCGGTATTCACCCAGCGCGGCCAGGGACCGGCTGGCGGCCGGCTGGTCGTGCGCGGGTTGATGATGGGCCTGTTCGGCTTTGCCTGCTTCTTCGCAACGCTCGGCCTGCTGCTGACCCGCACCAGCCTGTTCGCAGCGTTCGCCGCGGCGTGCGGGACCTGCCTGATCGTCCAGGGCGCCTCGTTCGTGGCGATGCGGCGGCCCGCCACCACGCCAGTCCAGCCGGAGCGGACGTTCAGCCGGGTTCCCGAACCGTGAGCAGTCGGCTTGTCGCCGCGGCCGTCAGCCCTGGAGCTTCGACTTGATCAGCGCCGCCATCTGCTCGGGCGGCATGTCCGGCGGCAGGGTGGTCAGGAAGCGGCCGTCGGGCGCCATCAGATAGACCACGGCGCTGTGGTCCATGGTGTAGTCGCTGCCGTCGCCATGGCGGGCGTAATAGACGCGGTAGGCCTTGGCGACCTGCCGGATCTGGTCGGCGGTGCCGGTCAGGCCGATGATGCGCTTGTCGAAGTTGCCGGTGTAGGCCTTGAGCACCGCGGGCGTGTCGCGGTCGGGATCGACGCTCACGAACAGCGGCTGCAGCTTGTCGGCCAGCGGGCCCAGCTGGCCGAGGGCATCGGCCAGCGCGCCCAGGGTCGTGGGGCAGACGTCGGGGCAGTAGGTGTAGCCGAAGAACACCAGCAGATAGCGGCCGGGATAGCTCTTCTCGGTCACCGCTTGGCCGTTCTGGTCGGTCAGCTGGAACGGCCCGCCGATGGCGATGCGGGGCATCGGCACGGCCGTGTCGGTCACCAGCCGGCCGGCGAACAAGCCGGCCAGCCCCACGATCAGAACCAAAAGCCCGCCACCGAAGATCAGCAGCGCGCGTCGAGCCAGGCGCACATCCATCCGGCATCGATAGCGCCGGCCGGCGCCGCCGGCAATCGGCGCGACGTTTTTTACCGGGCGGGCTTGCGCACCGGCGCGCGGAAGACCTCGCACAGCGGCGTGCCATCCCGATAGAACCAGTAGTCGTAGGCCGGGTCGGCCAGGCCGAGCGGGTCCGACAGGTTGAGGCCGGAGCCCTTGGCGCCGCCCAGCAGGGCGGCACCGGTCAGCCCGTCGAAATGGGCCGTGAACTGATACGGCATGCGCTGGTTGAACTTGCCGACGCTGCACTGGCGGCTCAGGCCCTTGTCGAGCTCGCCGATCTTCCAGTAGGGCAGGGCGGTCTTGAGCAGGTTGCTGCTGTCGTCGGCCGCCGCCGGCGCAACCGAGACGGCTCCGGCGGCGATCAGGATCGCGAGCCCCTTCAGGCCCATGGCTGTGGTCCCACAACGGCCGGCAGGCAGGCTGCCGATGGCTAAACTTGCGCGGAAATGGGTTAATGGATGGTTGCCGGTTTGCGGCTGTCCGCGGCTCGCTGCGACCGGCGCGCACGGCCGCTGCCGCTTCTCCGGAGCTGACGGCTATGGCATGATTGCCTCGAAGATTCGCCAAAAGCGTCCGGCCGCCCGGACCATCGGCGAAGGCGCCGCCTTCCGCAAAAGGGGATGGGCATGACGACCGGGATCACCAGCCTTTTCGGCAGCATCGATCCGCTGACCCAGCTCGCGCTCGAATTGAACTTCGCGCAGTCGCAGCCGACGGCGTTTGCGGCGCTTAGCCAGAACAACAACGCATCGGTGGTGCTGGCGCAAAGCCTGCTGTCGCTGTTCCTGTCGCCCAACCAATCGAGCGCGCTGTCGCAGGCGTCCGCCGCGAGCGGCAGCGTCCTCACCGACACCCAGAACCACCCGGTCTCGGTCGGCACCGCTGTCGATGGCTCCGGTAATGTCGTCTCGACCGCCCAGTTCAAGACCTCGAGCGGGCAGACGGTCGGCTTCCAGACCGCGCCGCCGGGCGGCCTGCCGGGCCTGACCACGACGCCGCCCTCGGGAACGACGCTGCCGACGACACCGACCATCGTCGACGCCAACGGCTCGGTCGTGCCGGTCACCACCTACTACGACAACGCCGGCGGCGCCGTGATCGCGGTCAGCCTGAAGAACCAGTTCGGGGCGCTGACCACCTTCTACAGCCAGGTGGATTCGACCGGCCGGGCGCTGTCAGCGGTGGCGGGCCCGACCGGCGCCACGTCGACCCAGCTCTTCGTCGACTCGACCGGGGCGGCGATCCAGGTCACCAACAACACCGACCTGCTGGGCAATCCGGTCAACACCATCGCGGTCAAAACCACCACGGGTGCGCTCGTCTATTTCGAGACCCAGGCGACGGACGCGGCCGCGCTGCTCACCGGCAGCAACCCGGTATTGACCACCACGGCGCCCGCCGGCGCCGTCACGCTACCCGCGGTGTACAACGCCAATAGTGTCCAGCTGCCGGTCACGCAGCTCTATGTGACCAACGGCGCCAACGTCGGCGCCACGGTCCAGGAGATCACGCTGTACAATGGCGGTACGGCCGTGAACTTCTTCAGCGTCACCAACTCCTCGGGCGGCACGGTCCAGCCGATCAAGCTGCAGCCGGTGCCCGGCGCCACCGTGGCGCCGCAGAACCTGGCGCCGTTCTCGCAGAACCCGGCGCTGTCGAACCTCACGGCCCAGAACCAGTCGCTGTCGGTGTTGTCCTCTGAGCTGCTGGTGCTGACCCTGCAGAGCATACTCAATTCGTCCCACAACAGCTCGCTGTTCGGCCCGACCATCATCTGACCGGGTCCCGCTTGGCCGGCCGTTTCGGCCGGGATTGTCTGCCCACACGTGCAGCCCGTCGTAGCGGCCGGCGGTTGCCGCGCCGGCGGCCCGGCGTCGTGGTCAAATTTAAAGAAAATTCGGGTCAACTGGAAGAATTTGTCAAGAGAACCGTAATTCTTTCCCAAGATATTCGCTCCAAAGCCGGCCCACTTCGGCGCTCAATCAAAACAGGATTACGCATGACCGCTGACGCCATCTTTGGCCTGGACACGCCGACGCCTCCGGTGGCGGGGGGCGCCCTGTTCTCGGACCTGGTCCGCATGGTCGAGCGCATGCATCGCCGCTATCTGGACCTGGTGCGGGTCGAGGTCGGGCGTCTGGGCGCCGACGACATCAGCCCGGCCCAGGCGGTGATGCTGATGGCGCTGGGCCGGGACGAGCTGTCGGTGCGCGGCCTGGTCGAGCGCGGCTACTATCTGGGCTCCAACGCGTCGTACAACCTGAAGCACCTGATCGAAGCCGGCTATGTCGACCGCAGCACGTCGCAGCGCGACCGGCGCGTGGCGCGGCTGCGCCTGGCGCCCAAGGGCCAGGCGCTGGTCGACCATCTGCGGGCCTGGGAGGAGGACCAGGCCGACTCCCTGGCTGCCGACGGCGCCGGATCGCGCGACCTGGAGCAGGCTTACCGGACGCTCCGGCGCGTCGAGCGGACCTGGACCGAGCTCATGCGCTACGCCGTCCACGAGCTGGACTGACGGTCGCACCCGCCGGACGTCGGCCGCCGGCACGCCGCCTCCAGGCGCTGGTCGGGCGCCACGACCAGCTTGCCGACGAAGCCCTTGGCGATGAAGTCGGCTTGGGCGCGGTGGAACTCCGACAGCGGGTAGACTCCGGCCAGCGCCGGGCGGATGCGGCCGGCTTCGATGTAGCCGAGCAGCCGGCGGAACGCGCCGCGCGTCCCCTGGGACGAGCCGTGCAGCTGGAGGTGCTTGAGATACAGCGTGCGCAGGTCGAGCTGGACCACCGGGCCGGCGATGGCGCCGGCGGTGGTGTACCGCCCCTCGGGGCGCAGGATGCGCAGCAGGTCGTTGAACAGCGGCCCGGCGACCACGTCGGCCACGACGTCGATCGCCCGCCCGCCCGTCGCGCGCGCCACCGACCCGGCCAGGTCGCCGTCGCCGCGGGTGATCACCGCCTCGGCCCCCAGCTCGGCCACCGCATCAGCCTTGCCGGCCCCGACCACGGCATAGGGAATGGCGCCGCGCGCGCGGCACAGCTGCACCAGCGCCGAGCCCACGCCGCCGGATGCGCCGGTGACCAGCACCCGTTCGCCGGCAATGACGGCGGCGCGGTCGAGCATGTGCTCGGCCGTCAGGTAGGCGCAGCAGAAGGTGGCGAGCTCGGCGTCGCTGAGCGGTGCCTGCACGGCGTGGGCGTGGTCCGCCGGCACCGCCGCATACTCGGCATAGCCGCCGTCGCGGCCGTGGCCGATGTAGTCGATCTCGGCCAGGCTGTCGCCCTCGGTATTGTAGATGCTGAAATCGACCATGACCCGTTCGCCGATGCGGCCGGCCGGCACGCCCGCGCCGACCGCGGCCACGCGGCCGACGATGTCGGTGCCCTGGATGCGCGGGAAGGTCAGGGTCGAGCCTTGGCGGCGCCAGGTCGAGACCGCGGCCGGGTCGGTTTCGGTGCCGTAGGCGCCTTCGCGCACCCAGACGTCGGTGTTGTTCATGCCGCAGGCTGCGACCTCGACCAGCACCTCGCCGGCGGCGGGGACCGGCACCGGCACGTCGCGGCGATAGACCAGCCGGTCGGGGCCGCCATGGCCGGTCAGCAGCACGGCGGCCATGGTGGCGGGATGCGGCATGGCGGTCACAGCGCGGCCGCGACGGCGCCAACCGCGCCGGCAACCGCGCCGACCACGGTGTCGGCCTCCTCGCGGGTAAGGCACAGGGGCGGCGCGAAGCCCAGGATGTCGCCCTCGGGCATGGCCCGGGCGATCACCCCGCGCTCCAGCGTGGCGGCGGCGATGCGCGCCCCGACCTTGAGCGCCGGGTCGAAGAACACCCGGTCGGCCTTGTCGGCCACGAACTCGATGGCGGCCAGCATGCCGGCGCCGCGGACATCGCCGACGATCGGATGGTCGGCCAGGGCGTCGGCCAGGGTGCGGGTGAGATAGGCGCCGACCTCCGCGGCGTTGCGCACCAGGTCCAGCCGGTCGATCAGCTCCAGGTTGGCGACGCCGGCGGCGGCGCACAGCGGATGGGCGGAGTAGGTCCAGCCATGGCCGATCGGGCCCAGCTTGTCCGACCCGCGCTCCAGCACGCGCCAGACCCGGTCCGATACGATCACGCCCGACAAGGGCGCGTAGGCCGAGGTCAGGCCCTTGGCGATGGTGATCAAGTCGGGCTTGAGACCGTAGCGGTCGGCGCCGAACATGGTGCCCAGGCGCCCGAAGCCGGTGACGACCTCGTCGGCGATCAGCAGGATGTCGTGGCGCGCCAGCACGGCCTGGATGGCCGCCCAGTAGCCGTCGGGCGGCGGCACGATGCCGCCGGTGCCCAGCACCGGCTCGCCGATGAAGGCGGCGATGGTGTCGGGCCCTTCGGCCTGGATCAGCGCCTCCAGTTGCTCGGCGCAGAACCGGCTGAACGCCGCCTCGGTCTGGCCGCGGTCGGCGCGGCGGAAGTAATAGGGCGCCTCGGTGTGGAGGACCGGCGGCCGCGGCAGGTCGAAGGCGTCGTGGAAGACCTTGAGCCCGGTCAGGCTGCCGGTCATCACGCCCGAGCCGTGATAGCCGCGCCAGCGCGAGATGATCTTCTTCTTCTCCGGCCGGCCCAGGACGTTGTTGTAGTACCAGACCAGCTTGATGTTGGTCTCGTTGGCATCGGAGCCGGACAGCCCGAAATAGACGCGGCTCATGCCCGCGGGCGCCCGCTCGACGATCATGCGCGCCAGCTGGATCGAGGGCTCGCTGCCGTGGCCGACATAGGCGTGGTAGTAGGGCAGCCGGCGCGCCTGCTCGGCGATGGCGTCGGCGATCTCCCGCCGGCCGTAGCCCACATTCACGCAATAGAGGCCGGCGAAGGCGTCCAGGCTGCGCCGGCCGTCGCGGTCGACGATGTGCACGCCCTCGCCGCCGGCGATGATGCGGTTGGGCAGCTCGCCGCGCGCATGCGCGCCCATATGGGTCGAGGGATGGAAGAAATGATCGCGGTCCCAGGCCGCGAGGTCGTTGGCATGATCCGGCATGGCAGGGCTCCTTGCGTGTTCAAGCGAGGTCGAGGCAGAGATATTTGAGCTCGGTGAAGGCCTCGAGGCCGTGGCGGGCGCCTTCGCGGCCGAGGCCGGACTGCTTGATCCCGCCGAACGGCACCGGCGGCCCGGTCAGCTTGGCCCGGTTGACCGCGATCATGCCGTAGGCCAGGCGCCGGCCAAGCCGCAGGCTGCGGGCGCCGTCGCGGGTCACGACATAGGCGACCAGGCCGTAGTCGCTGGCGTTGGCGCGGCCGACCGCCTCGTCCTCGCCGTCGAACGGCGACACGGCCGCGACCGGCCCGAAGGTCTCCTCGCGCATGACGAGGGCATCATCGGGGACGTCGGCCAGCAAGGTCGGCGCGTAGAACAGCGGGCCGGCCGGATGGCGGGTGCCGCCGGTGAGGCAGCGGGCGCCGCGCGCCTTGGCATCGGCGACATGGGCTTCGACCTTGGCCAGGGCGCGCGCGTGCATCAGCGGGCCGATCTCGGTCCCGGGCGCCAGGCCCGGGCCCACGGCGAGCGCGGCGATCCGCGCGGCGAAGGCGGCGCAGAACGCGGGATAGATCGCCCGCTCGACCAGGATGCGGTTGGCGGCCAGGCAGTCCTGGCCGGAAGTCGCGAACTTGGCGGCAACCGCGATCTCGACCGCGCGTCCCAGGTCGGCGTCGGCGAATACCAGCAGGGGGGCGTGGCCGCCGAGCTCCAGCACCAGGCGCTTCAGGCCCGGGGCGCAGCGCTCGGCGATCAGCCGGCCGACCTCGGTCGATCCGGTAAAGCTCAGGGCCCGCACCCGCGGATCCGCGCACATCAGGCCGACGATCGGCTCGGCGTCGCCGGTCACCACATTGAAGGCGCCGGGCGGCAGCCCGGCCCGGTCGGCCAGCTCCGCCAGCGCCAGGGCCGACAAGGGGGTGAGCGACGACGGGTGGGCGACCACGGTGCAGCCCGCGGCCAGCGCCGCGGCGGCCTTGCGGGTCAGCATCGCCGAGGGGAAATTCCACGGCGTCACCACCGCGGCCACCCCCAGCGGCTCGCGCCGCACCAGCATCTCGGCGTCGGGGAGGTGACTGGTCACCGATTCGACGTTGAGCCGCCGCGCCTCCTCCGCGTACCACTCGACGAACGAGGCGGCATAATCGATCTCGCCCAGGGATTCGGCGAGCGGCTTGCCCTGCTCCAGCGTGATCAGCAGCGCCAGGTCGTCACGCGCCGCCATGATCTGCTGGTGCCAGGCGCGCAACAGCGCCGCGCGCTGCTGCGGCAGCAGGCCGGCCCAGCCGGGGAAGGCGCGCGCCGCCGCGCCCACCGCATGGTCTGCCGCGCTGGCGCCGAGCCGGGCCACCCAGGCGAGGGCGCCGCCGCTCGCCGGGTCCTGGACCGGGATTGTGGCACCGTCGTCGGCCGCCACCCATTTGCCGTCGACATAGGCCAGCTCGCGCAGCAGCCGGCGGTCGGCCAGCCGGTCTAGCGCGGCGTGGCGCACCGGGCGCGCCCGGTGCGCGCGGGCGGTCATGAGCGGCTCGGCATCCATGGGCGGCCTCCGATTAGGAACTCGCCGCCAAGCTAAGTTACGACCGATGGATAGAGAGGCTGTTCTTCGGGTGAATGTAAGAGGAACTCTCCGCCGGAATACGGCCAGGGCGACCAAATCTCTTCACGAGCGCCTCTGAGGGCCGACCGTCGCGGCGTTCTGAGGCTGTGCAGCTGCCCCTAGAACGGCCAACGCTGTGTTCAGATCTCTCTCGAGCTCTTTAAATGCTTGCAATTGCAATAGCGGACTGTAGTCTTCGATGAGCTCGGCCAATCGGTGCGCTTGTATGTCTGGCCGGAATCGCTTTGCTCGACGTCCAGTTAGGCCACTTGCCCGGCGCAACAAATCGTGGAGCAAACGCTTGGGGTCGGGTTCGGCTTCCAGCGCTCTTAGTACCGGAAATTCGAGTGCCGTTGTTCCGTGTGGGCGGCCGGCGGCCGTTCGCAGAGCTTGTTCGTCAATCTGGAGCCACGCCTCCTGCATACGAACCGGAACGACGCATACGACAGGCTGTTCCAGACCCACAGGGAGTGCGGCGCGGATCTCGGCGACCCGGTCACCGTGCGGCGACCGTTCGGCATCCCTGTGGACAAAAAGCAGGTCACAAGGATAAAGCTCCATCGCGGCTTTCAATCGCTCCGAAAGGCTTCGCGGCGCTGGTCGATACCCTCTGAGATCGGCCCACGTGCTTTCGAACAATTCTCGGCTCCTCTTTTTGAGGAGCCAGTCAAGAATATAAAGGAGAACAGTATCGGAAGATCCATCTGTCACTAAGGTGAAGCGCATTAAGGATATCCATCAATCCGACGCCAGGCCGGGAAGCAACATTTGCAAGTCGTCTCGATCCTTCACTCTCCGACGCGGGGCTGCGCGCGGTGCGTTTGAAGTCAAATCTCCATTATGAGAAAGACCGTCGTGGCTCCCCTGGATGGGATTTAAATAAGCCAAGAGATGACCTTTCTGAACCGTTCGCATAGCAGGATCGAGCTTTGACCGCCAGGTGTTGGGTAGGGGAAGCAACGAAAGGCTGTGAATACGCTCTCCGCCCACGATTTTTGGGGTGGGCTCGGCGAGCAAGAGGGAATCATCTGGAACTTCGGCCACCACGGACGGTGAATGCGTATTGATGATTACCTGGCGGAATGGATTATCGACTCCAACAGGCTCATCGGTATCGACCGCCAAATCCTGAAGAAGACGAATCATCGCGGGAATCCGCTGCGGATGCATTCCGTTTTCCGGTTCCTCCAGGCAAATGAGTGCGCGCGGACTGGGGTCCGATTCCATCACGGTCAGTGCCATGAAACGCAGTGTTCCATCGGACAAGGCACTGGCGAGATGCGGCGTGCCTTGCTTATCGGTCATTACGATATTAACGACTTGTCGTTTTTCGTCGACCTCGATCCCGATCGAAGCGACATTTTCGACTAGCTCGGCCAATCGGTTTGCCACTTGAGTGTAAATGTCCTCGGCACCGTATTGTCGCGCTTGTTCTGCCTGTTGTGCCAAATGGTAGAGGGTTGCGGGAAGGTGCGCGCCATTCGAAGCTATTGTATGCGGTGATGTGAATCCATCCGGAGCTCGGAGCGCGGACGGCTCCAATTGCAGCTGAGTCCACGACATCATCTCTTGACGGGCAAGCACCAAAGTTCGATGTTCTGTAGCATTATTGACCCTCGACAGCATTGTTCGAGGTAAGCTACTTGCGGGTATGCGGCGAGGGCGGCCGCCCGACTCTTTGCCGGCATCAACATGTAGCTGGACAACGGTAAGCGCTGTTCTCAGGCCACCTTTGTCGCGTTAGGGACTTGAGCGAAGGTCCA
>CAZEFK010000011.1:0-53033 GCA_964511405.1 uncultured Comamonadaceae bacterium | reverse complement strand
CCCGGCGGCCGCGACGGCGGCCAGGTCGGCGCCGCGGCAGCGCTCGACCGCCGCCTCGACCCCATGGCCGGCAAACTGCGCCGTGATGGCATCAGGCGGATGCCCCGCGCCGAGTGAGCCGCTGTCGTCGTTGGCCAGCACCAGGACCCGCCGCCGGGTGTCGACCACCGTCCTCGATCGTGCCACCGCCCCTTCGATCATGGCAGGAGGACGGCCGGTGCGGCCCTCCGGTTCCGCGGCGCACGCATCGGCCCATGCTGCACCGCGGGATTGGCGGCCGGCACCGCCGGGCGTAGCGTGGCGCCGTGCCGGACCCTGCACCCCAACCCCTCGGCCAGCGGGCCTTCAGCCATCGGGAGACCCTGGTCATCCTGGTCGGCCTCATGCTGGGCATGTTCCTGGCCGCGCTGGACCAGACCATCGTGGCGACCGCCCTGCCGCGCATCGCTGCCGACCTGCGCGGGGTCGACCGGCTGTCCTGGGTGGTGTCGGCCTATCTGCTGAGCTCGACCGCCGCGACGCCGATCTACGGCAAGCTGTCCGACCTCTATGGCCGCAAGCGCATGCTCCAGGTCGCGATCGCGGTCTTCCTCACCACCTCGGTGCTGTGCGCGATGGCCCAGACCATGGGCCAGCTGATCGCCTTCCGGGCGCTGCAGGGCCTGGGCGGCGGCGGCCTGATCGCCATGGCGCACGCGACCATCGCCGACGTCATCGCGCCCCGCCAGCGCGGCCGCTATCAGGGCTACATCGCCGGCGTGTTCGCCACCGCCAGCATCCTGGGCCCGGTGCTGGGCGGCGTGTTCGCCGATCATCTGTCCTGGCGCTGGGTGTTCTGGGTCAACCTGCCGATCGGCATCGGCGCCTTGGCGGTGTCGCAGCAGGCCCTCAGGCGCCTGGTGCCCCGGGGCGTGCGCCACGAGATCGACTATCCCGGCGCCGTGCTGATCGTATCGGCGGTGTGCTGCGTCCTGCTGGTCACGACCATGGGCGGCAACGAGGCGGCGTGGGATTCGCCGCTGATCCTGGGCCTCGCCGCGGCCGCGGCGGTGCTGTTCCTGCTGTGCGTGCGCCAGGAGCGGCGGGCGTCGGAGCCGGTGCTGCCGCCGCGGTTGTTCGCCAACGAGATCTTCGTCTTCGCCAACCTGATCAACCTGTTGACCTCGGTCGGCATGATCGGTGGCATCGTGGTGCTGCCGCTGTTCCTGCAGCTGCTCTACGGCCTGTCGGCCTCTGACTCGGGGCTGATGCTGATCCCGTTCACGGCCACCGGGATCGTCTCGGTGGTCACGACCGGGCGCCTGATGGCCGCGACCGGCCGCTATAAGCGGTTCCCGCTGATCGGTGCGGCGGTGTCGGTGGCCGGCATGGCGCTCCTGGCCCAGGTCGGCGCCGACACGCCGATCGCGCTGGCGGCCGGCGCCATCGCGATCGCCGGGCTCGGGCCCGGTTTCGTCATGCCCGTCATGATCACGGCGGTCCAGAACGCCGTCGACCCGCGCGACCTGGGCACCGCCACCGCCTCGGTCTCGTTCTTCCGCTCGCTCGGCGGCTCGTTCGGGGTGGCACTGTTCAGCGCCGTGCTGATCGCCCGGCTCAACATGCTGGTGGGATCCTTGCCCGGCCACGAGGCGCTGGGCGCGGCACCCGGCATCGCGCTCCTGCATGCCGGCGCCGATGCCTTGCAGCTGGCACCGGCGGCCCTGCGGCCGGCGGTGCTGGCCGCTATCGCCCGCGCCGTGCACGACGTCTTCTATGTCGCCGGCGGCTTGGCGCTGGCGACCTGGGTGGCCGTGCTGTTCCTTCGGGAAGTGCCGCTCAAGACCACGGCCGGCGCGGCCGCCGGCCGGACCGGCGCGGCGCTAAGCGACTGACGCCGGCTGCCGCTCCAGGCCTGGGCGCTCCAGGGCGGTGAGCCGCGCCTGGTACTCCTCGGCCAGATCGCGCAGCATGCGGGCCATCTCGCGGTCCGTCGTATGCTTGGCCAGGCGCAGGCATTGTTCGATCCTGCGCCGGAGATCGTCGAGGTCGGAGCTTGACGGCATGTGGCGGCCGATACTGTGGGTTGCTCGCGCATGATAATCGCCGACTGCTGTCAAAAGATTAAACCGTCCGTTTACTTCGCCTTCAAGTGAATCCGGTGTTTTAATCAGATTAGTGAGAAGTGCGGACTTGCGACGGCGGCGGGCCCCGCTATGGTCCACGCACAAACATGGGAGGACGCCATGCCGATGACGCTGTACTGGGCGCCCAAGAGCCGGTCGTTGCGCGCGCTATGGATGCTGGAGGAAGCCGGGCGCCCCTACGAGCGGGTGCTGGTCGACATCAATGCCGGCGCTCAGTCGACGCCTGAATTCCGGGCGATCAATCCGATGATGAAGGTGCCGGCCCTGACCGACGGCCCGGCAGCGGTCGCCGAGTCCGCGGCAATTTGCGCCTATGTCGCCGAGCAGGTGCCCGAGGCCGGGTTGGCGCCGCCGGTCGGCGATCCCAGGCGCGGGCGCTACCTGCAATGGCTGATGTTCTCGCCCGCCTGCATCGAGCCGGCGTTCACGCAGAAGTTCGCCAACGTGGCGCTGCCCAGCCGCGCCGCCGGCTGGGGCGACTATGACCGGGTGTTCGGCGCGCTGCGCGACGCCCTGGCCGCGGGCCCGTGGATCCTGGGCGACCACTTCTCGGCCGCCGACGTGATGATCGGCAGCGATCTCCTGTGGGGCATCGAGCTGTTCAAGATCGTCGAGCCCAATCCGGTGTTCGAGGCCTACCTCGCCCGCTGTGCCGAGCGCCCGGCGTTTCAGCGCGCCCGGGCGCTCGACACGGGCGGCGCTGAAAGCGCCGACACCGGCGGCGCCTAAGCGCTGGCCAGCGCCAGGGTAAGGTCGGCGATCAGGTCGTCCGGGTTCTCGATGCCGATCGACAGCCGGATCGTCGCCTCGCTGACGCCGATGCGGTCGCGCACCGCGACCGGCACCCCGGAATGGGTGGTGCTGGCGGGATGGCAGGCCAGCGACTCGGTGCCGCCCAGGCTGACCGCCAGCTTGAACACCTGCAGCGCGTTCAGCAGCCGGAAGGCCTCGCCCTGGCCGCCCTTGATGTCGAACGAGAAGGTGCTGCCGGGCGCGCCGCACTGGGCCTGGTAGGTCCGGGCCGGCGCCGAGCCGGCCGGCAGCCGCGCCAGGTCGTGCACCCGGGCGACCTTGGGATGGCCGCGCAGGAAATCGGCCACGGCCACGGCGTTGTGCGCGGCGGCCCTCATGCGCAGCGACAGGGTCTCCAGCGACCGCCCCAGCATCCAGCAGGAATGCGGATCGAGCTGGGTGCCGATGGCGCTGCGCAGCGCCAGCACCGGCTTCATGACCGACCGGGCGCCGAGGGCGGCGCCGGCGATCAGGTCGGAATGGCCGCCGACATATTTGGTCAGCGAATAGACCGAGACGTCGGCGCCGTGGGCCAGCGGCTTCTGGAACACCGGGCCCAGGAGGGTGTTGTCGCACACGATCACCGGCGGCTTGGCGCCATGGCGCGCCGCCAGCCCGTCGACCACCCGCCGGACCAGCGCGATGTCGACCAGGGTATTGAGCGGGTTCGACGGGGTCTCGACCATCACGATCGAAACCCGGCCCTGGGCGAAGGCCGTGTCGGCGGCGGCAGCGATCTCGCCTTCGTCGACGCCGTTGGCGAAGCCGACCCCGCTCATGCCGTAAGCGGTCAGCGTGCGGGTCACCAGAACCTCGGTGCCGCCATAGAGCGGCTGGCTGTGCAGGATCACGTCGCCGGGCCGGGCATAGGCCAGGATCGTCGTCGCGATCGCCGACATGCCCGACGAGAACAGGACCGCGGTCTCGGCGCCTTCATAGATGGCCAGCCGATCCTCGACGATCTCGCTGTTGGGGTGGTTGAACCGCGAATAGACCAGCCCGGCCGCCTCGCCGGCCGGTGGCTCGCGCCGTCCGGCGACATAGTCGAAGAAGTCGCGGCCGTCCTCGGCCGAATGGAACACGAAGGTCGAGGTCAGGAACACCGGCGGCTTGACCGCGCCCTCCGACAGCGTCGGGTCGTAGCCATAGCCCAGCATCAGGGTCTCGGGGCTGAGCTTGTGGTTGCCGATGGCGGCCTTGCGGTAACGGTCCTTGGTCATCGGGCAAGCTCCATGGACGGTGGATGCCTCATTGTGGGGCAATTCGGGCGCGCCGTATGCCCCCCGCGCGCCGCATGCCCCCTTTGGCGTCGTCGGACGGTCCGGGCGCTTTCCCTCAAATCCGGCGGGACATGGCCGGCTCCGGGAACGTTCAAAGCATCGACCCCGCATCGAGGAGGATCCGATGCCCGACACCCTGACCGCCGCCCTCGACCCTGAAGCCCTGCGCGCTCGCGCCGCAGAGGCCGCCGCCACCGTCTCCAAGGCCGCCGACGGCGCCGCCGACGCGGCCGGCAAGGCCTGGTCCTATGCCAACGACGTCGCGGGCCAGGCCAAGCGCGCCTATGACGACATGAGCGGCAACTCCTTCAACGAGAAGCTCGGCGGCATGATCGCCGCGCAGCCGCTGCTGTGCCTGGTGGGCGCCTTCGCCGCCGGATACATCGCTGCGCGCCTGCTGGAGGACTGACCACAGCCCGCCCCCCTGCGCCAACAAGACTACGCGCTCCGGCGAATGGCGGCTGGCGGCCGTCCGCCTGACGATGCGCGATTGGTCTCGCCCGCAGGGGGGATGTGTCCCGTGCCCCGACCGGTCGTGCTGATCGTCGATGACGACGGCATGGTGCGCGACGCCGCCGCGGTCATGTTCGAACAGGTCGGCGCCGCCGCGCTGCAGGCCGCCAGCGCGGCCGAGGCTCTGCGCATCCTGGCCGCGACGCCGGCGATCGCACTGCTGTTCACCGACGTTCGCATGCCCGACATGCCCGGGCTGGACCTCGCTGCCGCGGCCCGCCGGCGCCGGCCCGACCTCAAGGTGGTGCTGACCTCGGGCTACTACCTGCCGCAGCCGGTCCCCTATCAGCTGGTCAAGAAGCCCTTCGGCGTGCGGGACCTGCAGCGGCTGTTGGCATCCTGAGGGTTCCGCCTCATCCCGCAACCCGGCGCGGCAGCAATTCCACCAGCAACTGCCAGGTCCGCCCGCTATCGGACGAGCGCTCGGCAGTCCAGCGGAAGGAGTCGGCCCGGATGTCGGTGAAGCTCCAGCGCACCGGCGCTCCCGACTCGTCGACGCCGTCCTGCACGATGTCGGCGCCGCGCGCCCGGCCGATCTGCTGGCGGTAGACCTGCCGCAGCGGATCCACCCACAGGATGTGCCAGGCGTCGATCCTGGCGTCATAGACGCGCAGGGTGGTGCCGCAAAAGTCGCCCCAGAACGGCGGGTCCGAGGGCGCCTGTCCGCGCGGTGGAACGATCCACACATCCTGCAGGGCCCGCCCCTCCAGGACCCAGCCGGCATGGATCTCGCCACGGCCGCGACGGACGCCGCCTTCGGGCAGGTGATAGACCGCATCAAGCGTCCAGTGGCCGACCACCCAGCCGTAGAGCTGAAGCTTGTCGGCCCGGTCGGCAGCCGGCCCGACGGCGTGAAGGGCGGCGGCAAGGGGCGTGTCGGTCATGGCGGATCCTCCTGAGGTAGCGCGCGCCGGACCGGCCAGCATCGCGGCCCCGGCGCCAGCGAGCAGGGCGCGGCGGCCGGTCACGCCGGCACCGCGCAATAAGCCTCGATCCGATAGCCGTCCGGATCGACCACGAAGGCGGCGTAGTAGGAATCGCCATAGTCGGCGCGCAGGCCCGGTCCGCCATTGTCGCGGCCGCCGGCCGCAAGGCCGGCCGTGTGGAAGGCGTCGACGGCGGCGCGGCTCGGCGCCTTGAAGCAGACATGCAGGCCGGACTGGGGGTCGGCCGGTACCGGCCGCTCGCAGGCCAGGATCCACAGGCCGACGGCGGTGTCGCCATAGCCGAGCGAGCTTTCGCCGTCGCTGAGGCGGCGATGGCCGAGCGGCGCCAGCGCCGCGTCGTAGAACCGCCCCGCCCGGTGGATGTCGCGGACGCCGATCGAGATATGGTCGAACATCTGAGCCTCCAGAATCATCGGTGCGGGGTGACCCTAGGCCCCGCGACCTGACAGCCCCGTGTCAGGTTTGATCCGGCCTTCTGATGGCGCGCTTGTTTTTCTGCAGGCGCCGCTGTCAGCTCGGAGGCAAGGCCATGACCAGAATCGAACGCGCCTTCGGCATCCTCCTGCTGCTCAGCGACCGGCGCAGCGTGACGGCGCCGGAGCTGGCGCGGCGCTTCGAGGTCTCCGTGCGCACCATCTACCGCGACGTCGAGATGCTGAGCGCCACCGGCGTGCCGGTCTATGCCGAGCGCGGCGCCGGCGGCGGCTACCGGCTGCTGGAGGGCTATTTCCTGCCGCCTGTCACGTTCACCCGCGGCGAGACGGTGGCGGCCCTGGTCGGGCTGGCGCTGGCCCGCGGCCTGCGCGTGCCGCCCTTTGCCGGCGAGCTCGAAACCGCGCAGCGCAAACTGGTGGCCGCGCTGCCGGCACGGCTGCGGCCGCTGCTGCTGGACGGCCACCGCCTGATCGGCGTCGAGCGCCCGGCCGCCGACGCCTTCCATCCCGAGCCCGAAGGCCCCGACGGCGACGCCGCGCGCCTGGCCGAGGCGCGGGCGGTCGAGCTGTTCCTGGGCGGCGTGCTCGACGCCACCCGGGTGCGCTTCACCTACCGCTCGCCCTACCGCCCGGCGGCCGAGGCGATCGAGGCCGAGCCGCTGGGCCTGCTGTGGGACCGCGACCGCTGGTACCTGATCGGCAACCGCCTCGGCCCCGATCGCCCGCGGCGGCGGTTCTGGCGGGCCGACCGGGTCGCGGCGATCGAGGCCAGCACCTTTCGCGTCGACCAGCAGCCCTTCGACGTGCGCCCCCATCTCGGCCGGCGCTGGCTGGCCGACGCGATGGCGCGCTGGTCCCGGCTCAGCCCGGTCCGGATCGGGATGACGGCGGACCAGGCCCGGCGGCTCGCCGCCGACTGGTATTTCGGCTTCGGCGCCTTCGAGCCGGACGGCCCCGACCGGGTGATCATGACCTATGGCGAGAGCGATCCGGACAAGGTGCTGGAGCTGGTGCGCTGGCTGGGGCCCGGGGCCGAGCTGCTGGCCCCGGCCGAGTGGCGGCCGCGCCTGGGCCGGGAGCTGGCGACATTGGCCGCCGCCTACGGCGCATGAGGATCGGCCGCATCCTGGCCGGGCTGGCGGTCCTGGTGCTGGCGCTGGGCGCGGCCGCGTGGCTGGCCGGGCGGGCCGCCGCGGAACGGCTGCTCGTGGCCGCGATCGAGCGTGAGGGACTGGGTCCGGTCCAGCTTCGCGTCGCCGGCATCGGCCTCGACGGGCTGCACCTGGCCGATGTCGCGTTCGGTCCGGGCGGCGCGATCCGCGCCACCGCGGTCGACGTCGGGCTGTCGATCGCGGGCCTGCGCCGCAGGCGCGCCGACTGGATCACCATCGAAGGCCTGCATCTCGACGTGGCCGTGGATGCCGCGGGAACGGTCACGATTGCCGGCCTCGGCAGCGGCACGGCGCCCAGCGGGAATGGTCCTCCAGACAGCGGATTGCCGGTGCTGCCGGCCGCCATGCTGGTGCTGGTCGACGCCCGCATCGGCCTGGCCGCACCCTGGGGACAGGGCGAAGCGCGCCTGTCCGGCCGGATCGCGCCCACCGCTGCGGGGCTGGCGGCCGAGCTGCTGGTCGCCGGCGATCTCGGCCCGGTGCAGGTGGCCGGCGGCACCGTGACGGCCACCGTCGCGGCGCCGGACCGCGGACAGCTCCATCTGGCCGGCGCCGCGGTGACGGCGCCGGCCGTCACGGCCACCGGCGTCACGGCCGACCTGACGTGGCAGGGTGAGATCGCCCGCCTGGCCGCCACCAGCGGCGCCGTCACGGACCGGACCACGCCGGCCCGCGTCGCGCCGGTCACGGCCGAGCTGCACGCCCAGCGCCATGGGCGTGCCATCCAGGCCAGCCTGACCGCGAGCGCCCACAAGGACGCCGCCCGCCTGACGATGACCGGACAGGCCGACCTCGTGGCCGGCACCGCCACCGCAACCCTGGCCCTGACCCTGGCCCGGTTCGCACCGGGCAAGCTGCAGCCGCGCGACCTGGTCCCGGCGCTGCCCGCCGGCTTGCCGGCGGTCACCGGCACGATCGGGCTGGCCGGCACCGTCGCCTGGAAAGCCGGCCGGCTGACCCCCGACCTGGTGGTCAGCGCCGACGGGCTGGGGATCGCGGCCCCGGCCGCCCACTTGGCCGATGGCCGCGCCAACATCCGCATCGACAGCCTGGCGCCGCCGGCCACGCCGCCGCACCAGCACCTCATTGCCACGCTCACGGCGCCGGGACTGGCGCCGATGCCGCTGACCCTGTCGTTCCAGCTGCGGCCGGACGGCCGGGTCGCCGTCGAAGCGCTTGATGCCGGCTTTGCCGGCGGCCGGCTGTCGACCGGCGGCCTGACGCTGGCGCCGGGGCAGCCGCTGCCGGCCGATTTGGCGCTGCCGCTGCGGATCGAGAATGTCGACCTGGCGCCGCTGCTCGACCTGATCGGCGTCGAGGGCCTGAGCGGCAGCGGCCGGCTGGACGGCGTGCTGCCGCTGGCCCTGGCCGGCGGCAAGCCGACCCTCGAGGCCGGCCAGGTCACCGGCCGCGGTCCGGGCGTCATCCGCTACACCGGCCAGGGCCTGCCCGCCGACGCCGGCGAGTCGGTCGCGCTGCTGCGCGACGCGCTCAAGGACTTCCACTATGACAGCCTGGCCGTCGACATCGAGCACGACGCCGCGGTCCTGCATCTCAAAGGCGCGAATCCGGCCGTGCTGGACGGCCGGCCGTTCGCGCTCAACATCCGCCTCGACACCGATTTCGCCAAGCTCGCCGCCTTGGCCGAAGCGGCACTCCAGGCCGCCGGCGGGATCGCCCGCGGCGCCGTCGCACCGCATCCTTGATCGGATCGGGCGCCGTGCTATGTGAGGGACCGGGTCTGACATAAGGAGCCGCAATGCGGCTGATAGGGCTGGCGGTCGCGGCGACGACCCTGGGGCTTGCGGCCTGCACGCCGACCGTGAAGGTCCAGGCGCCGAGCGAGCCGATCACGATCAACCTCAACATCAAGCTGGACGCCGACGTGCGGCTCCAGGTCGAGCAGAAGGCGAAGGAAGATGTCGTCAGCAAGCCGATCTTCTGAGCCGCGGCGGCGCGTCCTGGGCCTGCTGGCCGCGGCGGGCCTGCTGCTCGCCGCATCGGGCGCTTGGGCGCAGGGCCGGCCGCTCGATGGGCCGCGCGCCGCCGGGCAGGTCGGCGAGCGCTTCGACGGCTACGCCGTGATCCGCGGCACGGCCTCGGCCGACCTTGCCGCGCTGGTCGACCGGGTCAATGGCGAGCGCAAGGCGCTCTACCAGCAGCGCGCCGCCGCCGACCATGCACCGGTCGACCAGGTCGGCCGGGTCTATGCCCAGGAGATCTTGAAAGCCGCGCCTGCCGGCACCTGGTTCCTCCAGGAGAACGGACAGTGGGTGCAGAAATGACGCCGTTCGGGCTCGACCATGTGGGCATTGCCGTCCGCGACCTCGACGCCGCCGCCATTGCCTATCGCCGCCTCGGCTTCAACCTGACGCCGCGTGGCACCCATACCCTGCCGCCGCCGGTGCCGGGCGCTGCGCGGCCGCGGGTCGGCACCGGCAATCACTGCATCATGCTGGGGCGCGGCTATGTCGAGCTGATCGGCGTCATCGACCCGGGCTATAAGGGCCGGCTGCGCGCCGTGCTGGACCGGCAGGAGGGCGCGCACCTGGTGGCCTTCGACGTGCCCGACGCCAAGGCCGCCGCGGCCGACCTGGCGGCGCGCGGCCTGCCCGTCGACCCGCCGCACCCGCTGGAGCGTCCGGTCGAGGACATCGACGGTCCCGGACTCGCCCGCTTCGAGCTGGTGGACTTCCCGGCGGGTGTCCTGCCCGAAGGCCAGTTCTTCGCGATCCAGCACCTGACCCCGGACCTGCTGTGGAAGCCGCCGCTGATGCTGCAGCCCAACGGCGTGGAGTCGCTGGAGGCCGTGACCGTGGCAGTGCCCGACCCCGCCGAGTTCGAGCGCCGGCTTGCCCACGTCCTCGACCTGCACCCGACCAGCCGCGGCGTGCTGGCCCTGCGCGCCGGCCATGTCTATGTGGTTCCGGGTTCGGGCGCGCCGCCGCTGGTGGGCCTGACGCTCGGCACCGCCGACCTCGACCAGACGGCAGAATATCTGGCGGCCAACCAGGTGCCCATGGAGCGCCACGGCACCCGGCTGCGGGTTCCCGCCAGCGCGGCCTGCGGCGCCTGGCTGGACTTCGTCGCGATCGAGTAGCGCTAAGAGGGTGTGACCGGCGGCACCGGGCAGGGCCCCGGCATCTCGACCGTCTGGAAATCGGCCGGGCTGGCGATCTCCAAATATTCCATGTCGGGCGAGTAGTCGAACAGGTAGTGGACGATGCCCGGACGCTGGTGAACGCAGTCGCCGGCTTTCACCAGCGTCTCCTGGTCCTCGTACATGAAGCGGGCCCAGCCCTTGAGCATGATCACGATGTGGAAGTTGGCGACATGCCGGTGCCAGCCGGTGCCGTCCTGCGGCGGCTCGTGCGCCTTGACCAGCTGGGCGATCACCTGGCCGCCGGTGGCGGCGGCGATGCCCAGGTCGCGGTAGCGGAAGAAATCGCGCAGCCCGCCCTCGCGGTATGGCGTCTCGCCCTCGCGGACATGGGAGAACTGGGTGGTGCTGCCGGTGTCCATCGCCGTCGGTCCTTTCGCTGGTGCCACGGATTTGAGCAGCGCTTGCGCATCGCCTGAGCGGTTCAGAATTCCACTTCCAGCTCCTCGACCGCGTCGGGCTCCTGGCGCGCCGCCTCGACCCACGCGATCATCTCCGGCATCGCCATGATCGTGCGGCAGTAGTCGGCGGCATCGTCGGGCACCGGTACGTCGTAGGTCAGGAGCCGAGTCACGACCGGCGCATACATGGCGTCGGCCATCGAGCGGGCGCCGAACAGGTAGGGACCGCCCTGGGCGGCCAGGCAGTCGCGCCAGATCGTCAGGATCCGGTCGATGTCGGCCTGGGCGCGCGACCACACCTTGAAGCCCGGAAAGTGGCCGCGCAAATTCATCGGCAGCGACGAGCGCAGGGCGGTGAAGCCCGAATGCATCTCGCCGCAGATCGAGCGGCAGCGCGCCCGCATCGCCCGGTCGGCCGGCAGCAGCCCGGCCCGGGGCCGGATTTCGGCCAGATATTCGGCGATCGCCAGGGTGTCCCAAACCGCGACGCCATCATGGGTCAGGCAGGGCACCAGGATCGACGCGGACAACAGCAGGATCTCGGCGCGCACAGCCGGGTCGTCGACCGGCACGATCCGCTCTTCGAACGGCAGGCCGGCGAAACGCGCCAGCAGCCAGCCGCGCAACGACCAGGACGAATAGGTCTTGCTGCTGATCGTCAGGGTCGCCTTGGCCATCGCCCCGCTCCGTCGATGCGTCGTAGGCCTGTGCAAAGGCCGCGCCAACTGGCCGGCCGTGGCCTGGGGCTTGCATCGCCGGCATCATGCTCTACGCCGCCTATCAAGCCCAGGCCGATGCCATGGCCCCCCTGCGGCTGGCGGCGCGGACCGCGGCCGCCGTACTGGGGCGGCGCTGGTCCGGACTGGGGGACGCGCACCCGGTACGCGCGATGGCAGCGGCCTCGGAGCTGCTGGCCCGCAGCACCCTGACCCACAAGCGGCCGGCGTTCGGCATCGAACGCGTCGGCGCCGGCAACGGCGAGACCGCCGTGCGCGAGGTCGTGGTCGACCGCACGCCGTTCTGCAGCCTGCTGCGCTTCGAGAGGGACGACATCGCCGTCCGGCCGCCGGTGCTGCTGGTGGCGCCGATGTCAGGCCATTTCGCGACGCTGCTGCGCGAGACCGTGCGCACCATGCTGGTCGACCACGACGTCCACATCACCGACTGGCATAACGTCCGCGACGTCGGTCTGGTGCACGGCCGGTTCGGCTTCGATCAATATGTCCTGCACCTGATCCGCTTCCTGGAGCGCCTGGGCCCTGACGCCCACATCCTGGCGGTGTGCCAGCCCTCGGTGGCGGCGCTGGCCGCCGTCGCGCTGATGGCCCAGGACGGCAATCCCTGCTGCCCGCGCAGCATGACCCTGATGGCCGGACCGATCGACACCCGGGTCAATCCCACCGCAGTCGACCGCTTCGCCACCGAGCACCCGCTCGACTGGTTCGAGCGCAAGGTCATCGCCACGGTGCCGTTGCGCTTCGGCGGCGCGCTGCGCCGGGTCTATCCCGGCTTCCTGCAGCTCTTGGGCTTCATGAGCATGAACCTGGAGCGGCATCTGGGCGCGTTCGCCGACATGTTCCGCAGCCTGGCCGACGGCGAGCCCGAGAAAGCGGCGACGATCAAGCGCTTCTACGAAGAATATTTCGCAGTCATGGACCTGCCGGCCGAGTTCTATCTGGAGACCATCCGCTCGGTGTTCCAAGACCACGATCTGCCGCTGGGCCGCCTGACCGTCGCCGGCCGGCGCGTCGACCCGGCGGCCATCCGGCACACCGCCCTGCTGACGGTCGAGGGCGAGCGCGACGACATCTGCGCGGCCGGCCAGACCGTCGCGGCCCAGGACCTGTGCCCGCGCATCCGCCCCTATCTGCGCCGCCACCATGTCCAGACCGGCGTCGGCCACTACGGCGTGTTCAGCGGCCGGCGCTGGGCGTCGGAGATCTATCCGGTGGTGCGGGACGTGATTCATATGGCGGGGTGAGATCATATCGGGATTGCACCCAATGAGTAGCCGATCGCGGCTCACCCCAGGGCCTCGCTCGCAGCCAGCAGCGTCCGGGTGTAGGGGTGCGTGGGCGTGCCCTGGCGCAGCGCTGAAGCGTCGAAGCCGTCGACCAGCCGGCCACCCTGCATCACCGCGATCCGGTGGCACATATGCGCGATCACGGCCAGGTCGTGGCTGACCAGCACATAGGTCAGCCGCCGCTGCTCGCGCAGGTCCATCAGCAGATTCAGGATCTCGGCCTGGACCGACACGTCGAGCGCCGAGGTCGGCTCGTCGAGCAGCAGCACCTCGGGCTCCAGCATCAGGGCGCGCGCGATGGCGACCCGCTGGCGCTGCCCGCCCGACAGCTGGTGGGGCAGGCGCATCAGCGCCGACTGGGGCAGACCGACGGCCTCCAGCGCCGCCGCCGCGGCCGACAGCGGCCGGGGCAGACCTTGGTTGCGCAGCGGCTCGAGCAGCTGGGTCCGGATCGATTGCCGCGGATGCAGCGAGCCATAGGGATCCTGGAACACCATCTGGACGCGCTTGAAGAAGCCGCGCGACCGCCGGGACGGCAGCGGGGCGCCGTCCAGCCGCATGTCGCCGCCATAGCCGGGGACCAGGCCGGCGATGGCGCGCAGCACGGTGGACTTGCCGCAGCCGCTCTCGCCCACCAGCCCGAAGGTCTCGCCGCGCGCCACCGCGAACGACACGCCGTCCACCACCGCCGGGGCGTCGGCGGCGAACCGGATCCGGAGGTCGCGGACCTCGATCATGGCTTCGCCCCCGCCGGCAGCCGCCAGGCCGGATCGCGCTGAAGCACGGGCAGGCGGTGCTGGACCCGGTGGATGGCCGGCAGGGCGGCGAGCAGGCCGCGGGTGTAGGGATGGTGCGCGCGGTCGAGGTCGGCGGCGGCCAGCGTCTCCATGATCCGCCCGCCATAGAGGACGATGACCCGGTCGCAGAAGCGGCGGACCAGATTGAGGTCGTGGCTGATCAGGATCAGGCCCAGCCCGCGGCGTCCGATCAGCTCGTCGAGCAGGGTCAGCACCTCCAGGCGCACGGTGACGTCGAGCGCCGACGTCGGCTCGTCGGCGATCAGCACGTCGGGCCCGGCGATCAGCATCATGGCGATCATCACCCGCTGGCCCATGCCGCCCGAGATCTCGTGCGGGTAGAGCCGGGCAACCCGGTGCGGGTCGCGGATCTTCACGGCCTCCAGACTGTCGAGCACGCGCTGGCGGGCCACGCGCGCGCCGGCGCGGCCGGGATGATGCAGGCGCCAGGCTTCGGCGATCTGAGCGCCGACCGGCACCACCGGGTTCAGCGAATATTTCGGGTCCTGCAGGATCAGGCCGATCCGGCGCCCGCGCAGCTGCCGCATCTGCCGCTCGCCGGCGGCCGCCAAGTCGATGTCGCCGAACGTCAGGCGGTCGGCGCTGAGCTGGGCGCCGGGCGGCAGCAGCCGCATGAGCGCCCGCCCGATCGTCGACTTGCCCGACCCGGATTCGCCCACGATGCCCAGCTTCTCCCGGCCGAGCGTGAACGACACGCCCTGCACCACCGGGACCATCTCGGCGCCGTGTCCGTAGGCGACCTGGAGGTTGCGGACCTCGATCAGCGGCGCGGTCATTGGCCCAGTCATTGGCCGAGCCTCGGGTCCAGCACGTCGCGCAGCGCGTCGCCGGCCAGGTTGAAGGCCAAGCTGACCAGCGCGATCGCCAGGCCCGGCGCGGTGATTACCCAGGGGCTGTCGATCATGAACTCGCGCCCCGTGGACACCAT
Source organism: uncultured Comamonadaceae bacterium (assembly GCA_964511405.1). Classification (GTDB taxonomy): domain Bacteria; phylum Pseudomonadota; class Alphaproteobacteria; order Elsterales; family Elsteraceae; genus CAZEFK01. The sequence continues at coordinate 38,439 of CAZEFK010000011.1, read as the reverse complement.
CGCGCCCCATTCGGCCAGCGGCGGCTGGGCGCCCAGGCCCAGGAACCCCAGGCCGGCGGCGGTCAGGATGATGCCGGCCATGTTGAGCGTGAGCCGCACGACGACCGAGGGCAGGCACATCGGCAGGACGTGGCGCAGGATGATGCGCGCGCTGGTGGCGCCCTGCAGGCGGACCGCCGCGATGAAGTCGGCGCGCCGGAGGCTCAGGGCCTCGGCGCGGGCCAGGCGCGCCATCGGCGGCCAAGCGGTCAGGGCGATCGCGATCACCGCATTGGTGATGCCGGGGCCAAGCGCCGCCGCAAAGCCGAGGGCCAGCACCAGGCCCGGGAACGACAGGAAGATGTCGGTGACGCGCATCAGCACTTCGTCGGCGAGGCCACCGAGATAGCCGGCCGTCGCCCCGATCGCGAGCCCGATCGGGGCGACGATGGCGGTGACCAGCAGCACGACGCGCAGGGTCGTGCGGGCGCCATGGACCACGCGCGCGAACACGTCGCGGCCATACTCGTCGGTGCCGAACCAGTGCGCCGCCGACGGCGGCTGCAGCCGGCCGACCATGTCCTGCGCCGCCGGGTCATGGCCGGCGAGCCAGGGCGCGCCGATCGCCACGGCAACCAGCAGGACGATGATGCCGAACCCGGCCAGCCCCAGCGGATGGCGGGCGAACCGCCGCCAGCCCTGGTACGCGCGCTGCGCCGCCAGCTGGGCGGCGCTGCCCGGCGTCTCGGCCCGCAGCCAGGCGCTGAGCCCGCGGCCGGGCGCCGGGAGGCGAGCGGTGTCGGGGGGCGCCGTCATCGGGTGCGCGGATCCAGCAGGCGGTACAGCCGGTCCGAGACCAGGTTGATCGTCAGGAAAACGAGGCCGATCAGCAGCACCGATCCCATCACCACGTTCATGTCGTTCATCGTCAGCCCGCGGGTGAGGTACTGGCCGAGCCCAGGCCAGCCGAACACCGTCTCCAGCAGCACCGCTCCCTCCATCAGCCCGCCGAAGGTGAGCGCCAGCACAGTGACCAGCTGCACCCGGATGTTCTTGAAGGCGTGGCCCCAGACCACGCCGCGGCGCGACACGCCCTTCGCCCGCGCCGACAGGACATAGTCCTGGCCGAGTTGCTCCAGCATGAAGCTGCGCGTCATGCGGCTGATATAGGCGACCGAGTAGTAGCCGAGCACGGCCCCCGGCAGGGCGAGGTGCCCGAGCGCGTCGCGGAACACGTCCCACTCCCCCTGCAGGGCCGTGTCGACCAGCATGAGCCCGGTGATCGGCGGCACCAGGCCTTCGTTGAGGACGTCGATCCGGCCCGACGCCGCGACCCAGTGGAGCTTGGCGTAGAACAGGATCAGGCCGATCAGCCCGAGCCAGAAGATCGGCACCGAATGCCCGGCCAGCCCGATCACCCGGGCGGCATGGTCGAGCGGCCGGCCGCGCTGGACCGCCGCGACCACGCCCAGCGGCACGCCGAGCAGGGCGCCGCACAGGATGGCGACGATCGCGAGCTCGATCGTAGCCGGAAACACGGTCAGCAGATCCGTGGCGACGGGCTGTCCGGTGGTCAGCGAGCGGCCCATGTCGCCGGTCGCGATCCGGCCGACATAGGACAGGAACTGTTCGGCCACCGGCCGATCCAGGCCCAGCTCGTGGTAGACGCGGTCATAGGTGGCGCGGTCGACCTCCGAGCCGGTGACCGCCAGCACCGGATCGGCCGGCAGCAGCCGCCCCATGGTGAAGGTCAGCAGCATCAGGCCCGTCAGGGTGATCGCGATCGAGAGCAGGCGGCCCCCGGCGCGCCGCGCCTGGCGCCGCATCCCGGTCGGCATCAGTGCTTGGTCACGTCGATCCAGCGGGTGGACCAGGCCGGATGGCCCTGGTAGCCCGCCACGCCCTTGCGGATGACGTAGGGATCGGTGCGCTGCAGCACCACCACCAGCGGCGGCGCCATGTCGTGGAAGCTGCGGTCGATCTCGGCGAAGATCGCGGCGCGCTTGGCCGGGTCGGTTTCGCGCTTGGCATCGTCGACCCGCTTGGTCAGCGCCGGGGCGTCGAACGCGGCCCGCCACAGCAAGTAGCCGCCGAGCTTCGCCTGGTCCCGGTTGTCGGGGTTGTAGGCATACTGGATCAGCGTCCCGTACGGATCGGGCAGCCGGGTGCCCGAATTGCCGACCAGGACTTGGTAGCGCCGGCTGCGGAAGTCGGGAACATGCTCGCCGGGCACGATCTCGAACTCGACGCCCGCCTTGCGCGCGCTGGCCTGCAGCGCAACGGCCATCTTCATCAGGATGTCCGAGGACGGAAACAGCGTCTTCTTCAGGCCGTCGGGGTAGCCGGCCTCGGCCAGCAGCCGCTTGGCCAGATCGGGATCGTACTGGTAGCCCGTGGGCTCGCTGGTCGGCGCGCCCGGCATGCCCCGGGGGATGATCGACTGCCAGGGGAAGCCGTCGAAGCGCATGCTGGTCGCGGCCAGCGGCTTCCAGTCCAGGATATGCTGGAAGGCCTCGCGGACCTTGGGCTTGGCCAGGTCCGGGTCGGCCATGTTCATGGCGATGTAGTAGAAGCCGAGGCCGGGGCCCGGGTCGACGGTCGCGCCCTCGGCCTGCAGCGCGGCGATGTCGCCGCTGGCCATGTACTGGCCGACATCGACGTCGCCGGCCTCCAGCTGCAGCCGCAGATTGCCCGACTCGGGCACATGCCGCATCACCACCCGCTTCATCGCCGGCTTGCCGCCCCAATAGCCGGGCCGGGCGTCGCACAGCAGGATGTCGTTCGGGCGCCACTGGGTCAGCTTGTAGGGGCCGCTGCCGGCGCTGTTGCTCTTCAGCCAGGTCTGGGCGAGGTCGCCGTTCTGCTCGTGCTGGAGCGCCGTCTGCTTGTCGATGATGCCGAGCGACGCGCCGGCCAGGGAATACAGCACCAGCTCGACCGAAACCGGCTCGGGCAGGTGGATCACCAGGGTCTGGGCATCAGGCGCCTCGACCAGCTTGTCGACATTGTCCCGGGTGAATCCCCACAGCGCGATGTCGGTGGCGCCGACCTGGCCCATCTTCACGACGCGCTGGATCGTCCACGCGGCGTCGGCGGCCGTGACCGGACGCCCGGACGCGAAGGTGGCGTCGGCGCGCAGCGTCAGGGTGACGGTCCGCTTGTCCTCCGACACGGCCCAGTGGTCCGCCAGCATCGGCCGGATGGTGGCGAGGTCGTCCGGCCGCACCATCACCAAGTTGTCGTACAAGTTCGAGACGACTTCCGACGGCGTCCGGGCGTTGATCGCCGCCGGGTCGAGCGACGGCACCGCGCTCAAGGTGGTGCCGATCACCAGGGCGGTGGCGGGCGACGCCGCCTCGGCCGGGGCGAGCCCGAGGGCCAGCGCCAGCGCAGCCGTCGCGGCGATCAGAGACTGCCTCATCCGTTGTCCTCCCCGCCCGCGTGGCTTTGCTGCGTTCAGGCATAGCCAATGAAATCTGATATATCAAGACTCAGCCAGTCAGGCCCTGGCTTGACGCCGGGCCGGGCCGCATCCTATCGTAAATAGAAGACGTCGTCTCTAAATAGAATACATATGGCCGTTCGACCGCTCTCCTCCACCCTCAAGACCTTGGCCGTGTGCGACGTGGTCGCGGCATCGCCGCGGCCGGTGCGGCTGGCCGACGTGGTCAAGGCGACGGGCGATGCGCGGGGTGTGGTCTATCAGCGGCTGCGGACGCTGGTGGCGGCGGGGCTCGTGGAGCAGACGGCGGACGGCGCCTTCCGGCTGGCCCTGCGCTTCCAGTTCTATGCGGTGCGGGCCTTGGAACAGGCGAACCTGGGCGAGCGCTCGGCCGAGCTGCTGCAGGGCGTGGTCGCCGAGAGCGGCGAGACCGCCACGATCTCGGTGCTCGACGGCTACCACGCGGTGATCATCAATCGCGTCGAGTCCACCCAGGTGCTGCGCGCCGACCTGCGGGTCGGGGCGCGCATGGCGCTGGGCGGCAGCGCCTCGGGCGCCGTCCTCGTGGCGTTCGGCACGCCCGAGATGCGCGACCGCCTGCGCGACCAGGGCATCGCCCTGCCCGACGATGCGGCGCTGGCCGAGGTGCGGGCGCGCGGCTTCGCGGTCTTCGCGCCGACCGACCCGCAGTTCGTCGCGGCGGTGGCGGCGCCGGTGCTTGATGCCGCCGGCCAGTGCATCGCGGCCCTGGCGATCTCTGGCCCGACCACCCGCTTCGACCATGGCCGCTGCGGCCCGATCGCGATCGCCGCGGCGCGGCGCCTGAGCGCCCAGTACGGAGCGGCTTGAGATGCCCCCTGCCGTCGCCCTGCTGCCGGCCGAATCAGGCGCGCTCCGGCCCCAGGCCCTGATGCGGCCACCGGCCGTGCTGATGCGGCCGGAACGCCTGGCCGCCATCCAGCCGTCGCGGATCAGCGCGTCGCGCAGCCTGATCGCCCGCGCCGCCCGCCAGCGCTGGCAGATCCGGTGCGAGCGCTTCGACATCGACGAGCGCGGCCGCGGCACCGCTTGCTACGCCATCGAGGCCGACGGCTGGCGCTTCAGCTATCCGGTGCTGTCCTTCGAGCCCACGGCCGCCGGCCGGACCGGCCGCATCATCGGCCGCGCCTGGGACATGATGGGCGCCCTGGTCGAGGGCGAGGCCGCGCCTGAAGCGATCGAGCGGCTGGCCGCCGAGCTGCCCAAGCTCTATGAGGGCCGCGCCGATCCGGGCACCCTGACCTGGTCGCGCTCCAACCGCTCCGGCCGGCTCTTCGACTTGGCCGTCGAGCACCTGGCCGCCGGCCGCCAGCCCCCGGTCGCCGAGCTCGGCCGGACCTGCTATCTGATGCGCAACACCGGCATCGACGGCAACGGCACCTTCGGCAGCCGCGCCTTCCTGGCGCTGGAGCCCGATCATCCGCTGCGCGCCTCGCTGCAGGCGCAGATGCTGACCGCCTACATGATGCGGGTGTTCGCCGGCGACCTGGTCGGGCACCTGGCCCGCCTGCGCGGCGGCGGCCGGGCGGTCGTGGCCGATCCGGCGCTGCGCCGCTTCCTCGGCGTCGGCAACGGCTCGGCCTTGGGGCTGATGCTGTTCGTCAACAACCATCCGCGCCTGATCGACCGCTGGCTCACCATCCGCGAGCAGGCCATCGCCGAAGCCCGGCTGCTGACGGTCGGGCCCGATGCGGCGCCGCTGCGGCTGCTGGCCCGCCTGCTCGACCGGGCAATCGTGGCGCGCCGGCAGGATCGCGCCGAGTATGAGGCGTTCGCGCCCAGCGCCGTGATCGCCGACGGGCTGGAGATCGTGCGGCGCGACCTCGATCGCCTGATCGACCAGGTCCGCGCCGGCTGTGCCGGGCCGATGCCGCTGGTCGAGTTCGTCGAGTCGCTGGACGGGCGCGTCCATGACGAGGCCTTCGAGACCCTGCTGTCGCTGCTGATCGAGCTGGTGCCGGCGCGCGCCGATGCGCTCGCCGAGACGCTGGTGCTGGACGAGGAGCTGACCGGCCGCCCCGAGATGCCGGTCGGACGGCTGCGCGACATCCTGCGGGCCGACTATCCCTGGGCCTTCGACCTCGACCTCTCGGCGCCGCGCTACGTCTGGTACAAGTCGCGCACCGCCGAAGAGCCGCGCCGCGGCCCGCGCGAGGAGATCGGCGACGCCCACAATCTGGGCCTCGACCTGCCGCGCCTGGTGGTGGCGCTGGACCGCGACCTGGCCGCCGCCGAGCCCAAGGCCAGCCTCGCGCGCTTCCTGCTGGCCCATCCCGAGCACCGGCTGATCGCGATCCGGGTCCAGGCGCTGGCCGGCCTGCCCTACCACTCGCCGCACGCCGACATCATGGCCGAGGACTTCGTGCCGGCGCACGTCACCCGGCTGCTGAACGTCGGGATCCACGGCATCGACAAGGCGCGCGACTTCCTGAACCGCAATCTGCGCGGCGTGCTGTTCCACGGCGCGCCGCTGCCCGACGACCTGGCCACGGGCCGCGCCGACCCGCACTGGTTCTACCCGCCGGAGCCGACATGACCGCCGCCGACACGCTCGTCCTGTCGCTGCGCGAGAGCCGGCTGATCCTGGAGCGCCTGGTCCAGGCCGCGGGCGTGCCGCCCGGGCTGCTGCCGGCGGTGCGCGACTGCGCGCTGGCTTCGGCCGCCCTGCCCGGCCCCGGCTTCGCCGGCATCGCGGCGCAGATCGAGCGGTTGCGCCGCAGCCGAGTGCAGCCGCTGACGGTCCTGGCCGAGGCCCCGGACCTGGTGGTCGGCGCCGCCGGCCAGCATGCCTGGCTGGTCGCCGACGCGCTGCTGGATCTGGCGGTCGAGCGCCAGCGCTGCGGCGGCGACGGCGCGGTGGTCGCGGCCGAGGTGGCCGCTCCCGAGGAGCTGCGGGTGGTCGCGGCGCTGGCCGAGCGCTACGGCCTCGACGCCGAGGCTGAAGCCGAAGGCGCGCGCACCCGCCTCCGCGTCCACCCCCGGCCCGCCGCCGCCCCCACCCTGCTCGACCATATCCGCCGCAGTGGCATTGCCACCACAGGCGCGGTCTGGTGGCCGCTCTACCACGCCTCCCATGCGGCGCTGGCGCCCGACTCGTTCGAAAGCCGCCGCCATGCCGGCACCGTCCGGGTCGAAGCCGACGGCCGCGTCGTCGGCCGCAACGACGAGGACGAGACCGACCTCGCCATGCTCGCGGCCGACCCCGGCCGGCTGCGCCTTCCCGCCACGTCTCCAGAAGGACCTGCCCCATGCTGATCGACGGTTTGCAGTGCGGCCATTTCGACCGGGGCGTGTTCGAAGAGCTCAAGGCCGGCGGCTTCACCTGCGTGACGCTGACCCTGGGCTTCTGGGAAGGCGCCATCGAGTCGCTGGACGCGCTGGCCACCTGGCGCGACCTGGCGCGCGCCAACGCCGACTTGGTGATGCTGGCCCGCACCACCGACGACATCCTGGCCGCCGAGCGCACGGGCCGCATCGCGCTGCTGCCGGGCTACCAGAACACCAACCTGCTCGGCGGCCGCATCCGCTATGTCGAGCTGTTCGCCGAGCTGGGCGTGCGCGTCCTGCAGATCACCTACAACAATCAGAACGAGCTGGGCTCGAGCTGCTACGAAGCGGTCGACCCCGGCCTGGCGCGGTTCGGGCGCGAGGTCGTGCGCGAGATGAACCGCTGCGGCATGCTGGTCGACCTCTCGCATGTCGGCGACCAGACCACCCTCGATACCATCGAATGGTCCGAGAAACCGGTGGCGATCACGCACGCCAACCCGGCCTCGGTGTTCCCGCACAAACGCAACAAGAGCGACCGGGTCATCCGCGCCCTGGCCGAGAAGGGCGGGGTCATCGGCTGCGCCGCCTACCGCAACATCACGCCCCCCGCCGCCTGCGACGGCGTCGACGCCTGGGCCGAGATGGTGGCGCGCACGGTCGAGATCGCCGGCATCGACCATGTCGGCCTGGGCACCGACTTCAGCCATCACAGCAGCCAGGCCTATCTGGACTGGATGCGCGCCGGCCGCTGGACCCGCACGGTGCAGTACGGCGCCGGCTCGGCCGCCAATCCCGGCCCCAGCGAGAAGCCGGCCTGGCTCAAGTCGATCCGCGGCCTGGCGGCGGTGGCGCCGGCGCTGGCCGGGGTCGGGTTCAACGCCGACGAGGTGACGAAGATCACCGCGGGCAACTGGCTGCGCCTGTATCGCGCGACCATCGGATAGGAGGAAACCCATGGGCGACGACCGTTCCACCGCGCCGGTCACGCGGCGCAGCCTCATCACCGCGCTGGGCGCGGGGGCGCTGGCGATGCCGTTCGTGCGCACCGCGCGCGCCGCCGAGACGCTGTACGTCAATACCTGGGGCGGGCCGTGGGAGGCAGCGGCGCGGACCTATCTGTTCGACCCCTTCACCCAGGCCACGGGCGTCGAGATCCGCACGGTCTCGCCGGTGTCGTTCGCCAAGCTGGCGGCGCAGGTGCGCACCGGCGTCTACGAGTTCGACGTCACCACCCTGGGCGTCGCCGAGCTGGGGCGCGCCAGCCAGGCCAACCTGATCGACCCCTATGACGAGACCAAGATCCCGGCGGCATCGCTGTGGCCCGGCGCGGTGACGCTGAACGGCGTCAATTCGCATGCCTTCGCCAATGTCATCGCCTACCGCCGCGACCATTTCCCCAAGGGCGGGCCCACGAGCTGGGCCGAGTTCTGGGACACGGCCAAGTTCCCGGGGCCGCGCAGCCTGCAGAACTATGCCGCGCGCGTCCTGGCCTTTGCCCTGATGGCCGATGGCGTGCCGCCGGCGCAGCTGTTCCCCTACGACCTCGACCGCGGCTTCGCGGCGCTGGAGCGGCTGAAGGGCGACATCCGCGTCTGGTGGACCCAGAGCCCGCAGTCGCAGCAGCTTCTGCGCGACGGCGAGGTCGAGATGATCGGCATGTGGAACACCAGCGCCCAGCAGCTGATCGATCAGCAGGTGCCGGTCGAGGTGGTGTTCAACCAGGCGGTCATCGACGTCGCCACCTGGGTGGTCGCGCGCGGCTCGCCCCGGGCCAAGACCGCCTGGCGCTTCATCGAGTTCGCGGTGGCGCCGGAGCGGCTGGCGCCGTTCGCGGCCAAGAACAACTATGGGCCGATGAACCCGGCAGCGTTCCAGCACCTGCCACCCGAGGTGGTGGCGCGGATGCCGACCTCGCCCCAGAACCTGCCCAAGGCCGTGGTGCTGGACGCCGGCAAGCTGCTGCCGCAGCTCGACCCGATGTCCAAGCGCTTCGAGCAATGGCTGTCGAGCTGACCCAGCCCGCGGCGGTAGCGGCGGCGGCGCGGCGGCCTGCGGCGGCCGGGCTGCTGCGGTCGCCCGTCCTGCTTTATGCGCCGGCAGTGCTGTTCCTGGCCGCGGTGTTCCTGGTGCCGCTGGGGCTGGTGGCCTGGACCAGCGTCAGCGAGCCGGCCCTGGGCCTCGCCAACTTCGCCGCGGTGCTGGGCTCGCGCTACGACCTGGGGGTCCTGGCCCGCACCTTCGCGACCGCCCTGGCCGTCGCCCTGGCCAGCCTGGCCTTCGCCTACCCGGTCGCCTATGTGGCGGCGCGCCGGGGCGGCCGGCTGGCGGCGCTGCTGCTGGGCGTGGTGGCACTCAGCTTCTGGACCAGCTTCCTGGTGCGCACCTACGCCTGGATGGTGATCCTGGGCGCGCGCGGGCCGGTGGTCGCGCTGCTGGTGGCGCTCGGCGCCCGCCCGGCACCGCGGCTGCTGTTCACCACGCCGGCGGCGACCTTCGCCATGGCGCACATGCTGGTGCCGGTGATGGTGATGGCGCTGTATGCGGCGATGACCCGGATCGACGAAGCCGGCATGCGCGCCGCCGTCAGCCTGGGCGCGCGGCCGTTGCGGGCGTTCCTGGCGGTCTACCTGCCCCAGAGCCTGCCGGGGATCGCCAGCGGCGCCACCCTGGTGTTCATCACCTGCCTTGGCTTCTACGTCACGCCGACGCTGATCGGCAGCCCGCACGACCGCCTGATCGCCGGCCGCATCGGCCAGGAGATCGAGGAGATGCTGGATTTCGGCGCCGCCTCGGCGACCGCCATGATCCTGCTGGCGGCGGTGGCGGCCCTGATCGCCGTCTATGACCGCGCGGTCGGGCTGGAGCGGCTGTGGCGATGACCCCGGCACGCTCGACCGCCGCCCTGGCACTGCTGATCGCCCTGGTGCTGGCCGCGCCCATGTTCGTGGTCGTGCCGATGTCGTTCAGCACCGCCGCCTCGCTGCAGTTCCCGCCGCCGGGGCTGTGGCTCGGCTATTATCGGCGCGTCTTCTCCGATCCCAACTGGACCGGGCCGATCCTCAACAGCCTGGTGATCGGGCTGGGCGCCATGGCGCTTGCCCTGCTGCTCGGCGCGCCCGCCGCCTTCGCGCTGGCGCGCCGCCGGTTCCGGCTCCGCGCCGTGGTCCGCCTGCTGGTGCTGCTGCCGCTGATGGTGCCGCACATCGTGATGGCGCTGGGCTATTACAGCTATTTCGGCTGGCTGGGGCTGGTGCAGAGCCGGACCGGCGTGATCCTGGCCCATGCCTGCCTCGGCATCCCGGTGGTGGTGCTGACCCTGACCGCCGCGCTCGGCACTTTCGACCGGCGCCTGGAGCAGGCGGCGGCCGGCCTGGGCGCCCGGCCTCTGACCGCGTTCCGGCTGGTCACCGTCCCGGTGCTGCGGCCGGCCTTCCTGGTCGCCGCCCTGTTCGCCTTCATCCAGTCGTTCGACGAGACCGTGATCGCCCTGTTCATCTCGGGCCGCGACGCGGCCACCCTGCCGCGCCAGATGTTCAACAGCTTCCAGATGGAGGCCGACCCGGCGATCTCGGCCGCGTCGTCGCTGCTGCTGGCGGCCGTGCTCGCCGGCCTGGGCGCCCGCGCCGCCGCCCGTCTGGTGCGGCGCCGGCGCGTGCACCCATGACCGCCGGGCGCGCCCTGTCGCTGCATGGCGTGGCCAAGCGCTACGGCGCCGGTCCGGTCGCCGTCGACGGCATCGACTTGGACGTGCGGCCGGGCGAGTTCGTGTCGTTCCTGGGGCCGTCGGGCTCGGGCAAGACCACGACGCTGATGATGATCGCCGGCTTCGAGCAGCCGACCGCCGGCGAGATCCGCCTGGCAGGCCGGCCGATCGACGCGGTGCCGCCCTATGACCGCAACATCGGCATGGTGTTCCAGAGCTACGCCCTGTTCCCGCACATGACGGCGGCCCAGAACGTCGCCTTCCCGCTGCGCATGCGCGGGGTGGCGCGGCCCGAGGCGCAGCGCCGCGCCGCCGCCGCCCTGGCCATGGTCGGGCTGGCGGACTTCACCCGGCGCCTGCCGGCGCAGCTGTCGGGCGGGCAGCAGCAGCGCGTCGCCCTCGCCCGCGCCCTGGTCTTCGCGCCCGATCTGGTGCTGCTGGACGAGCCGCTGGGGGCCCTGGACAAGGCGCTGCGCGAGCAGATGCAGATCGAGCTGCGGCGCATCCACCGCGAGCTGGGCGTGACGATGGTCTACGTCACCCACGACCAGGGCGAGGCCATGGCCCTGTCCGACCGCATCGCCGTGTTCAATCGCGGCCGCATCGAGCAGGTCGGCACGCCCGCCGAGGTCTATGGCACGCCGCGCACCCGCTTCGTCGCCACCTTCGTCGGCGACAGCAACCTGTTCGACGGCACCGCGCGCGCGGACGGCATCGTCGAGATCGCCGGCTTCGGCCCGATCGCCACGGCCACTGCCGGCTTGGCCCCGGGCCGGCCGGTCAGCCTGCTGGTCCGGCCCGAGACGATCCGCCTGCGCCCCGGCACCGCGGCGCCGTCGCCGACCCGCGCGACCATCACCGTCGACGAGCTGGTCCATTACGGCGACAGCGTGCTGGTGGTCGGCCGCCACGCCGAGCGCGAGATCCGCGTGCGCGTGCCCAGCATCGACATGCCCGCCCTCGGCCGCGGCGACGCCTGCGCCATCGAATGGCAGCCCGAGCGGGTGCATGTGATCCCCGCGGCGGAGTAGCGCTCAGCAGCCTCATTCGCTCGACCGGGCCGCCTTAGCGCGCGCCGTCGCCGGCCAGCAGCGCCAGCATGGCGCGGTCCAACTTGTGGCCGTCATAGGCCTCGTAGCGGACGTCGATGCGGCCGCTGTCCAGCGGGCCGAAGCCGCCGCGCAGGTTCCACAGCGCCCAGCCCCAGCCGGCCGCCTGCCACGCGGCCAGGCAATCGGCCATCCAGGCGAGCACCACCGCGTGCGGGGTGAAGCGATAGGCGCCCCACTCGCCGACATGGACGCCGACGCCGCGCGCCTGCACGGCCAGCCAGGGCTCGATCTGCTCGTGCCATAGCCAGGCCTTGTCCAGGCTCTCCGCGTGATCGAGGCCAATCAGCTCCCCGGCCCCGGTCAGGCGGAAGCGGCCCGGCCGGACGCCCCAGCGGCCCACGGGGCGCAGGGTCAGCCGATCGCCGGGCACGCCGGGCCAGGGTGCCAGGGTCAAGGCGCCCAGGCTCAGCCAGTCGCCGGCGCCCAGCGCCAGCGTCAGCCGGCGCGCGCCGGCCGGCAGGCGCACGGCATAGTCGCGGTCATAGCGCGCCTGGTAGACGTGCCATTGCGGCATGTACTGGGAGTCCGCCCATTCGCCGGCCCCCGGACCCGGCCGGAACAGATGGTCGAAGACATCAGCCCCGTCGGCCTCGACGCGCAGGCGGGCCTCGGCCGAGACCCGGTCGACGCGGATCACCAGCTCCGTCGGCTGCGCCTGGTCCAGCTCCAGCGTCAGCGGTCCCTGCAGGTCGGGCTTGCGATCGCCGTAGAGAAAGCCGCCAAGCCGGCCGCGGACCGGCCAGGTCGGCGTCGGCCAGGCATCCGATCCGGCGACCCACGATGCCCGGTAGTGGCTGACCAGGCTGGGGCTGTAGCCGCGCGTGCTCTGGGCGACCTGCAGGCCGGCCAGCTCGGGCACCGGCCGCCGGCCGGAGTCGGCCGCCGGCACGCCATCGGCGATGACCAGCCGCGCGGGGTCGGCGGCGCGGATCACCGCGACCGCCAGCGCCGCCGCGGCCAAGTACTGTGCCGCCGTGATCGCCGGCGGCTCGTTGACCAGGTTGAACGACAGCGCCGAGCTGGGGATGCCGCGATAGCGCTCGGCGAACATCCGCCACTGCGCGGCGAATTGGCGCCTGACTTCGTCGCCGCCCGGTCCGGCGCGCCACAGGTCGAGCGGCTCGGCGGGCGGGTTCACGCAATAGCCCGGCGCGCGGTGCAGGCACAGGCAGACATGGATGCGGCGGGCGCGCGCCCAGCCGATCGCCTGATCGATCTCGCGCAGCGGCGCCTCCACGACCCGGCCGGGCGTCGGTGTCCAGATCCGATAATCCAGCGGCAGCCGCACGAAATCGAAGCCCCAGCGCGCCAGGAAATCGAAGTCCCACTCCAGGAACGGCGCGTTGCCGGCCAGGGTGACCTTTTCGACCAGGTTGAAGCCGCGCCAGCGCGGCAGCCAATCATGGCCCGGCGCCCGCTCGGCAGCGCCCGCCGCCGGACCGGCGCCCAGCGCCAAGGCGGCCGCGCCGGCCGTATGCAACAATTGGCGCCGTCGCATGGGCGTCGCCCTCCTACCGCCGGTGCGTGCGGAAGAACGCCCAGAGCGTCGCCGTCGCGTCGAGCAGCGGACTGGGCGGATCGGGATCGAGCAATGCCGCCGCGGGCCGGGGCACCGATCCCGGCCATTGGTGGCCGGCGCCGGCGATCGTGATCAGCGTGACCGCCCGGCCCTCCGCGCAGGCCGCGGCCGTGATCGTGACGGCGCCGTCGGCCTGGGGCTGGGCGGCGCCGCAGCCATCGACCCGCCGCCACAGTGCCAGGACGTCCGGAACCGATGCCCAGGCGAAGCGGGTGACGCCCTTGGCCCCGACACCGCCGGCGAACGGCACGTTGCGGTCGGCCAAGCCATGGATCGCCAGCACCGACACCGGGCGGGGATGCGCACAGTCGGCCGCCAGGCTGCCGGCGACGACGCCGATCGCCGCCAGTCGGCCCGGCGCCTCGCAGGCCAGCCGGTAGGCCATGGCAGCGCCGTTGGACATGCCCGTGACATAGACGCGATCGGGATCCAGCCGCTGCTGCGCGACCAGATGGTCGATCAGCGCCGTCAGGAACCCGACGTCGTCGACGCCTTCACGCGCCGGGCGCCCGCAGCAGCCGCCGGCGTTCCAGGCGCGGCCGATGCCGTCGGGATAGGCCACGACGAACCCGTCGCGGTCGGCCAACCGGTCCCAGCCATAGGCCCGCTCGTCGAACGCGCCGGTCCCGAAGCCGCCATGCAGGCTGACCACCAGTGCCGGTGCCGGTTCCAGCCGTGCCGGCCGATAGACCGCGTAGGTTCGGGTCAGGCCGCCAAAAGGCAGCGCCTGGGGCTCGGCTGCGGCTGCCGCCGCGGCGAGGCAGGCGCCGACCAGCACCCCCGCGAGCCAAGCCGCCGTCCGCCGCGCCATCGCCACCTCCTGCATGCCGACCTGTCTTGGTACGCAGCCGTGGCGCGCGCCGTCCCCGGAGCTTGCGCCAACTCACCTATCCCTTGCGACAAGTAGAAACTTCCGCCTAGGCCACCATCGCGTCGCTACTGCCGCCGAGCGCTTTGTGATCTTGCTCACTACCAATCGGACATAGACAACAATTATTGAAGACAGTTGCTCGATTACGGACAATCGGCGCAAATTCGATGCCAGGTGCGCGGAGGGAGACTACGCATGCCGCAGAAGCCGGTCACCGTGTGGGGACACGACGTCGGGACGTGGCACTACAACTGCCACACCGGCCTGGATACCGTTACACTGCATGCGCCGCTGGCAATGTTGACCGGCGAGCTCGACGTAAAATTGCCGGCAGACTGGGTACCCTGGATTGCCGACGCGTTTACCGAAAATAAAGGAAATGACGCTCAAAAACGTCAAGCCAAATCGAATGTCGATACGCTGAAGACACATATCGACGGCGTGAAGAAGGCGGCCGGTAACGGCGCCAACCTGAGCCTGGGCATGACTCTCTCCATCGAGATGATTTACCAGCGCCCACCTTGTATTGAAACGTCGACGAAGTATTGTGCTGGGGTCGGCTACCAATATCTGCTCAAGGTCGAAGCCTTCATGGTGGCCGGCGCGACCGCGGGCAAGGCGGGCACCCACGTGGCCATTGGCGGGGTATTGGAAATCGCCCTGGCCAGCGATTTCGTCGAATGCGACTGCTCGGGCGGCGAGGTCTCTGTCACCGCCGGAACCGACAAGCCGACCGAGCATTGATCTCGGGCTACCGACGATGATCCCGGAAGAACGCCCATAGCATCGCCGTGGCGTGAAGCAGCAGTACGCCATGGCGGCACCGTTGGACATGCCCGTCACATAGACGCGATCGGGATCGAGCCGCTGCTGCGCGACCAGACGGTCGATCAGGGCGCCCAGGAACCCGACGTCGTCGACGCCCTCGCGCGCCGGGCGCCCGCAGCAGCAGCCGGCGTTCCAGGCGCGGCCGATGCCGTCGGGATAAGGCCACGACGAACCCGTCGCGGTCGGCCAACCGGTCCCAGCCATAGGCCCGCTCGTCGAACGCGCCGGTCCCGAAGCCGCCATGCAGGCTGACCACCAGTGCCGGTGCCGGTTCCAGCCGTGCCGGCCGATAGACCGCGTAGGTTCGGGTCAGGCCGCCAAAAGGCAGCGCCTGGGGCTCGGCTGCGGCTGCCGCCGCGGCGAGGCAGGCGCCGACCAGCACCCCCGCGAGCCAAGCCGCCGTCCGCCGCACCATCGCCGCCTCCCGCATGCCAACCTGTCTTGGTACGCAATCGTGGCGCGCACCGTCCCCGCGACGACAGCTGGAGGCGTAAGGTCAGGGGTTCTGCAAGCCGTGCGACCGACCTCGGCGGTTCGTCAATGGCGCGCCAGCAGGTTCGCGATACTGAACGAGAGCGCGACGATCCCGGCGTTCACCGCCAGCACCGCGGCGATGATCTGCACCAAGGTCGGCAGCTGGGAGACCTTGCCGCGCAGCTCACCGACCTCCACCGCGATCTTAGTCATGGTGTCGGCTTGGCGCCGCTGCTCGGCCTCCAGCCGGTCGAGCCGGCTATCCAGCTTGGCTATGGCCGGCTCCAACCTGCGCAGGATGTCGACGGCATCGTCAGCTGGCATGCGGGGTGCCGCGTTGCTCATGGCACGATCCTACTCCTCGAACTGACGCGGCGTCACCGGCGAGTCTCCCAGGGCCGCTGCCCTCACTGCGCCGTCTCCTGCATGCCAGCCTGTCTTGGTACGCAATCGTGGCGCCCGCCGTCCCCGAGCTAGCATGGCGACCAACAGCCAATCCGGGGGAGGGTCCGATGTTCGACGGGTTCGATCGCAAGGTCGTGACGGTGGATGGCATCGACATCGCTTGCGTGGTCGGCGGATCGGGCCCGCCGGTGCTGATGCTCCACGGCTTCCCGCAGTCGATGGCGATGTGGGCCCGGGTGGCACCCCGGCTGGCCGAGCGCTGGACCGTGATCTGCGCCGACCTGCGCGGCTATGGCGACTCGGGCAAGCCGCCCTGCCTGCCCGACCGCTCGAACTACGCCTTCCGCGCCCTGGCGGCCGACCAGCTCGGGCTGATGCGCCGGCTCGGCTTCGAGCGGTTCCACCTGGTCGGCCACGACCGCGGCGGACGCACCGGGCACCGCCTGGCGCTGGACCATCCGGAGGCGGTCGCGACGCTGACGGTCATGGACATCGTGCCGACCTACGCGATGTTCCACGACACCAACCGGCTGGTGGCCGGCGCCTATTGGCACTGGTACTTCCTGTCCCAGCCCGAGCCCTTTCCCGAGCGGCTGATCGGCAACGATCCGGATTTCTTCTACGAGACCTGCCTGGTCGGCTGGGGCGCCACCACCCTGGCCGACTTCGACCCGGAGATGCTGGCCGAGTACCGGCGCTGCTGGCGGCAACCCCAGATGATCCACGGCTCCTGCTCGGACTACCGCGCGGCCGCCAGCATCGACCTGGAGCACGACGCCGCCGACCTCGACCGCCGGGTTGCCTGCCCGACCCTGGTGTTCTACGGATCGGCCGGGGTCATGGCCGGGCTGTTCGACATCCCGGCCGAATGGCGCAAGCGCTGCAGCGCCGTCGACGCGGCGTCACTGCCGGGCGGCCATTTCTTCGTCGACCGTTTCCCCGACGAGACCGCGCGGATCTTGTCCGAGTTTTTGGACCGGCACCGCTAGCCAGCCCGTCTCCGCCGATTGCGGGGTGTTTGAGGCGCGCCCACGTGAGCGACCTCGGCGGCTCCTCAATGGCGCGCCAGCAGGTTCGCGATGCCGAACGAGAGCGCGACGATTCCAGCATTCACCGCCAGCACCGTGGCGATGATCTGTACCAAGGTCGGCAACTGGGAGACCTTGCCGCGGAGCTCACCGACCTCCACCGCGATCTTGGTCATGGTGTCGGCATGGCGCCGCTGCTCGGCCTCGATCCGCGCGATCGCCGGCTCCAACCTGCGCAGGATGTCGATGGCATCGTCCGGTGGCATGCGGGATGCGGCGTTGCTCATGGCGCGATCCTGCTCCTCGAACTGACACGGCGTCACTGGCGCGCAGGGCGCCGCTCACTCCGCCGCCGCCGGCCGCACCGCGTTCAGCCGCGCCGGCATCGCCAGGAAGGCGCCGAGCGCCGGCCCGACGATCGCCCACACGCCCCAGACGCTGGCCAGCCAGCCCTGGATCTTGGCGCGCTCGGCCGGGTGTAGATGTCGCCGAGTCATGGCAATCGGCATGATGGCACCGGCCCCAACCCTACCGGCGGTGCTGGCGGAAGAACGCCCAGAGGGTCGCCGTGGTGTCCAGCAGCGGGCTCGGCGGATAGGGGTCGAGGACGGCGGCCGCCGGCGGGGATCAGCTTGACCGCGCGGCCCTGCGCGCAGGGCCGCGGCCGTGATCGTGACGGCGCCATCGGTCTGGGGTTGGGCGGCAGCGCAGCCGTCGACCTGCCGCCACAGCGCCAGGACCTCCGGAACCGGCGCCCAGGCGAAGCGGGTGACGCCCTTGGCGCCGACGCCGCCCGCGAACGGCACGTTGCGATCGGCCAAACCATAGATCGCCAGGACCGAGACCGGGCCGGGATGCGCACAGTCGGCCACCAAGCTGCCGGCGACGATGCTGATCGCCGCCAGGCGGCCCGGCGACCGCAGGCCAGACGGAAGGCCATGGCGGCACCGTTGGACATGCAGACGCGGTCGGGATCCAGCCCCTGCTGCGCGACCAAATGGTCGATTAGGGCGTTCTGGCCAGCAGTCCGGCAGCCCAGGAAGCTGTCCACCGCCATCGCGCTATCGTCGTGTCCTTTCGGATCGCCTCAAGGCTCGGTACGTATGGCGCAGCCAGGCATCCCCGCTGTTGTCCGCCGGGGGCGGCATACACAATGCTGGGATCGGGGGATATGGGGGTTGGACAGATCATCCATGTCCTGTTCAGTCCGTCCGGCGCGATGAGCGTCCGGCAGGCGGTGGCGGCCTTGGGACGCGAGGACCGGGTCGTCGGCTGCCATGACGACTTCACATTCGGCCCGATCGATCCGCCAAACCGCGCGGCGCGGTCGCGCTGGGTGGAGGCCGAGCTTGGCTATGCTCGATGGGACGAGGTCGTCGACAAGACCGACCAGGCCATGGCGGCGTCCCTCTCGCCCGACGCCCGGCCGATCGCCTGGCTCTCCCGCGGGGACGGCCGGGACTATGCCGGTTTCCTGGAGTGGCTGTGGCGCCTCGGCGATGCGCCCTGCGAGGTCATCGACGTGACCGACGTGACGGTCCGCCGCCGGCGCGCCGACGGCAGCCTCACGGAGCCCGTCCCGGCTATCAGCCCGTCGCTGATCGCCGCCGAGGCGATGATCGACAACGGCGTGCTCGATCGGGCCCGCGTGCTCACCGACGCCGAGCGCCGGCGTTACCGTGCGCAGTGGGGCCGGCTGCGCGACGAGAACGCGGCGCTGCGCATCACCGACGGCATGGATCTGACCTCGGCACCCATCTCCGCCTTCGACGACATCCTCCTGGCCAGCGCCCTACCGCGCTGGAAGACCATGGCATGGGTGGTCGGCGACGCCCTGTGGCGGCCCTGGAAGGACGACATCCGTCGCGTCGGCGACCTGGTGCTGATGAGCCGCGCCCGCACCCTTGCCGAGACCGGCCGGCTCGACTGGCGGGGCGATCTCGACGACCCGCGCGGGTGCCAGGTGCGGCTGCCGTCGATCCCGGCGTAGTATTCCATTTCTTCGTGGACCGCTTCCCCGACGAGACCGCGCGGATCCTGTCCGAATTCCCGACAGGCACCCGTAACTCGGCGATCCGTTCGTCGGCGCTGGCCCGTGGCTGACTTCGACCGCTTCGGCAGGTTGGATACCAGCGACACCCGCCAGGTGCAGCCGCGTCGCGGCAGCGCGCATCTGGCTCATGGCCGCTCACGGGCTGTCGGCGCAAGCGCTGGGCACGGCCGTCCGCAGGCTTCCGGCCGACGCCCGTGGGCAAGCCCAGGAGAACCTCAAGCTGCTCGCCGTGATGCGTGCGCAGGCGCGGCGGTAACCGACCGCGAAGGCTCGGGAGCGAGCGCCGCTCACTCCGCCGCCGCCGGCCGCACCGCGTTCAGCCGCGCCGGCATCGCCAGGATGATCGCCAGCGCAATCGCGGCCAGCAGCACGGCCACGCGGTAGACATCGTGCAGGGCGAGCGCGCTGGCATCGCTCAGCCTGGCCACGTCGACCGCGGCCAGGCCCTGGCGCTGGGCCGGGTCCATCAGCCGGTCGACCAGGTGGCCCATGCCCGGCGCCCGGGTCTCGATGCCGACATTGAAGATGGCGCCCAGGCAGGCCGCCCCCAGCGACTGGCCGACCATGCGCATGAACATGGTCGACGAGGTCGCCACACCGCGCTGGCTCCAGTCGACCGCGTTCTGCACCGCGGTTACGAACACCACGCTCGACAGGCCCATGCCGATGCCGACCAGGAAGGCGCCGGCCGCCGCCCAGGCCGGGCCGCGGCCGGGCTCCAGCAGGATCAGGACCAGGTTGCCGGCCAGCAGCATCACGCCGCCGGCCGCCGCGGTCGAGCGGTAGGAGATGCGCAGCATGATCCGCGCGGCGCTGGTGGCGGCGATCGGCCAGCCCAGCAGCATCGCGGTCAGCACCAGCCCGCCGATGCGGGCGCTGCGGCCCATCACGCCCTGCACATAGGCCGGCAGGAACACGATGATCCCCATCATGACGATGCTGGTGACCAGGCAGGCCAGGTTGCCGACCACGATCACCCGGTTGCGCCATAGGCCCAGCGGCATCATCGGCTGCGGCACCCGCCCCTCGTGGCGCACCAGCACCACGAACGACAGGAGCGCCAGCGCCACCAGCCCAGCGATGGCGCCGCCGCCCAGCCGGTCGGCCTGGACCAGCGCGAACATCAGGGCACCGGTGCCGAGCATCAGCAGCACCGAGCCCAGATAGTCGACCGGATGCTCGCGCGGCCCGACCTTTTCGGTCAGGAACAGCTGCAGCATGGCGACCGCGACCACGCCGATCGGCAGGTTGACCCAGAACACCAGCGGCCAGTGGCCGGTTTCGACCAGGAAGGCGCCGAGCGCCGGCCCGACGATCGCCGACACGCCCCAGACGCTGGCCAGCCAGCCCTGGATCTTGGCGCGCTCGGCCGGGGTGTAGATGTCGCCGATCACGGTGATGGCGATCGGCATGATGGCGCCGGCGCCCAGGCCCTGCAGGGCGCGGAACAGGATCAGCGGCACCATGCCGGTGGCGAAGCCGCACAGCGCCGAGCCGACCAGGAACAGCCCGGCGCCGAAGGTGAAGATGCGCTTGCGGCCGTAGATGTCGGCCAGCCGGCCATAGATCGGCGTGGTCACCGCCTGGGTCAGCAGATAGGCCGAGAACACCCAGGACAGGAGCTCGAAGCCGCCCAGGTCGGCGATGATCGTCGGCATGGCGGTGGCCACGATCGTGCTTTCGATGGCGGCCATGAACATCGCCATCATCACCGCGATCAGAACCAGGGGGCGGCGCGCCTGCGTCGGCTGCATGCATCGGTCCTTCGGTAAGCGGATGGGCCCTCCGATTTGGGCCCGACCGCCTAGCGCGTCAACCGGCGGCCGGGGAATGCCCCGATGCAGGTAACGTCAGGACCGCGCCGCCAGGGCCGCCGCGAAGCGCTGGATCAGTTCGCGGATCTCGGACTCGGGCAGCGCCAGCGCCGGGTCGCGCACCGTGATTTCGGCCACGGTCACACCCTGGATCAGGCTGTCGATGACGGTATCGAACAGCCACACGCCGGTCGCCTGGGCGACGTCCAGCACCGCCTCGGCGGCCCGGGCCGGCTCGCCGTCGACCGCCAGCAGCATGACGTTGACATGGGGCGGCGACGGCGTCACCCGCACGCCCGGCAAGCCCGTCAGCGCTGCGGCGATGCTGCGCGCCTTGGCGCACCAGGCCTGGATCCGCGCCGGCCCGGTCTCCAGCGCCCGCTCGGCCGACAGCAGGTAGGGGAACATCCGGAACGGCCGGCCGCCGGAGCGGTGCATCCACAGCCGCGCCTCGGCGATGGTCTCGGCCGAGCCCGCCAGCGCCGCGCCGCCGAGCGCGCCCAGCCCCTTGTCGAAGGCCACGAACACCGCGTCGAACAGCGCCGCGATGTCCGAGAGCGGCCGGCCGTAGAAGGGCTGGCTCTCCCACAGCCGGGCGCCGTCCAGATAGGTCGCGGCTCCCCGGCCCTGGGCCTTGCGCACCAGGCCGACCAGGTCGTCCCACGGCATCAGCCGGCAGCCGAGGCGGCGCAACGGAAGCTCCAGCGCGACCACGCCGACCGGCTCGGCGATCGCGTCGAGGTCCGCCGGGCGCGGCAGCCGGTCATAGCCGCCGAGCTGGGCGGCGGTCAGGCCGTGCAGCTCCTGGTAGGCGCGCGCCTCGTGCTCTTCGAAATGGGCACGCGGGTGGAGCGCCACGCGGCGACAGCCGGTCTGGCCGGTCAGCACCCGGAGCGCGGTCAGCTGCGCCATCTTGCCGGTCGGCATGAACACCGCCGCCGGCTTGCCCAGCACTTGGGCGACCCGCGCTTCCAGGCGGTCGGCGAGCGCGCCCTCGCCATAGCGGTCGGGCTCGATGCCGGACGCCTGCTGCGCCAGCTCCAGCAGCGCTGCCTGGGCGTCCATCGGCGCATCGCCCGACAGCACGGTCCGGCAGCGGCGCTTGATCTCGGCCTTGTCCCTCATCCGCAGACCTTCCCCGGAGCAAAAATTGATCGAACGCCAGTTCCCCGTGGCGCCGGCCGTGCCAATGAGGGTATCCGATTCCCGACAGCCACAGGACACGCCCGATGAACGAGCGCTACGAGATCCTGGACGGGTTCTTTGCCGACGCCGAGCCGATGCGGGCCCAGGTCGACCGCCATTTCAGCGAGCCGATGAGCCATGGGCCGCAGCACCAGGTCTGGAACTACTGGTACGTGCCCGAGACCTACACCTATCTGCGGACCGTGCCGGAGAAGGTGATCGAGCCGGCGCTGGTGCAGGCGTTCGTGGCCCGCCTGTCGGCGCTGGCCTTCGAGCGCTACGGCCTGGGCCGGGTGTTCTGGCCCTATCTCAGCGTCTATGTCGCGGGCTGCGTGCAGGGCTTGCACAACGATTCGGGCGGCGGCCGGCTGGGCTATGTGTACTCGCTGACGCGCTGGACCGAGCGGAGCTTCAGCGGCGGCGAAACGCTGCTGTTCCGTGACCAACCTTATTTCGGCTCGGCCGCCATGACCCGGCCGGCGGCGACCCAGAGCTTCTACGACCTGGTGCCGCCGGTGTTCAACCGGCTCCTGGTGTTCGACGACCGCGTGCCCCACGCCGTGCCGCGCATCGAGGGCGGCATGGACCCGCGCGCCGGGCGGATCGTGCTGCACGGCCATTTCGCCGAGGCCGGGATCCATGTCGAGGGCGCGCTCAAGCCCGAGCAGGTCCAAGGCCCGCTGACCGAGGGCTTCCAGGCGCTGGCCGGCCTCATGGCCCACGCCGAGAAGGTGGCGCACGGCCTGGTCAGCCTGCGGCTGGTGGTGATCCCGGACGGCACCGTGGCCGGCGTGCAGCCGCTGCTCGACCGGCTGCTGCCGACCGGACCGACCGCCATCGCCGGCCTCGGCCAGCTGTTCGCCGAGGGCCTGGGCCGGATCCGCTTCCCGCCGGCCGAGGACGGCAGCCGCATCACCGTACCGATCAAGGTGGGGGCGGCGCCGGTTTAGCCCAACGCCGCGAACGCCGCCCCGCGGGCATAGGCCAGGTCGCCGCCCGCGATCGTCGCCGCCACGGTCGGGAGCGCCGGGTCGCTGACATCGACCAGCACCAGGTCGGCGCGGCGGCCGGGTGCGATCTCGCCGCGATCGGCCAGGCCGACGGCGCGCGCCGGGTTGCGCGAGACCAGGTCCCAGGCCTTGGCCAGCGTGGCGACGCCTGTTTCGGCCAGGCGGAACGGCGCCAGCAGCAGCATCGGGTAGTAATAGTCCGAGGTCAGGATCGAGCACAGGCCGGCGGCGACGCCGTCGATCGCGCCCAGGCGGCCGATATGGCTCTTGCCGCGCATGACGTTGGGGGCGCCCAGGATCACCCAGTCGCCGCCGCCGACGGCGGTGCGCGCGGTCGCCTCGTCCTTGGGGAACTCGCAGATCCGGCAGCCGAGATCGCGGAAGGCCAGGCGCTCCTCGGGCGTGTCGTCGTCATGGGAGGCGGTCGGCAGCCCGGCCTGCGCCGCCGCCTGGGCCAGCCGCGCGACGGCCGCCGGGACCTCGCCCGCGCGGGCGCAGACCCGGGCGAGCAAGGCCACGAAGTCTGATTCGGTCAGCTGGGTGCGGGCCAAGTAGGTCAGCGGCTTACCGCCGCGCACGCCGTCAGCCAGGTCCTGGGTGTGCTCGTTGAAGGCCAGCAGGTCGATGCGCCCGGCCGCGATCCAGCCGATCACCTCGTCGACCATGTCCAGGTTGTAGGTCTCGAAGCGCAGATGCAGACGGGTGTCGCAGCCCAGCCGCGGGCGCGCGGCCTCGAGGCCGGCCAGGAAGGCGCGCGCCGCATCGGCGCCGCGCAGGCCCGGCTCCCAGGACAGGGTCAGGCCGTGATAGGCCGTCGTGATGCCGTTGCCCAGCATCTGGCGGTCGGTCTCCAGGAGGGCCGCCACCGGCGGGAAATGCACGCCCGGCCGCGGCATCAGCTGGCGCTCGAACGCATCGCCATGGAGGTCGACGATGCCGGGCAGCGCCAGCAGCGACCCGGTGCCGGCCGGGGCCGCGGACACCGGCTCCAGGGCGGCGATTCGCCCTTGCTCCAGCACGATGCGGGTCGGCGCCAAGGTGTGGTCGGCGCGCAAGGTCGGCGCCGTGACGACGGTCGGGGTCATGTCGGCTCGCGTCTGGTTGGGGCGGGCGCATTCTTCCCGAACGGCGCCGCCAATTCAAACCGAGGCGCGCGGCACCAGCGGGCACTCGACCTTGATCTGCGGCGGCCGGGCCGGCGGCCGCACCCCGGTCCGTCCCAGCGCATCGAACAGCAGCTCGGCGGCAATGGTGCCCATCTCGAAATGCGGCAGCAGCACCGTCGTCAGCAGCGGGTGCAGATGGCGGGCAATTTCGCGGTCGTCATAGCCGATCACGGCGACATCGCCGGGAATCGCCCGCCCCAGCTCGCGCAGCGCCTCGTAGCAGCCCAGCGCCATCAGGTCGTTGGCGCAGAAGATTGCGGTCGGCGGCGCGGCCAGCCCCATCAGCTGCCGCGTCCGCTCATAGCCCGACACCGGCTGCCAGTTGCCCTCGGTGACCAGCGCGCCGTCGAACGGCAGGTCGGCGGTCGCCAGCGACTGGCGATAGCCCTTCAGGCGGTCGCGCGACGCCTCCATGCCCGGCTCGCCGTTGATATAGCCGATGCGCCGGTGCCCGGCCCGGATCAGCATGTCGGTGGCGGTGTGGCCGCCGGCCACCTCGCCCGGCACCACCGAGGGCAGGCTGCGATCGGCGACGTAGCAGTTGAGCAGCACCGTCGGCCGGCCGGGCAGCGCCGGCGGCGGATGGATCTGGCGGGTGTTGATGGTGGCGTAGATCAGGCCGGCCAGCGGCTCGGCGGCCAGGCGCTCGAACACCGCCCGTTCCATGTCGGCATCGCCGCGGGTCACCGCCGCGCTGACCGTCAGGCCCCGCTCCCACGCCTTCTCGCGCACGCCGTCGAGGCCGATCGAGGTCCAGGGATCGGTCGACAGCTCGTCGCACACGAACGCAACCGCGGTGGCGCCGGCGGCATGGGCCGCGCCGCGCCGCCCCAGCCGGTAGCCAAGCTGCGCCGCGGCCCGCAGCACGCGCTCGCGCGTGTCGGCCGACAGCCGGGCGCCATCGGCCTGGTTCAGCACCAACGACACCGTGGTCTGGGACACGCCGGCGGCGCTGGCGACGTCGGTCATGGTCGGCCGCCGCGCGCTCATGCGCATATTATTAGCATCCAACTCATTGATTTTTCAACCATGTCGTCATCACCCATGAGAAGCCGATTGACAACTATTAGCACTCGGGCGAGCATCGACGAAAGCCGCCTGCGAGCGGCCGAAGCCGGGAGCCCGATAGCGGGCTCCCCGCATCAGTGATGGAAGGACATGCGCAGAGCGCATGTCCTGGGGAGGACCACCGATGCTCATCACCCGCCGATCACTGCTGGTCAGCACCGCCGCCGGGGCTGCCGGGCTCGTCCTGTCGCCCGCCTTCGGCGCCGTGCCACCGCTGAAGAAGAAGGACCATTACAAGGTCGGCTTCGCCCAGACCGAGAGCAACAACCCGTGGCGCCTGGCGCAGACCGCCAGCATGCAGGACGAGGCCAAGAAGCGCGGCTGCCAGCTGGTCTATACCGACGCCGCGAGCTCGGCGGCCAAGCAGGTCGCCGATGTCAACAGCATGATCGCCCAGGGCGTCGACTTCATCTTCCTGGCGCCGCGCGAGGAGAAGCCGCTGATCCCCGCGGTCATGGCCGCCAAGAAGGCCGGCATCCCGGTGCTGCTGATCGACCGCAGCGTCGATCCGACCCTGGCCAAGGCCGGCGAGGACTACCTGGCCTTCGTCGGCTCGGACTTCATCCTGGAGGGCCAGCGCGTCGCCGATTGGGTGATCAAGACCACCGGCGGCACCGGCAAGGTCATCGAGCTCGAGGGCACCATCGGCAGCTCGCCGGCCAACGATCGCAAGAAAGGCTTCGACGACCAGGTCAAGGCCAAGGCGCCGGGCCTGCAGCTGGTGGCGAGCCAGTCGGGCGACTTCGCCCGCGACAAGGGCCGGCAGGTCGCCGAGACCCTGCTGCAGGCCCATCCCGACGCCACGGTCGTCTACGCCCACAACGACGAGATGGCGCTGGGCGCGATCGCGGCGATCGAAGCGGCCGGCAAGAAGCCGGGCAAGGACATCCTGGTGGTCTCGATCGACGGCGAAAAGGACGCGGTCCAGGCGATCATCGAGGGCAAGATGGGCGCGACCTGCGAATGCAGCCCGCGCTTCGGACCGAAGGCGTTCGAGATCCTCTACAGCTATGGCGCCGGCGAGAAGATCCCGCCGATCATCATCAACCCCGACCGCTTCTTCGACGCCGGCAACGCCAAGGAGATGCTGGCGACGGCGTTCTAGAGACCGTGATTGCCGGCGCGTTCGTCAAAGGCGATCCTGGACTCCTCCACCCTCGCCGGATGGAGGAGTCCAGAGCATGGCGAGCATCTCCATGACGGCGACCGCCCCTCTCCTGGCAATGCGCGCCATCGACAAGCGGTTCGACGGCGCCCAGGCCCTGTCCGACGCGGCACTCGAGGTGCGGCCGGGCGAGGTCATGGCGCTGATCGGCCAGAACGGCGCCGGCAAGTCGACCCTGGTCAAGGTCTTGACCGGCGCCCACCGGCGCGACGCCGGCACCATCGAATTCGACGGCCGCCCGGTCGACTTCGCCTCGCCCGAGGCGGCGCAGCGCGGCGGCATCAGCACGATCTACCAGGAGATCAACCTCATCCCCTTCCGCTCGGTGGCCGAGAACATCTTCCTCGGGCGCGAGCACCGCCGCTTCGGGCTGCTCGACTGGCGGCGCATGAACGCCGAGGCCGCCGCCCTGATGCGGCGCTTCGCCCTCGACCTCGACGTCCGCCAGCCGCTGATCGCACTCAGCACCCCGATCCAGCAGATGGTGGCCATCGCCCGCGCGGTGTCGTTCCGCGCCCGCCTGGTGATCATGGACGAGCCGACCTCGTCCCTGGACGAGCGCGAGGTCGGGGTGCTGTTCCAGGTGATCCGCCAGCTCGCGCGCGACGGCGTGGCGGTGATCTTCATCTCGCACCGGCTGGACGAGCTGTACGCCGTCTGCGACCGCGTGACCGTGATGCGCGACGGCCGCACCGTCCTGACCCGGCGGCTCGCCGAGATCGACAAGCTGGGCCTGGTCGCCGCCATGCTCGGGCGCGACCGCGGCCAGGTGCAGGCGCACGCCACCGGCTTTACCGGGGCCGCGCACGCGGCCGGCGCCGAGCTGCTGGCCGCCAAGGGCCTCCAGGCCGGCCGCAAGCTCCGCGACGCCCGCGTCGCGGTCCAGGCCGGGCAGATCGTCGGCTTGGCCGGTCTGCTGGGGTCCGGACGGACCGAGGTCGCGCGCGCCGTGTTCGGCGCCGACCCGCCCGACTCGGGCACGATCCGCCTGATGGGCAAGGCCTCGGCACCCAAGACACCGGCCGAGGCGATCGCGCTGGGCGTCGGCTTCTGCGCCGAGGATCGCAAGGTCGAGGGCATCATCCCCGAGATGTCGGTGCGCGAGAACCTGACCCTGGCGCTGCTACCGCGCCTGGCCCGCGCCGGGGTGGTCGACGAGGCGCGCCAGCGCGTGATCGTCGACCGCTTCGTCGCCCGCCTCGGCATCAAGGCGGCCGGACCGGAGCAGCCGATCCGCGAGCTGTCCGGCGGCAACCAGCAGAAGGTGCTGCTGGCACGCTGGCTGTGCACCGAACCGCGGCTGCTGATCCTGGACGAGCCGACCCGCGGCATCGACGTCGGCGCCAAGGCCGAGATCCAGGCCCTGATGCGCGCGCTGGCCGACCAGGGCCTGGGCGTGCTGATGATCTCGTCGGAGCTGGACGAGATCGTCGAGGGGGCCGACCGGGTGTTCGTGCTGGCCGACGGCCGCACCGTCGCCGACCTGGCGCGCGCCGAGGCCAGCATCCCGGCGATCATGGCGGCCATGGCCCACGACCCGGCGGCCCTGGCAGGCGGCAATGCTTGAGGCCGAGGCCGGCCGGGCCGCGGCGCCCCCGGTCCGGCGGCCGCCGGCGGCGCTGCGCCGCCATGCCGCCCTCGCCGCGCTGGCCGTGCTGCTCGCCTTCAACCTGGCGGTGACGCCGCATTTCGTCAGCTGGCAGACCCTCAACGTCAACCTGACCCAGGTCGCGACGATCGTGATCGTGGCGATCGGCATGACCCTGGTCATCGCGACCGGCGGCATCGACCTATCCGTCGGCTCGCTGATGGCGATCGCCGGCGCGCTGGCGCCGCTGATCTTCCTCAGCGCCTTCGGCGTGGACCACCCGGCGCTGGGCGTCACCCTGGCCTTCGTGGTGCCGGTCGCGGCCGCGGGATTGCTGGGCCTGTTCAACGGCTGGTTCATCACCCGCTTCCGGGTTCAGCCGATCGTCGGGACCCTGGTGCTGTTCATCGCCGGGCGCGGCATCGCCCAGGTCCTGACCAACGGCAACCTGCAGGTGTTCAAGAACCCGGCGTTCCAGGTCATCGGCCTCGGCCGCGTCCTGGGCGTGCCGGTGCAGGTCGCGATCATGCTGGCGCTGGTCGCGGCGGCCGCCTGGATGATGCGGCGGACCCTGCTCGGCCGGCAGATCCTGGCGGTCGGCGGCAACGAGACGGCAGCGCGGCTGGCCGGGATCCCGGTGGCCCGGGTCAAGCGCCTGGCCTATGCCGCCAGTGGCCTGTGCGCCGGTCTCGCCGGCCTGGTGGTGGTGTCGATCAATTCGTCCAGCGACGCCAACCTGGTCGGCCTGGGCATGGAGCTCGACGCCATCGCCGCCGTCGCGGTCGGCGGCACGCCCTTCACCGGCGGCCGGGCCTCGGTCGTCGGCACCCTGCTGGGCGCCCTGATCATCCAATTGGTCCGCTATGCCCTGCTCGCCAACGGCGTGCCCGACGCCTCGGCGCTGGTGGTCAAGGGCGCCATCATCGCGCTGGCGGTGTGGTCGCAGCAGCGGGGCCGGCGATGACGCCGCGCCAGGGCGCGGCGGCGACGCCGCGCCAGGGCCGGGCACTGGTGGCGCTGGCCCTGCTGATCCTGTTCGGCGCCCTGCGCTACGAGCATTTCCTGGGCCTGTTCAACGTGCTGAGCGTGCTGCGCTACAACGCCATGTTCGCGCTGACCGGGCTCGGCATGGCCTTCGTGATCATAACAGGCGGCATCGACCTGTCGGTCGGGACGACGGCGGCGCTGGCCAGCGTGGTCGCGGCCATGCTGTCGCCGCTGGGGTTGGGCGCCGGGCTCGCGGGCGGCGTCGCGGCCGGCGCCGCCGTGGGCCTGTTCAACGGCCTTCTGATCACCCAGCTCGGCATCCAGCCCTTCATCGCCACCCTGTCGGGCATGCTGGCGGCCAGCGGCACGGCGCTGCTGCTGGCGCACAACCAGTCGGTCTCGGTCTCCTATGACACGGCATTCACCGACCTCGGCCAGGGCGACCTGGCCGGCATCCCGGTCCCGGCCTGGATCGGCCTCGTCGCCTATGGCTGCGGCTCGCTCCTGCTGAACCGCACCCGGTTCGGCCGCACGGTGCTGGCGATCGGCGGCAACGAGGAGGCGGCGCGGCTGATGGGCCTGGCGGTGGACCGGGTCAAGCGCCTGGTCTATCTCCAGTCGGGCGTGCTGGCGGGCTTGGCGGGCGTGATCCTGGCGGCCCAGTTCGGCGCGGGACAGCCCGCCGAGGGCGTGGGCTGGGAGCTGTTCTCGATCGCCGCCGTCGTGGTCGGCGGCACGCTGCTCACCGGCGGCGTCGGCTCGGTGATGGCGACGCTCGCCGGCGTGCTGCTGCTGGGGCTGATCTTCAACGTCCTCAACTTCGAGAACGGCATGGGCTGGATCAGCCTCAGCGCCTATTGGCAGTCGGTCGTGCGCGGCCTGTTCCTGATGGTCGTGGTGATGACCGGGCCCGGCCTGGGCCGGCGGCGCGGCCGCGCCGGATAGCCGGGCCCCCAGCGCGACTAGCGTTGCGCGGCCGGGTTCGGCTCCGTGGCAAAGCGGTCCTGCGGCAGAATCACCCGCTCGATGCGGTCGGCGAGCCCGGCGAGCGCCGCGCGGGCCTGGTCGTCGCGCACTGATTGTGCCAGGGCGCGATAGCGCTCGACCAGGACATACAAGGCCATGGGCTCACCTCTGCCGCTCATCACCGGATTCTCCGCTCCCGTACGCTGCAGCCCGCTAACGTCTCGGGGGGCGCCCGAATTCCCCGGGCTCGGATCCGTCGCCGAGGCCTGACCCGACCCCTGGCCCGGCCCCTGACTCGACCGCGTCCTCCTGGCTCGCAGCGCGCCAGATTACGGCGCCGGTCGCGTCGCGGACCTCGACCCTGGCGGCCTCGCCCCGCGCGACCTGCATCGCCGTGACGGCGGCGGCGGCGCGAACCGCGGTCTCCGGATCGACATGCAGGCTCGAGACCTGCCCGGCCTTAAGCACCCGGAACATCGCACCCGGATTCTCGCGCGACGGCCCCCGGCTGGCTCAGCCGCGCCGCCGCCTCGTCGGCCTCACGGGCCATCCGCAGCAGCGATGCCCGCGCTTCGCCGACGTGATACGCCGCCATGCTCCGGCACTGCCGGGCCTTCAAACGCAGGAACCGCGCCGTGTCCCGCACGCGATGCGCCTCCGATTGTATGTCTGCGAATGACACCCGATTCGACGGCGCGGAAGCAACAGGAGACTGCAATTATACGATCTTCTGCATAGTGATGCCCCGCGGCACCGCCCTCCGCGCATCGAGCCCCGCAACCGGTCGTTCGTGTTCAAACAGCATAGGGATGCTATCGCGATTCTGTTAGGACAACTATGGAATTGATGAGCGTCCCGCGCCCGTTGTTTCATGCGCGAGGTTAAATCTGTGCTTTATTTATGTCTGGATCGAATGCGGCGAAATCTGGATCGACTTCCCCCTCAGGCAGGCCGGGATGCCGCTGGCCTGCGGGACAAGGCCCAGCAATGCCGGTGCTTTGCGCAATGGCACGCGGGTGGTGCTGCGGCCTATCTCGAGACCCTCGCTGACGAGTTCGACGCAGCCGCCGATGCGCTGGATCGGGTGGGGCCGAGCTGGCGGCGTGCCAGCTGATCGACCGCCGTCAACCAAGTAATAACCCGATGGGCCGACCCTGGCGCGCTGAACCAACGTGAAGGCTAAGGCGCGGTGCGGGTTCGAGACGACTACCGGTCGCTGACCGGCCCGGAAAAGGCGGCCCTCCTTCTGCTGTCCCTCGGCGAGGAGCATGCGGCCATGCTGATCGAACGCATGGACGACAGCGAGATCAAGGAGATCTCGCAGACCATGGCGACCCTGGGCACGGTCAGCGCCAGCGTGGTCGAGCGCCTGTTCATCGAGTTCGTCGAACAGATCAGCAGCACCGGCCGGCTGACCGGCACCATGGAGAGCACGGAGCGACTGCTGCTCAAGGTGCTCGACAAGGACCGCGTCGCCTCGATCATGGAGGACATCCGCGGCCCCGCCGGCCGCACCATGTGGGAGAAGCTCCGCAACGTCAGCGAGGAGACGCTGGCCAACTATCTGCGCAACGAGTACCCGCAGACGGTCGCGGTGGTGCTGTCCAAGATCAAGGAGGACCACGCGGGCCGCGTCCTGGCGGTGCTGCCCGAAACCTTCGCCATGGAGGTCATCATGCGCATGCTGCGCATGGAGGCGGTGCAGAAGGACGTGCTCGCCGACATCGAGCGGACCCTGCGCACCGAGTTCATGACCAACCTGGCGCGCACCAGCCGCCGCGATGCCCATGAGATGATGGCGCAGATCTTCAACGGCCTGGACCGCAACACCGAGCAGCGCTTCATGCAGTCCCTGGAGGAGCGCAACAAGGAATCGGCCGAGAAGATCAAGGCCTTGATGTTCACCTTCGAGGACCTGAACCGGCTTGATTCGGCCGGCATCCAGGTGCTGATGCGGTCGTCCGAGAAGGACAAGATGACCTTGGCGCTCAAGGGCGCCTCGGATGACCTGCGCAACACCTTCCTCGGCAACATGTCCGAGCGCGCGGCCAAGCTCCTGCGCGAGGACATGGCGGCCATGGGCCCGGTGCGCCTGCGCGACGTCGACGAGGCCCAGACCTACATGGTCCAGCTGGCCAAGGACCTGGCCCAGCGCGGCGAGATCGTGATTCCGGAGAAGGGCGCCAAGGACGATCTGGTCTATTAGAGCTTCCGACTCGCCCGATTGACGCCGCGCGCGGTCGGCGCTCCAGTGTGCGGACGACACCGTCCCTGTTCCGGAGCCTGGACCGATGCGCGCTCTCCTGCCGGCGACGCTGCTGACCCTGACCCTCGCCACCGGAGCCGCGGGGGCAGCCGAGTTGCGTTACGGCCTGTCGGACGACGCCGACGCGCTGGATCCCGCGCTCAACCGCAGCTCGACCGCCATGACCGTGATGGGCGCGCTGTGCGACCGCCTGGTGCAGCTGGACCAGGCCATGGTGATCCAGCCAATGCTGGCCACCAGCTGGTCATGGTCGGCCGACAACAAGGTGCTGACCTTCGACCTGCGCAAGGGCGTCCGCTTCCACGACGGCACCATCCTGGATGCCGCCGCGGTCAAGGCCAATTTCGACCGCGACATGACCCTGTCAGGCACCCAGCGGCGCGACGACACCGCCTCGATCGACCATGTCGACACTGTTGGCGACTCCCAGGTCGCCATCCATCTGAAGACGCCCTACACGGCACTGCTGGCCAAGATCGCCGACCGCATCGGCATGATCGGCTCGCCCGCGGCCTACCAGGCGGCGGGCGCCAATTTCGGCCGGCACCCGGTGTGCGCCGGGCCGTTCCGCTTTGTCGAGCGGGTCGCCCAGGACCACATCGTGGTCGAGCGCTTCCCCGACTACTGGGACCCGCCGGCCGT
The DNA here is from genome assembly GCA_964511405.1 of uncultured Comamonadaceae bacterium. Taxonomy (GTDB): domain Bacteria; phylum Pseudomonadota; class Alphaproteobacteria; order Elsterales; family Elsteraceae; genus CAZEFK01. The sequence continues at coordinate 5,799 of CAZEFK010000011.1, read as the reverse complement.
CCACCTCGACCGCATCACCTTCCGGGTCATCCCCGACAACACGGTGCGCCTGGCCAACCTGCAGGCCGGCGACCTGGACATCATCGAGCGGCTGGATCCGTCCGACGTGCCCCGGGTCAAGGCCGATCCCAAGCTGCGCCTGCTGACGCTTGATCCGCTCAACTACCAGAGCATCATCTTCAACTTGGCCAAGACCGCCCGGGCCGATACCCCGTTCGGCCGCGACCCCAAGGCGCGCGAGGCGTTCGACCTGGCGCTCGACCGCGACGCGATCAACCAGGTCGCGTTCGGCGGCGTCTACCTGCCCGGCAACCAGCCCGCGCCGCCCGGCTCGCGCTACTACGACCCCGACCTGCCGGTGCCGCCGCGCGACGTCGCCAAGGCCAAGCAGATCCTGGCCGACGCCGGCTACAAGGGCCCGATCGGCTTCGAGCTGCTGGTGCCCAACCGGCCGCTGTCGATCCGGGTCGCCGAGATGATCCAAGCCATGGCAGGCGAGGCCGGCATCCAGGTGAAGCTCCGGGTCGTCGACTTCGCGACCTCGCTCAACATGACCGAGTCGGGCGACTTCCAGGCCTGGGGCCCGATCGGCCCGCAGAACGCCAACGACCCCGACGGCATCACCTTCATGTCGCTGCACAGCATCGGCTCGCGCAATGTCGGCAAGTACGCCAATCCGGAGATGGACCGGTTGATGGCGGCGACGCGGACCGAGCCGGATCCGGACAGGCGCGCCGCGCTGTTCAAGCAGGTTGCCCAGGTCATCGGCCGGGACCGCGCGGTGATCTACCTCTATCACCAGCGCACGCTGTTCGCGATGTCGGCCCGGCTGCACGACGTCACGGCCACCGGCGACGGCTATCTGCGGTTCCAGGGCCTGACGCTCCAATAGCGCCCCCGTCGGGCGGCCATGCTGCGCTATCTGCTGCACCGGCTGCTGGTCGCGGTGCCGACGCTGCTGATCGTCAGCCTGCTGGTGTTCGGGCTGCAGCAGCTGCTGCCGGGCGACCCCGCCATCGTGATGGTCGGCGAGGACGCCGATCCCCAGGCGATCGCCGCGATCCGGCGCCAGTACCTGCTCGATCGGCCGCTGCCGGTCCAGTACGTCCATTGGCTCGTCCGCGCCGCGGCCGGCGATTTCGGCGAGTCGCTGCGCATCAAGGAGCCGGTCGGCCCGATGGTGGCGTCCCGGATCCCGGTGACCGCGACCCTGGCGGCCGCGGCCATGGCGGTGTCGCTGGCGCTCGGCATCCCGGCCGGCATCGTCGCCGCAAGCAGGCGCGGCCGCGTGGCCGACCATGTCGCCACCCTGGCCGCGCTGTCCGGGATCTCGATCCCCAGCTTCTGGCTGGGCATGCTGATGATCCTGTTGTTCGCCGTGCGCCTGGGCTGGCTGCCGGCCGGCGGCTATGTCGCGCCGGGCGCGGACCCGGCCGGCTGGCTGCGCCACATCGCCATGCCCGCCACGGTGCTGGGTGCCGCCCTGGCGGCGGCGATGATGCGGCACACCCGCAGCGCCGTGCTGGCCGCGCTGGCCCAGGACTATGTGCGCACCGCTCGGGCCAAGGGCCTGCCCGAGCGCCGGGTGGTGCTGAAGCATGCGCTGCGCAACGCGCTGGTGCCGATCATCACGCTCGGCAGCCTGCAGCTCGGCACGCTGCTGGCCGGCGCCGTGCTGACCGAGCAGATCTTCACCATCCCGGGCTTGGGCAAGCTGGTGGTCGATGCCGTGTTCAACCGCGAGTACCAGGTCGTGCAGGCGGTCACCCTGGTCACCGCCATGATCACGATCGCCATGAGCCTGGCCGCCGACCTGCTCTATGCCCTGGCCGACCCGCGCATCCGGTCGAGCCTGCGATGACCGCCGCCGCCCGCTTCGCCCGCAACCGCCTGGCGGTCGCCGGCCTGGCCCTGGTCGCCCTGTTCACGGCAGCGGCGCTGCTGGCGCCGGCGATCCAGCCCTACGACCCGGTGCAGCCGAGCTGGACGGCGGTGCGCAAACCGCCGTCGGCCCGGCACTGGCTGGGCACCGACGAGCTCGGCCGCGACGTCGCCAGCCGCGTGCTGGCCGGCGCCCGCGCGTCGCTGCTGGTCGGCGTGGTCTCGGTCGCGATCGCCTTCGCCGCCGGGGTCCCGGTCGGCCTGCTGGCCGGCTATGCCGGTGGCTGGCTCGACGCCGGCCTCATGCGCGTGGTCGATGCCGTGCTGGCGGTGCCGGCGCTGATCCTGGCGATCGCGCTGTCGGCCTTTCTCGGGCCCAGCCTGGCCAATGCCATGGTCGCCATCGGCCTGGCCGCGGCGCCGACCTTCGCGCGGCTCGCGCGCGGCCAGGCGCTGGCGGTCAAGGTCGAGGCCTATGTCGAGGCGGCCCGCGCCATCGGCGCGCCGCCCTGGCGGATCGTGGCCCGCCACCTGTTTCCCAATGCCCTGCCGCCGCTGCTGGTCCAGGCGACCCTGTCGATCGCCTCGGCGGTCATCGCCGAGGCGGCGCTGTCCTATCTTGGGCTGGGCCGGCAGCCCCCCAGCCCGAGCTGGGGCAGCATGCTGCGGGATGCCATCGGCTTCCTCGGCGACGCGCCGTGGATGGCGGTCTATCCCGGCCTGGCGATGTCGCTGACCGTGCTGGGCTTCAACCTGCTGGGCGACGGCCTGGGCGATGCGCTCGACCCCCGGCGATCGTAGAATGTGCTAGAAGCGGTAAGGCATTGGGAGGGAGCGCGGCGCGATGCGGATCAGCAGCGGGTTCGAGGGCGGCAGCATCGGCGTCGTGGACGCCGCGCGGCCCGACGACGTGCAGCTGACCCTGCTGACCGACAATGCCGCCGAGTTCTACCAGTGGTTCTTTTTCCGGGTGACCGGCGCGCGCGACCAGGACCTGGCGCTCAGCCTGGTCAATGCCGGCGGATCCAACGCCAACAAGGGCCTGCTGGGCATGCCCGACCCGTGGCCGGGCTATGAGATGATGGCCAGCTACGACCTGGACAGCTGGTTCCGCGTGCCCACCCAGTTCGACGGCCGGGTCGTGACGGCCCGCCTCCGGCCGGCGGTGGACAGCATCTATTTCGCCAACTTCCCGCCCTACTCGCTGGAGCGGCACCGCCGGCTGATCGGGCGCGCCGGCCTGTCGCCGCATGCGGCGCTGGAGGTGCTGGGCCAGACCCCCGACGGCCACGACCTGGACCTGCTGCGCATCGGCGAACCCGGCGACGGGCGCAAGCGCTGCTGGATCACGGCGCGCCAGCACCCGGGCGAGCCCCAGGGCTCGTGGTGCGTCGACGGGCTGGTCGAGCGGCTGCTCGACCTTGAGGACGCGCTGTCCCGGACCCTGCTGGCCAAGGCCGTGTTCTATGTGGTGCCGACCATGAACCCCGACGGGGTGCGGCGCGGCAACACGCGAACCAACGCGCTGGGCGCCAACCTCAACCGCCAATGGGTGGCCCCCGCCCTCGACACCGCGCCCGAGGTGGCCCTGGTCAAACGGCGGATGGAGGAGACCGGCGTCGATTTCTTCCTGGATGTCCACGCCTGGGCCGGCGACCACAATTTCGCGCTCGGGCCCTACCGCATCCCGTCGATCACCGCGCAGCAGACCGCGCTGTGGGCCCGGTACGAAGCGGCGCTGGCCGCCGCCGCGCCGGACTTCGACCCCGGCCGCCCCTATCCCGGCGGCGGGCCCAAGCCGGGCAAGGCCGACCTGGGCATGGCCTGGAACTACGTGTCCGAAGCCCACGGCGCCCTGGGCGTGCTGTACGAGCTGTTATACAAGGACAATGCTGGCCGCCCCGACCCGGGCCGCGGCTGGACCCCCGGCAAATGCCGGCGCTTCGGTGCCGCCACCCTGAACGCCCTGGCCGCGGTGGTCGACGACCTCTAAGCGGCCCCTTGGCGGAAACCTTGGGCCGTTACCGCAACGAGCCTAACGAGAGCGCGACGATCCCCGCGTTCACCGCCAGCACCGTGGCGATGATCTGAACCAAGGTCGGCAGCTGCGAGACCTTGTCCTTGATCTCGCGCACTTCGCCCTCGAAACCGCGAAGCCGATCGTCGAGCTTGGCCATGGCCGGCTCCAGTCGCCGCAAAATGTCCAGTGCCGCATCGGGCGGCAGGCGGGGGGCCGTATTGCTCATGGCGGGATCCTACTCCGTTGGCTTGCGGTCGTGGGAGCGAATTGCAGTCCCCGCGGTAAGGATGAACGCCCCGGTGCGGCCGTCGACGACCTCGGCCGATAGCACGCCGGGCACTTCCGGCCCCGCCCCGCCGTTGACCCCTTCATGCCGGCAACGGAGGGGCCATGCCGACGCGCGATCCCGTGAACTGGATGCTCTCGGACGCCCTGGTCAGCCTGGCCCGGGCCGAGCGGCTGCATCGCCAGTTCTTCCACTTGGCCGCGGCCGAGCCACGGGCGCCGTGCTGGGAGCCGCCGGTCGACGTGCTGGAGACCGAGGACGCCGTGCTGGTCCTGGTGGCGCTGCCTGGGGTCGATCCCGACCAGGTCGACGCCGCGGTCGAGGACGGCACGCTGGTCGTGAGCGGCCGCCGGGTACTGCCGCCCGAGCTGCGCCGGGCCGTCATCCATCGGCTGGAGCTGCCCCAGGGGCGGTTCGAGCGGCGCATCGCGCTGCCGCCCGGGCGCTATGCGGCGCGCCGCTTCGCCGCCCATGGCTGCGTCGCGTTCAGCCTGGAAAAGCTGGGCTGAGGCCATGGCCGCCCCCGACGACCTCGGCCATGCTCCAGCCGGCGACGCCGCCTCGGTGCCCGCCGATGCCGCGATCATCCTGCCGATCCGCGCCGCGGTGCTGTTCCCGGGCGTGATCAGCCCGATCGGGGTCGGCCGCCCGAAGTCGATCGCGGCGGTGCAGCAGGCGGTCCGGGACGAGCGCCCGATCGGCCTGGTCATGCAGCGCGATCCCGACATCGACGACCCGGGGCCCGGCGACCTGCATCGGATCGGCACCCTGGCCAACATCCTGCGCTACGTGACCGCCGCCGACGGCACCCATCACATCGTGGCCCAGGGGGTTCAGCGCTTCAGGCTCCTGGATGTCCTGCCCGGCACCGCGGTCCCGGCGGCGCACGTCCTGCACCTGACCGAGCCCGAAGGGCACTCGCCCGAGGTCGAGGCCCGCTTCCTGCACCTCAAGACCCAGGCCGTCGAGGCCGCGGAGCTGCTGCCCCAGGCGCCGGCCGAGCTGGTGGCGGCGTTCCAGTCGGCCACGTCGCCGGCGCAGCTGGCCGACTTGGCCACCGCCTACATGGATGTGCGCCCCGAGCAGAAGCAGGAGGTCCTGGAGACCCTGGACCTGGTCGCGCGCATGGACAAGGTCTCGCGCCTGCTGGCCGAGCGCATCGAAGTGCTGCGCATCACCCGCGAGATCAGCCGCCAGACCCAGGCTGCCTTCGACGAGCGCCAGCGCCAGGCCGTGCTGCGCGAGCAGATGGCGGCGATCCAGCGCCAGCTCGGCGACGGCGAGGGCAAGGCGCAGGAGGTCGCCGAGCTCAGCCAGGCCATCGCCAAGGCCGGCATGCCGCCCGAGGTCGACGCCCAGGCGCGCAAGGAACTGCGCCGCTACGAGCGGATGCCCGAGGCCGCCGCCGAGGCCGGCATGGTCCGGACCTACCTGGACTGGCTGGTCGAGCTGCCCTGGGCGCTGCCCGACGAGCCGCCGATCGACATCCGGGCGGCCCGGGCCATCCTCGACGCCGACCATTTCGGCCTGGACCAGATCAAGGCGCGTATCGTAGTGTATCTGGCCGTGCGGAAGCTCGCGCCGCAGGGCAAGGCGCCGATCCTGTGCTTCG
>CAZEFK010000010.1:0-53492 GCA_964511405.1 uncultured Comamonadaceae bacterium | reverse complement strand
GTGCGCGCCTCGTCGATCAGGATCGAGTCGACCTCGTCGACGATCGCGAAGTTGAACGGCCGCTGGACCATGTCGTCCAGCCGGAACTTCATGTTGTCGCGCAGGTAGTCGAAACCGAACTCGTTGTTGGTGCCGTAGGTCACGTCGGCGGCGTAGGCGGCGCGGCGCTCGGCGTCGGACAGCTCGTGGACGATGCAGCCGACGGTCAGGCCCAGGCGCCGGTAGATCTGGCCCATCCAGCCGCTGTCGCGGTGGGCCAGGTAGTCGTTGACCGTGACGACATGGACGCCCTTGCCCTCGAGGGCATTGAGATAGACCGCCAGGGTCGCGACCAGGGTCTTGCCCTCGCCGGTCTTCATCTCGGCGATCATGCCCCGGTGCAGCACCATGCCGCCCATGAGCTGCACGTCGAAATGGCGCTGCCCCAGGGTCCGCTTGGCCGCCTCGCGAACGGTCGCGAACGCCTCGATCAGGATGTCGTCCAGGGTCTCGCCCTTGGCCAGCCGCTCGCGGAACCTCTCCGTCTGCCCCGCCAGCGCCTCGTCGCTCAAGGCCACCATCGCCGGCTCGGCCGCATTGATGGCCTCCACCGTCCGCAACAGGCTCTTGATGAAGCGGTCATTGGCGGAACCAAACAGCCGCCGGGCGATGGCGCCGAACATTCAGACCTCAAACGGAGTGGGACGGATGGCAGCCGAGCTGGCGCGGCAGAGGACACATAAGAGGCTGGACATCCAGTGTCAACGCGACTGCCCGGCCGGTTTTCCACCGGCGCGACCGTCCTGCAGTGGCGCCGGGCGGCGGCTCAGGCTAGTGTCGCGCACCCTGCAAGCTCGCGCACGAAGGTCCCCACGCTCATGACTCGCTTCTTCTCCGGCGTCGCGCTGGCAGCCCTGGCTGTCGGCCTTGCAGCCACCCCGGTTTCGGCCCAGACCGTCGGCGACCTCCTGAAGGAGCCGGCCGGCGGCGCCGACCCGGTCGTCGCACGCGTCGACGGCACCGACATCCACCGGACCGACGTGCTGGCGACGCTGCAGTCGCTGCCGCCCCAGGTGCAGCAGATGCAGGTGGCGCAGATCTACCCCTTGCTGCTGGAGCGCATGATCGACGGCAAGCTGCTGGCCTCGGCGGCGCACAGCCAGCACCTGGAATCCGATCCGGAGGTCATGAAGAAGGTCGCCCAGTTCCAGGAGCGCACCCTTCAGGAGACCTATCTGACGCGGTCGATGAAGGACAAGCTGACCGACGACGCGCTGAAGCAGCGCTATCAGCAGTCCGTCAAGGACAATCCGCCGCAGGACGAGGTTCACGCCCGCCACATCCTGGTCGCGACCGAGGCCGAGGCGCGCCAGATCATCGCCGAGCTGAAGAAGCCGGGCGCCGACTTCGCCGCCGTCGCCAAGGCCAAGTCGACCGACGGCAGCGCCCGCGAGGGCGGCGACCTGGGCTTCTTCATCAAGGGCGACATGGTGCCGGAATTCTCCGCCGCCGCCTTCGCCCTCAAGCCGGGCGAGATCACGCCCGAGCCGGTCAAGACCCAGTTCGGCTGGCACGTGATCAAGGTCGAGGAGCGCCGGACCCAGCCGGTGCCGAGCTTCGAGGACAGCAAGGACCAGCTGCGCACCGACGCCAGCCAGGAGCTGGCCGGCCAGCTCGTCAACGAGCTCAAAGGCAAGGCCAAGGTCGAACGCTTCGGCCTGGACGGCAAGCCGCTCGCCGCTCAATAACTCTAGCATCGCCGACCGCCGACAGGGCACGCCATGGCCGACCTCCTCCGTTCGCCGCTCGCTCCCGACAGCTTCCCCGCGCTGCCGCCGATCGACGGCGTGCGCGTCGGCGCGGCTGAGACCGGCATCCGCTACAAGGGCCGGCCCGACCTGTTCGTCGCCGAGTGCCGGCCGGGCAGCACCATCGGCGGCGCCCTGACCCGATCGCTGACCCGGTCGGCCCCGGTCGACTGGTGCGCGCGACAACTGGCCCACGGCCGGGTCCGGGCGATCGTGGCCAATGCCGGCAACGCCAACGCCTTCACCGGGCGGCTGGGCGACGAAGCGGTGGCGGCCACGGTCAAGGCGGCCGCCGCCGCCGTCGGCTGCGCCGCCGAGGAGGTGTTCGTGGCCTCGACCGGCGTCATCGGCGAGCCGCTGCCCTATCCGGCGCTGACCGCGGCGCTGCCGGCGGCGGTCCCGGCCCTGGCGCCCGGCCGCTGGACCGAGGCGGCGGCGGCGATCATGACCACCGACACCTTCCCCAAGGGGGCGACGGCGACGGCCGAGATCGGCGGTCGCCGGGTCACGATCAACGGCATCGCCAAGGGCTCGGGCATGATCGCGCCCGACATGGCGACGATGCTGGCGTTCCTGTTCACCGATGCCGCGATCCCGGCGCCGGCGCTCGACCGCCTGGCCAAGGCCGCGGTCGACCGCTCGTTCAACAGCATCACGGTCGACAGCGACACCTCGACCTCGGATACGGTCCTGGTCGCGGCCTCCGGCGCGGCCGGCAACGCCCCGGCCGAGGGCGACGCCCTGGCCGGCTTCGCCACGGCGCTCGACGCCGTGATGATCGACCTTGCCCGCCAGGTCGTGGCCGACGGCGAGGGCGCCACCAAGTTCATCACCATCGCGGTAACCGGCGCCGAGAGCGCCGCCGCGGCCCGGCGCATCGGCCTGGCGATCGGCAACTCGCCGCTGGTCAAGACGGCGATCGCCGGCGAGGACGCCAACTGGGGCCGCATCGTCATGGCCGTCGGCAAGTCGGGCGAACGGGCCGATCGCGATCGCCTGGCGATCCGCATCGGCGGCGTCCTGGTCGCGGCCGAGGGGCGGCGGGTCGACGGCTTCGACGAGGCGCCGGTCGCCCGGCACATCAAGGGCCGGCAGATCCAGATCGACGTCGACGTCGGCGTCGGTACCGGGTCGGCCACGGTTTGGACCTGCGATCTCACCAAGCGCTACATCGACATCAATGCGGGCTATCGCAGCTAGGCCGAGGGTCCCGGGCGACCCGCACTGGGTCGTGATCGATACGCCCCGCCTGGTGCTGCGTCCCGCTATGCGCCAGGACGCCGCCGCGCTGAGCGCGGCCCTGGCGACCTGCCGCGACCCGGAGTCGGTGCTGCCCTGCCCGCCCGGCGACCTCGGCGCCTGGCTGCAGCGGGCCGAGGCCGAACGCCGGGCCGGCGAAGGCTACACCTTCCTGATGATCGATCGCGTCGGGCTGGACCTGGCCGGCGCCGCCTCGCTACGCTTCGAGGACGGCGCCGCCGAGGTCGGCTACTGGGTGGCCCCGGCGTTCCGCCGGCAGGGCGTTGCCGGCGAGACCCTGGCGGCGCTGACCGACTATGTGCTGCGCACGCTGCGGCTGCCCTACCTGGATGCCATGACCGAGTATGACAACTGGCTGTCGCAGCATCTGTTGCAGCGCCAGGGCTTCATCCTGATGGCGGCGTCGGGCGCCGACCGGCTGAAGCGTTGGCGGCGCTATCCATGAGCGACGCCGCCGATGCGCTGCCGCTGGTGCTGGTCAGCGCCGCCGCGCTGGTCGACACCGACGGCCGCGTGCTGCTGGCCCAGCGGCCGCCCGGCAAGGCCATGGCCGGGCTCTGGGAATTCCCCGGCGGCAAGGTCGCCCCGGGCGAGACTCCCGAGGCGGCCCTGATCCGCGAGCTGAAGGAAGAGCTGGATATCGACGTCGCCGCCAGTTGCCTGGCGCCGCTGACCTTCGCCAGCCACCGCTATGAGCGCTTCCACCTGCTGATGCCGCTTTATGTCTGCCGGCGCTGGGGCGGCCTGATCACGCCCCAGGAGGGCCAGCAGCTGACCTGGGCCGCGCCGATGCGGCTCGCCGACTACCCGATGCCGCCGGCCGACATGCCGCTGGTGGCCATGCTGCGGGACCTCCTGTAGGCGCGATCACCCCGCCAGCCAGTGGGCGCGCAGTTCGGCGTTGAACGCCTCGGCGCGCTCCTCGGGGAAGAAGATCCGGGCGCCGGCGAGTTCCACGCGCTTGCGGGTGCCGGGGATGGTCTCCGCCAGCCAGCGTGACCAGCGCACGTCGAAATAGATGTCGTCCGTGCCCCAGACGATCAGCGTCGGCGCCTGGAGCCGCCGCAGCTCGGTTTCCACGGCCACGGTGTGCCGGCAGTCGAAGTCGGCCAGGAAGCGCTGGAAGTCCTTCGTGCGCTGCTCGGTGCGCACGAGCGGCCGCAGATAGGTCTCGATGGTGGCGTCGCTGACCCGTTCGGGATGCTCGTAAGCCGGCCCCAGCGCCTGGGGCGAGCGGTAGATCGCCTTGTCGGCGAGCATGGCCTCGAGGGTCCCGCGCAGGCCGCCGGCCGCTGCCATCTCCAGGAACGGCTTGAACGCCTCGGGCGGCCAGTTGTCATGCGCGTCGCAGTCGGTGAGCGCCAGGCTGCGCACGCGCGACGGGTTGCGCGCGGCGAAGATCTGGGCGATGCCGCCGCCGCTGTCGTTGCCGACCAGGTCGACCTGGTCGACGCCGAGCGCGTCGAGGACCTGACCCAGCATCACGGCGTTGGCGGTGACCGAGACGTCCTGGTCCGGCGCGATTTCGGTATCGCCGTGAGCCAGCAGGTCGACGGCGATGCAGCGCCGGATGTCCGACAGCGCGGCCAACTGGTGCCGCCACAGATGGTTATTGAGCAGCACGCCGTGCACGAACAAGGCCACGGGCCCGCTGCCGGCTTCCTGATAGGCGATGCGCCCCGAAGGCGTGTCGATGTGCTTGATCATCGGTCAGCCCTCCGTCCCGGTGGTTGCGGCGTCGGCCTCGCGCAGCGCCTGCGCGCAGTCCTCGCAGCACACCTCCACCGCCTTGCCGCCGATGGTGACGCGGATCGCCGCGTCGTCGAGCGCGCTGTCGCACGCCGCGCATGTCCGTTCCTGCATGGTCCCGATCTCCTGATGACGCCCGACATCCGGGCGCCGTCAGAGAAGCAGCCGGCGGCCTGCCGCCGCTGTCGGATTCTTTAGCGACTTAGCGCAGCCGGACCGAACGCTGGAACTCGGCCGGCGTGCGGCCATAGGCCTGGCGGAAGGCGGCGCTGAAATGGCTGTGGCTGGAAAAGCCCAAATCCAGGCCCAAGGCGGTCAGGTCGTCGTACTCGCCCAGCAGGTCCAGCGCCCGCGCCAGCCGCAGGCGCAGCTGGTAGCGATAGAGCGACACGCCCTCGACCTGCCCGAACAGCTGGGTCAGGTACACGGGCGATACCCCGACCTCGCGGGCAATCTCGGCCAGCGTCCAGCGCCGCGCCGGGTCCGACGCCAGGACCAGCTTGGCCCGGTCCACCAGCTTCTGCCGCCCCGGGCTGGCGCCGGCGACGTGCGCGGTGCGCTCGCCCAGCGACCGGCGGACCAGCGTCAAGGTCAGGGTCTCGGCCTCCAGCGTCTCGGCGGCGGCGCGGCTCAGGCCGTGGCGCAGCAGCGCCACCAGCACCTGCGCGCGCGGATCGATGCGCAGCCGCTGCAGGCCGAACGCCGGCAGCGGCTGCGCCCGCAACTGCGGCCGCGACGCTAGCTCCTGCAGCAGCGCCGGGTCGACCGACACCGACAGGCAGGCGTCGCCGCCCGGAACCGGATGGCTGATCCGATAGGGCTCGCCGGCATTGAAGAACACCACTTGGTTGGCCTCGGCCACCGCCGCCTCGCGCCCGACATGGCGCAGATAGACGCCGCGGTAGGGAAACACCAGGAAGGTGGTCTCGGCGCACTCTTCGGCGCTCTGGTGCCGGCAGGCGCCGGCGCAGGCGATGTCCCGGACCGCCACGGTCTCGGTTTCGAGCAGATCCCGGACCGTCAGCTCGGTCATCGCGCCCTCAATCCAGCTTGGCGCGCAGGCAGGTGAGGTTGCCGCCGGAGCCCTCGTCGATCAGCGGGCGATAGGCGAGCACGGTGGTCAGCACGTCGCCGGTGGCCACCGGGTCGGCGGCGCGGCTGCGGTTCCAGCTTTCGACCCAGGCCATGGCATGGCGGCCGTCATGGGGCTGCAGGAAGTCCAGGTCCTGCCGGTCGCCGGTATAGGGCTGCAGGGCGTCGGGATCGGCGATGGCGCTGGTCAGGAAGCCGACCAGCCGTTCGATCCGCCGGCCCTCGACGTCCAGGCCGAACAGGTCATAGCCCTGGGCGCGCGCCATGTCGGCCATCAGGACCAGGCCCGCGACCGCCTGGCGCTGTCCGGACAGGGCGCCGGCGCCGCGGCTGGTCTCCAGCGGCAGGCTTCCGTCGGGGCGCATCTGGTGCAGCACGGCGCGGAAGAAGCGCGCGCCGCGGCGGAAACCGGCGTCGTCGCCGCGATAGATGGCGCCGGCCATGACCACCGCCTCGCGCAGGACGCGGTGATGGTCCTGGTTGCTGGGCCCGGCCGCCGCGTCGCGGGTCGCCGCCGGACCTGTGGGCTGGTCGGCGTCGGCCACCCGCCGCGCGATCCAGGCGTCGACCCGGGCGCGCGCGTCGGGCGGCACCTGGGCGCGCTCGACCAGCACCGCCCAGGCCGGAATGACCGCCAGCAGGATCCGGCGCAGCGCCGTCTGGGTCCCGAGATTGGTCCGGTCCGAACCGGTATCGGCCAGGTCGGATAGGGCGTCGGCATCGGCCCAGCGCTCGACCAGCGCCATCGCGGCCTGACCGGCCGCCCGGTCGCCGGCCAGGGCGGCGCCGGCGCCGGCCATGACCGCCAGCGCAAACGGCGAGGAGGCCGGATCGACCGCCGGATCCGCCGACCCGGCCAGGTGGATCACCGGCTGCGCCTTGGCCGGATCCCAGCCCTCGCCGCCGATCATGGCGGGGCACAGCCGCGTGCGCTCCGAGGGATCGATCACCTCCAGCTCCGCCGCGCGCTTGGTCGGATCGACCAGCACCACCCCGGGCCGCTGGACATGCCAGGTCTCGATGTCGTGATTGCCGGCCCAGGCCGGCGCCGCCAGGCTGGCCAGCAGGATCGCACCAGCCGCGACGGCCCAGCGACTGGATGCGTGCCGCCGGCCTGCCGCGCACGCACTCATCGAACGGTATCCGGTTCGGGTGGCATCCGGCCTCGCCATCGCCAGCGACCGCCGGCCCTGATGCCGCCCCTCCGATCCTGGCACTACTGCTGTAACCTCTTCAGCCGTGGCTGGCAATGCCGGCGGCAGCCATTTCCCCCCGCGCCTCCTTGAGGAGCCAGGCGCGAAAGGTCGCGACTTTCGGCAGGCTCGAGGACTCCTCCGGGCACATCAGGAAATAGGCGGCGCGGGCCGGCACGCTGAGCGCGAAGGGGCGGACCAGCCGACCGGCCGTCAGGTCGTCATTGACCAGCGCCGAGCGCCCGAGCGCCACGCCCAGGCCGGAGGCGGCGGCGTCCAGGACCATGCTGGAATGGCTGAACACCGGCCCGCGCCGGACCGGGACGCCGGTCACCCCGGCGGCCTTCAGCCAGGTCATCCAGTCGACTTCCATCAGCTCGTGCAGCAGCGTGTGGCGGCACAGGTCCGCCGGGCAGGCGAGCGGGATCGGTCCGTCCAGCAGCGCCGGGCTGCATACCGGGAACAGCTCCTCGTGGAACAGGAGGTCGGCGCGCAGGCCGGCGCCTTGGCCGCTGCCGTAGCGGATGGCGACGTCGGTGCCGTCGACGTCGAAGTCGGCCAGGGCGTCGCTGGCCACGATCTTGACGTCCAGGTCGGGGTGGCTGCGCCACAGGCTGCGCAGCCGCGGCATCAGCCACTTGGCCGCGAAGGACGGCAGCACGCTGACGGTCAGCTGCCGGCCGTCCTCGGCGGCGCGAATCGCGTCCGTGGCCTCGGCCAGGGCGTCGAGCGCGGCGGTCACGCGGGGCAGGTAGGTCTCGCCGGCGCGGGTCAGCTCCAGCGCCCGGTTCAGGCGCCGGAACAGGCGGACGCCGAGGCGCTCCTCCAGCGCCTTCACCTGATGGCTGATCGCCGCCTGGGTCACGTTCAGCTCGTCCGCGGCCCGGGTGAAGCTGAGATGCCGAGCGGCTGCCTCGAACGCCCGCACGGCGTTCAAGGGGGGCAGTCGCCGACCCATGGATGCCTCCTTCGCATGACAAAGATTGATGCCACGCCCCAGATAACCTCGCTTGAGGCGTTTTTGCAGACCCCCTATGTGTTTTTGCGTCGAGGGCTGGCACTGGTCAAGAACTGGCCACGACTCTGCCACCTGGAGTTCAAACATGGCCAAGATTATTTCGACGGCCGATCAGAGGATCGGGGCCGGTGCCGCGCGCTCGGGTTGGCGTGACATGCTGCAGCAGGGCTGGCAGATCTATGCCCGTTGGCGGCAGCGGCAGAAACTAGCTGAGCTGGACGACCGATTGCTGGCCGATCTGGGCCTTACGCGGAGCGACGTCCGGACCGAGATGCCGGAAGCGCCGTGGCGCCGGCTGTGACCGGAGCCCCGGCCCCAGGTCCAGCCCCGGGTCCCGCGAAGTCCGCCGACGCCGCGGCGGCGGCCTGGATCACCGCCGCGCGCATGGTGTCGACGTCGACCTGCTCGTCGTCGGCCAGGTAGGTCACGCTGATCGCGGCGACCGTCCGGCCGTCGCGGTCGCGCACCGGCGCCGCCAGCGCCCGCACCGTCAGATTGTACTCGCCGCGGTCCTCGCCCCAGCCCTGGGCCCGAATCGCCGCCAGTTCGGCCGCCAGCGCCGCCGGATCGGTGACGGTGCGGCTGGTAAAGGCGTCGAGCGGACGGGCCAGGATCGCCGCTTGCCGCTCCGGCTCCAGCGCCGCCAGCAGCACCTTGCTGGCGCCGCCGGCATGGATGGGATAGCGCCCGCCCACCGTGGCCCGGACCGAGAACGGGCGGTTGCCCTCGGCCGTGGCGATGCACAGCGCGGCGTCGCGATCGAAGACGGACAGCTTCGCAGTCTCCCCAAGTTCGGCGGCCAGGCGCCGCATATGCGGCTTGGCCGCGGCCGCGACCGCATCCCGGCTGGCGCCCTCGGGCACCCGCGCGGCCAGGCCGAGCAGGCGCGGGCCCAGCCGATAGGCGCCCTGGTGCGACCGCCGCACCACGTGATGCGCCTCCAGCGTGTTCAGGATGCGATAGACCGTCGAGCGCGGCACGCCGCACATCTGGACCAGGTCGTTGGTGGTCAGGCCGTCGTCGCTGCGCTCCAGGCAGGCCAGCACCTCCATCATCCGATCGATCACGGGAATCCGGTGCCGTTCGCTCATGCCCCTTGGGTCCGCTTGACAAGCCTCGGGGCGATCCGTACCGTTTTATTACTGAACTTGCAAAGTTCAAATAAGAATATTCGCGCGGCGCGATGGGGAGGCGGCAGCAATGAAGCTCGCGATGTGCCTCGAGCCCGAGGAAAACGAGAAATGGGTGCAGGCCAAGCAGATGGGCCTGGACCACGCGGCCGTCGTGGCGTCGCCGCGGCCGGAGTTGCCGCTGTGGGACTACCGCACCATGGCCGGGCTCAAGTCCCGCTTCGACGCCGCGGGCCTCGACCTCCAGGTGATCGAGGGCCTGGTGCCCATGGAGAACATCAAGCTGGCCACGCCCGAGCGCGAGGCCGAGCTGGAGCGCTTCCTGCAGATCGTCCGCAACATGGGGGCGCTCGGGATCCCGGTGCTCTGCTACAGCTGGATGGCCGTGATGAGCTGGCTGCGCACCTCGACCACCACGCGCGGCCGCGGCGGCGCCCTGGTCACCAGCTACGACCACGCCCTGATCACCCGGGCACCCGAGGCCGAACACGCGACCCGGGTCACCGAGGCCCAGCTGTGGGACAGCTTCCGCTACTTCCTGGAGCGCGCCGTGCCGGTGGCGGAGAAGGCCAGGGTCAAGCTGGCCCTGCATCCCGACGACCCGCCGCTGTCCCCGATCCTGGGCATCGGCCGGATCTTCCGCACGATCGAGGCCTTCGACCGCGCCATGGCCATGATCGACAGCGAGGCCAACGGCATCACCTTCTGCCAGGCCAATTTCAGCATCATGGGCGGGCGCGAGGCGATCACCCGCACCATCCGCCATTTCGGCCCGCGCATTGCCTTCGTGCATTTCCGGGATGTCCGCGGCACCGCCGAGCAGTTCGAGGAGACCTTCCACGACGAAGGGCCGACCGACATGTTCGCCGCCATGCGCGCCTATCGCGAGATCGGCTTCGACGGCCCGATCCGTCCGGACCATGCGCCCAGCATGGCGGGCGACCCCAACCTGCGGCCCGGCTACGAGTCGCGGGGCCGGCTGTTCGCCATCGGCTACATGAAAGGCCTGCTGGAGGGCGTCGACGCGGTGATGCGGCAGCCGGCCGGCTGACCGGACCCGCGGCGATGGCCGTCCTGGCACTCCGCCGCGCCGCCCTGCCGCCGCGCCGGCTGGCCCCGCGGCTGCGCGCCACGGCCGAAGCCTATGCCTTCCTGCTGCCCTGCCTGATCGTCCTGGCCGGGCTGGCGGCGTACCCGCTGCTGGACGGCATCGCCACCAGCCTGACCGACCGCGCCGTGGCCCGGCCCGGCCGCTTCGTCGGCGTGGCCAACTTCGTCCGGCTGGCCCAGGACCCGGTCTATCGCGGCGCCGTCGTCCACTCCCTGCTGCTGACCGCCGGCGCCGTCGGCGCCAAGCTGGTGCTGGGCCTGGCCGGTGCCGTGCTGCTGAGCCAGCGCTTTCCCGGCCGCGGGCTGGTGCGCGCGCTGGCCTTCCTGCCCTGGGCGGTGCCCGGCCTGGTGGCCGGCATGAGCTGGCGCTGGCTGCTGGACGAGCAGGCCGGCGTGATCAACGCGGCGCTGATCCTGAACGGACTCGCCCCGGTCGACTGGCTGTCGGACCCTGATGTGGCCATGGTCTCGATCGGCGTGGCCACCGTGTGGCAGGGGCTGCCGTTCTTCCTGATGATGTTCGTCGCCGGGATCGCCGCGATCCCGGCCGAGCAGTACGAGGCCGCCGCCATCGACGGCGCCGGCGCCTGGGGCCGGTTCCGGCACGTGACCCTGCCGGGCCTCGCCGACGTGGTCGCGATCACGGTGATGCTGTCCAGCATCTGGACCTTCAACGCCTTCCATACGGTCTACATCCTGACCGGCGGCGGCCCGGCCAACCGCACCCAGATCCTGCCGACGCTGGCCTACGAGTACGGCCTGCGCCGCAGCGAATTGGGCCTGGGCGCCGCCGTGATGACCTCGGTCCTGCCGGTGTTCGCGGTGCTGATCCTGCTGCTGACCCGGCGGATGCTCGGGAGCCGGCGGCCGTGATCGTCGGCGGCCGCCGCCGGCTGCGCGCCGTGGGCCTCTCGGCCGGCGTCGCGCTGCTGCTCGGGTGGTCGCTGGCGCCGATCTATTGGATCGCCGCAACATCGCTCAAGCCTGAGCGCGAGGTCTACGCCTTCCCGCCGAGCCTGCTGCCCCGGGCGCCGACCCTGGCGCACTACGCCACGATCCTGGAACACAGCCCGTTCCCGCTGTTCCTGCGCAACAGCGCGGCCGTCGGCCTCGCCGCGACCCTGGTCTCGGTGGCGGTCGCGGCGCTCGCCGCCTATGCCGTGGCGCGCCTCCGCTTCACCGGCCGGCGGGCGGTCGCGCGCCTGATCGTCACCGCCTATTTGCTGCCGCCGTCGCTGCTGTTCATCCCGCTGTTCATCGTGCTGCAGCGGCTGGACCTGATCGATTCCCTGCCCGGGCTGGTACTGGCCTATCTCACCTTCACCGTGCCGTTCTGCAGCTGGATGCTGATCGGCTATTTCGGCACCATCCCGATCGATCTGGACGAGGCGGCGCGCATCGACGGCGCCAGCCGGGTGCAGGTGTTGGTGCGCATCCTGCTGCCGCTCGCCCTGCCCGGGGTCAGCGTCGTGGCGCTGTTCGCCTTCACCCAGGCCTGGAACGAGTTCCTGTACGCCCTGGTGTTCGTCTACGGCGCCGGCACCCGCACGCTGACCGCGGGCCTGGCCGGGCTGATGATGGGCGACGTGTTCATCTGGGGGCAGCTCATGGCGGCCAGCATGATCGCCATCCTGCCGCTGCTGCTGATCTATCTGGCCGCCCAGCGCTTCCTGGTCGAAGGGCTGACCGGCGGCAGCGTCAAATAACCAAGGGGGAGGAGTCCATGACACGCGCCTTGGCTGCCGCGCTCGCCGCGGCCCTGCTGGCGGCCGCCCCGGCCCGGGCCGCCGACCTCACGGTCTGGGGCCTGCAGGCCTTCAACCAGGCTGCCGACGACTATATCGGCGAGCAGGTGACGGCCTTCGGCAAGGCCGCCGGGATCGATGCCCACTATGTCGTGGTGCCGGCCAACGTGCTGAACGATCGCCTGGCCGCCGCCTTCGAAGGCGGCGCCCCGCCCGACGCCTTCATGCAGGTCAGCCAGCGCGCGCAATTCTACATCAGCCGCGGCCTGACCCTGCCGCTCGACGACGTGCTGGCCGACCTGCACCGGGTTCCGGGGGGCATTTTCGACGGGTTGGTGGCGCCGGGCCGCTGGCAGGGCACGGTGCAGGCGCTGCCGCTCGAGGTCGACGTCGTGCCGATGTTCGTGCGCACCGACCTGCTGGCCGAGGTCGGCCTCAAGGTCCCCGACACCTGGGACGAGCTGCGCGCCGCGGCCAAGGCGATCCAGGGCAAGCATCCCACGATCAGCGGCTTCGGCATGCCGATCAGCACCGCCAACGACGCCGAAGGCAACATGCGGTCGGTGATCTGGTCGTTCGGCGGCAAGCTGATGGCCGAGGACGGCCGCACCGTCACCTTCGATTCGCCCGAGACCCGCGCCGCATACCAGTTCGTCGCCGACATGGTGACCAAGGACCGCACCATCCCGCGCGCGGCCCTGACCTGGGACGATTCCGGCAACAACGTCGCCTACCAGACCGGCCGCGCCGCCTTCGTCATCAACCCGCCCAGCATCTATTACTGGCTGAAGGACAACGATCCCACGCTGCTGGCGGCGACCGACCTGGCGGCGATCCCCAAGGGCCCGGGGCCGAACGGCCGGCGCGGCACGTCGGCCGGCTCGTGGGTGTGGCTGGTGTCGAAGGCGTCCAAGCATCCAGACCAGGCCAAGGCCTGGCTGCGCTGGTTCTTCGACGCCGACCGCTATCGCGGGATCATCGACAAGGTCGGCGGCCGCTGGGTTCCGGTCTACCCGGCGCTGCTGGAGTCCATGCCGCTGTTCAAGGACAACCCGAAGTTCGCGGCCTTCCGCACCATGGCCGAGACCGGCATCGTCGACGGCTATGCCGGGCCGCCCAACGCGCTGGCCGGCAATATCTGGGACGCCAACCTGGTGACCAAGGTGCTGCAGAAGATCGTGGTCGACGGCATGCCGGTCGGCGACGCGGTGGCGTGGGGACAGAAGGAAATGGAAGCGCTGGCGGCCAAAGGCTGAGCGGCGGGCTACGCCGGAGTGCGGCTGAGCAGGAGCTGGTTGGTCGAGGTCAGCCCGCGATAGACGGCCTCGACCAGGTGCGCCGCCGCCGGCGGCGCCTTGCCGGTGCGCGCCGCGACCGCGCCGATCAGCTCGCCCCAGGTGCGCCGGCCGTCGACCAGCTCGGCCACCAGGGCAGCCTGGGGCGGCAGCGCCAGGCGCAGCTCCAGCAGGCCGTCGCGCGCCGCCAGCACGCCAGCGGTCCCGAGCGCCTGGGCGACGGCTGATCCGGTGCCGGTGCGCCACACCGGGATGGCATCGTCCGCTGGT
Organism: uncultured Comamonadaceae bacterium; assembly: GCA_964511405.1. Classification (GTDB taxonomy): domain Bacteria; phylum Pseudomonadota; class Alphaproteobacteria; order Elsterales; family Elsteraceae; genus CAZEFK01. The sequence goes on along the minus strand of CAZEFK010000010.1, from coordinate 39,843 downwards.
GCGGCCGGCTGCCGGCCATCGGGCGCCGCATAGACGACGTGGCGGGTCATGGCGCAGGCGATCAACTCGGCCGCCGCGGCGCGGCCGACCGAGTCCAGGCCGGCCAGGCGCCGGCGCAGCTCGGGATGGCGGACATAGGTCGCCGGGTCGTAGCGCATCGGCTCGATGAAGGCGGTCGGCTGCAGGCCGGCGCCGGCCAACAGTGCCGCCAGCTCCGGCACGTCGTAGGCGCGGTCGCGGGGGTGCAGCAGCAGGTCGAAGAAGCCGGCGTCGCCGCCCTCGACATGGTCGCGCACCTGGAGATTGCGCAGCAGCAGGTTGGACGCCGGGAGCTCCGCCAGCAGCCGGCGGCCGAGCGCCACCCGATCCTTGGGCGCGCCGTCGGCGGCGACCAGGCGCAACAGCGCTTGCATCTCGTAGACGCCACTGCGGCCATAGCGGCCATAGACCATCAGCCCCAGGCCGCCGCCCGGCGCCAGCGCCGCGGCCAGGATCGCCAGCGCCGCCGGCGGGTCGGCCAGGTGATGCAGGACGCCGCAGCAGTCGATGTAGTCGAAGCGGCCGAGCCCCAGGTCGGGCAACGCCTCGATGGCGCCGGTCACGAACGTCAGATGCAAACCGCGGCGCGCGGCCCGCGCCTCGGCGACGGCACGCGCCGCCGTCGAGGGGTCGAGATGGACCAGCTCGGCCGGGCAGCCGATGTCGGCGAGCTGCTGGGCCAGCATGATCGCGGCGTCGCCGGTGCCGCCGCCGGCAATCAGCGCCCGGAACGGCCGGCTCCAATCGCGCCGGCCGGCGAACAGGTAATGGTCGATCTCGCGCCAGTGGCTGGGACTGCCGACCACCAGCCGGCGATCCTCGTCGGCCGGGCGGCGCTCGGGATAGGGCAGCGCTTCGTACTGGGCGCCGACCGCGGCGTCGATGGAACTGGGCATGGGCCCAGCTATAGCGGCTGCGCCCGGCCTAGGTCGACAGGAAGGGGTTGAGCAGCCGTCCCAACGGGCCGGTCAGGCGCAGCCCGCCATCGACCACGGCGAAGCACAGGCAATCGCCGTCGGGGTCGGCGACCGGCCGGTGATGCAGGCCGCCATCGGCCAGCACCACGTCGCCGCGGCGATAGCTGCCGGTGGCATCGGTGAAGCCGCCGTCCAGCACCAGGGTGAATTCGGTGCCGCGATGGGTGTGCCAGGGCGTGGCGCGGCCGGCCGGCAGCCGCAGCAAGTGCGCGCGCTGGCGGCCGCGCGGCGGCAGCACCATGGCCTGGGTGACGCCGGCGCCGATCCGCCGCCAATTGAGGCTGCGCAGCGATCCCGGCAGATAGCCGCGCAGCGGCTCAGGGATCAGCCGGTGGGTCTCGTCGTCGAAGTCGCGCGCCGGCGGGGGCGGCGGCGCGGGCTCGTCCAGCCGGGCCAGCAGCGCCTCCAGCCCGCCGGGGGCCAGCGCCTCACCCGGGACGGCGGCCAGCAGCGCGCCGCCCACCGCCTCGGCCTCGGCGACGCGGTGCCGGCACTCTGGGCACAGCGCCAGATGGGTTGCGACCAGCAGCGCCGTCGCCTCGTCCAGGCTGCCGGCGGCGTAGTCGATCAACACACTGTCGTCCGGGTGCGCGGTCGCCATCAGGCGCGTCCCAGGCTGTCGCGCAGCCGGGCCAGGGCCAGCCGCAGCCGCGATTTGACCGTGCCCAGCGGCAGCCGGGTCTCGTCCGCGATCACGCGGTGCGACTTGTCCTCGAAATAGGCCATTTTCAAGAGGTCGGCCTGCTCCGGGGGCAGGGTCAGCAAGGCCGCGCGTACGCGGGCGCTGTCCTCGGCCGCCTCGAAGGCGACGTCGGCGGCATCGACCGGGTCGGGCGTGAAGGCGGGATCTTCGGGATCGAAGTCGGGCCGGCGCTCGCGGCGGATGCGGTCGATCCGCTGGTTGCGGGCGATCGTGAAGATCCAGGTCAAGGCGCTGGCGCGCGCGGGATCGAAGCTTTCGGCCCGCCGCCAGACCAGCAGCATCACCTCCTGGACCAGCTCGTCGGCGTCGCCGGCATCGGTGCCGCGGCGCATCAGGAAGCCCTTGATCTTGGGCCCGATCGCCCGGAACAGCTCGGCAAACGCCGCCTTGTCCCGCTGCGCGGCAATGCGGCGGACCAGCGCGCCGTACAAGGCGGCATCGTGCCCGGCCTCCAGCATGGGGGCATTTAACCGGCTCGCGCGGCGCGCGACAAGGCGTGGCAGGGCCGCGAACGGGACGGACAACACGGTCATGACCGGCGATACGCAAATGGGGGCCGGCCGGATCAACTCGGGTCGCATTGCAGTCCGGCGCGCCTGCCCTATATGGTCGCGCCATGTCCCTTTCAGCGGCCAGCCCTGCCCCGACCCCTGCCCCGACCGACGCGCCCCAGACCTTGATCGGGCTGAGCCGCGAGCAGCTTGCCCAGGCGGTGACGGATCTCGGCGAGCCGGCGTTCCGGGCCCGCCAGCTCTGGCACTGGATCTACCATCGCGGCGCCACCGACTTCGCCGCCATGACCACACTGGCCAAGTCGCTGCGCGAGCGGCTGGCCGAGCGCCACAGCCTGGCCCGCCCCACGGTCGCGACCGCCCTGCACTCGGTCGACGACACCCGCAAGTGGCTGCTGCGCCTGGGCGACGGCAACGAGGTCGAGACCGTCTATATCCCCGAGGCCGACCGCGGCACGCTGTGCGTGTCGAGCCAGGTCGGCTGCACCCTGACCTGCCGGTTCTGCCACACCGGCACCCAGCGGCTGGTGCGCAACCTGACCGCGGGCGAGATCGTCGGCCAGGTGATGCTGGCGCGCGACGCCCTCGGCGAGTGGCCCAGCCCCAAGGACGGCCGCCTGCTGTCGAACATCGTGCTGATGGGCATGGGCGAGCCGCTGTACAATTTCGACAACGTCGCCCAGGCCATGCGCATCGTCATGGACCATGAGGGCATCGCGCTCTCGCGCCGACGCATCACCCTGTCGACCTCGGGCGTGGTGCCGCTGATCGAGCGCTGCGGCCGCGAGATCAACTGCAATCTGGCGATCTCGCTGCACGCGGTGACCGACGAGCTCCGCGACGTGCTGGTGCCGCTCAACAAGAAATACCCGATCGCCCAGCTGCTGGACGCCTGCCGCGCCTATCCGGGCCTGAACAACGCCCGGCGCATTACCTTCGAATATGTGATGCTGAAGGGCGTCAACGACAGCCCGGCCGAGGCGCGCGAGCTGTGCCGGCTGTTGGCCGGGATCCCGGCCAAGGTCAACCTGATCCCGTTCAATGCCTGGCCGGGCGCGCCCTACGAGTGCTCGACCGACGCCGCGATCGAGGCCTTCGCCGACATCGTCAACGCCGCCGGCTACGCCTCGCCGGTGCGCACCCCGCGCGGCCGCGACATCCTGGCCGCCTGCGGCCAGCTCAAGTCGGAAAGCCAGAAGCTGCGGCGCTCGGCGCTGATCGAAGCCGCGGCGGCCGGCTAAGCCGCCGGCGGCTGGCGCGCTATCCCAGCACTGCCGCGACCTCGCGGCCCTTCGGCGTCAAATGCAGAAGGTCGCCATCTCGGCGTTCGATATAGCCCAAGCTCTCCAGCTGGCTCGCAACGTCCAACGCCGCCGTCAGCGAATTGCCGACATGGCCGAGCAGGTCTTTAATCGACAGGTCCCCAGCTTCGAGCGCTTTCACGACAGCGTTCAGTGGGTCGCCGCGATGGCTCGGGATCGGACGCTCGCGCCCGCTGCGACCACGCGCATCGACGGGTGCCGGGTCGGATCTACTGCCGACCGTGCTGAGGAAGGTGCCAAAGTAGTCGATCTTCCGCGTCGCCATCGACCATCCTGCCAAAAGCACCTTTGGACATGGGCAACGCCGGAAGCCGTCACCAGGGGCGCGTCCAACCCCGCACCGTAGCACGGACCTCGACCGCATGGGCGCGCCGGTTCCCGGTCAGCGTTGAAAACCGTTCTATGCAATGCTAGAGCCCCACGCCTGGCATCCAAATTGGAGCATTGCGTCCCATGGGCAGGATCCTGTCGCATCTTCCGCAGGGCGAGAAAGTGGGTCTGGCGTTTTCCGGCGGCCTGGACACCTCGACTGCGGTCGCCTGGATGCGCGCGAACGGGGCCGTGCCATATGCCTACACGGCCGACCTGGGCCAGCCGGACGAGACCAGCATCCAGGACATCCCCGACATCGCGCTGAAATACGGCGCCGAGAAGGCGCGCCTGGTCGACGCCCGCGGCGCCCTGGTGCGCGAGGGGCTGGTCGCGATCGCCTGCGGCGCCTTCGACATCACCACCGCCGGCCGGACCTATTTCAACACGACGCCGCTGGGACGGGCGGTCACCGGCACCCTGCTGGTCGATGCCATGCGCGAGGACGGGGTCGGCATCTGGGGCGACGGCTCGACTTACAAGGGCAACGACATCGAGCGCTTCTACCGCTACGGCCTGCTGCGCAACCCCGAGCTGCGCATCTACAAGCCGTGGCTGGACCGCCAGTTCGTGAGCGAGCTGGGCGGCCGTGCCGAGATGAGCGCGTGGCTGAACCAGCGCGGCTTCGGCTACAAGATGAAGCCGGAGAAGGCCTATTCGACCGACTCCAACATGCTGGGCGCCACCCACGAGGCCAAGGACCTGGAGTTCCTGAACAAGGGCATCCGGATCGTCGAGCCGATCATGGGCGTGCGCTTCTGGGACGCCGCGGTGGCCGTCGAGGCCGAGACCGTGCGCGTGCGCTTCCACGAGGGCCGGCCGGTCGCGCTGAACGGCCGCGACTACGCCGATCCGGTGGCGCTGATGGCCGAGGCCAACACCATCGGCGGGCGTCACGGCCTGGGCATGTCGGACCAGATCGAGAACCGCATCATCGAGGCCAAGAGCCGCGGCATCTACGAAGGGCCGGGCATGGCGCTGCTGCACATCGCCTATGAGCGGCTGCTGACCGGCATCCACAACCAGGGCACCATCGACAACTACCGCCAGCTCGGCCGGCGCCTCGGCCGCCTGCTCTACGAAGGCCGCTGGTTCGACCCGCAGGCCCTGATGCTGCGGGATTCGCTGCTGCGCTGGGTGGCCCGGGCCATCACCGGCGAAGTGACGCTGGAGCTGCGCCGCGGCGAGGACTACTCGATCCTCGACACGGTCAGCCCGAACCTGACCTACGCCCCCGAGCGCCTGACCATGGAGAGCGGCGACGGCGAGTTCACGCCCGAGGACCGCATCGGCCAGCTGTCCATGCGCAACCTGGACATCACCGATTCCCGGGTGAAGCTGGAGCTTTACGGGCGCAGCGGGCAGTCGAACGAGGATCTGGTGTCGACACTGCTGACCGGCGGCGAGTAACCCGCGCCCCTAGGCCGACGCCCGCCGTACCCGGGCCGCCTGCACGGTGTTGTGGAGCAGGCAGGCAATGGTCATCGGCCCGACGCCGCCCGGCACCGGCGTGATCGCGCCGGCGACCGCGGCCGCTTCGGCAAACGCGACGTCGCCGACCAGCCGGGTCTTGCCGCCCTCGGCCGGAACGCGCGTGATGCCGACGTCGATGACCACGGCGCCGGGCTTGACCCAGTCGCCGCGCACCAGCTCGGCCCGGCCGACCGCCGCCACCAGGATGTCGGCGCCGCGTGCCACCGCGGCCAGGTCCCGCGTGCGGCTATTCGCCACCTTCACCGTGCAGTCCTTGCCCAGCAGCAGCGCCGCCAACGGTCGGCCCACCGACACCGAGCGCCCGATCACCACCGCCGAGCGCCCGGACAGGGCCGGCACCGTCTGCTCGATCAGCATCAGGCAACCGAGCGGCGTGCAGGCGACCAGGCCTGGGCGGCCGGTGGCCAGGAGGCCGGCATTCCAGGGGTGCAGGCCGTCGACGTCCTTGGCCGGGTCGATCGCCAGCAGCACCGCATTGGCATCGAGATGGGCGGGCAGCGGCAGCTGCACCAGGATGCCGTCGACCGCCGGATCGGCGTTGAGCCGCTGGACCAAGGCCATCAGCTCGGCCTGGGGGGTATCGGCCGGCAGCCGATGCTCGAACGAGGCCATGCCGACCTCGATGGTCTGCGCCACCTTGTTGCGGACATAGACGTGGCTGGCCGGGTCGTCGCCGACCAGCACCACGGCCAAGCCGGGCTTGAAGCCGAGGCCGCGCACGGTCTCGGCGAGGCGGCCGCGCAGGGCCGAGGCGATCGCCTTGCCGTCGATGATGCGGGCGGTCATGACGTTCCCGTCCCCTGGTCGGCGGCGGCGCGGGCGCAGGCCTCGGGATCGGCCGTGAGTTCGATGCGCTTGAGCCGCGCCGTCTCGCCCGCGGCCAGGCGCAGCGCCGACTTCGGCACCGCCCAGCGCTCAGCCAGGTAGGCCAACAGCGCGGCGTTGGCGGCGCCGTCGACCGGCGGCGCCGCGACGGCGACCTTGAGGTAGCGCCGCCCGGCGTCGTCGGTGGCCGCGCCCAGGACGCGGGTGCGGGCGGCGCGCGGCGTCAGGCGCACGGCGATGCTGACCATCATCGCAGCAGGGCGTAGGCGTTGACCTCGATCTCGCGCTCGATCAGCCAGATGATGAACAGCAGAATCACCGGCGACAGATCGATGCCGTTGACCGGTGGAATGACCGAACGGATCGGCCGCAGCACCGGCTCGGTCAATCGCCAGCAGAAATCGCGGATCATGTAGACGGCCTGGTTGCGCGTATTGATCACGTTGAAGGCGATCAACCAGCTGATTACGGCCGAAACCAGAATGACGTACCAATACAGATTAAGGATCATCACGATCAGTTCAAGAATCGGAATCATGGTGCCGCATCAATCCGGTTAGGCCAGCCGCGGAGGCTACCGGGCCGGCCCCGGCGACGCAAGGCCGACCGGCGATCCGCCGCTTGACAGCGCGCCGGCCGCCGACCATTGTCCCGCCCCGGAGCGGGGCTGTAGCTCAGTTGGGAGAGCGCTGCAATCGCACTGCAGAGGTCGTCGGTTCGACTCCGATCAGCTCCACCAACCGATTCCAAGGGCTCGGCGCCATGCGTGCCGGGCCCTTTTCGCAATGACCGAGACCTACCGCCAACCCCTTGCCGATCTTGTCGTCACCGGGCCGATGCGTCTGGGCGCGACGTGGAACGACGGCGTGGCGCTCGATCTGGGCCTGCACACGGTAGCCTGCGGTCTCGGCAAGGCGTCACTTAGTGCACTGTCACCGGAATTCCTAAGGCGTCACTTAGTGCACTGTCACCGGAATTCCTAAGGCGTCACTTAGTGCACTGTCACCGGAATTCCCAGCTTGAATTCCCGGCTGAACCGTCGAGCTGCTTCGTCCGCCATCAGTTCCCCTCGCCTAGGAGAACTGTCCCTCTTTTCCCTGTCTCATTCTAGGGCTGCACTCCAGCACTGTCACCGGAATTCCCTGGAAGGCAGCACAGATGGCGAAGCAACCGTAGCAGCAGGCCGCCTGAACCGTGAAAGACTCGTCGCTGCGCCTATCATTCACTCAACATCGAACTGCGTGTCTAATGTGCTTGTCTCACCGCTCGCCTCGCAAGCAACATGCACGCCACGACGGCCGATAGGGCGATTACCCGGCAGCACGTTCCATTGCCACGTCGCTTGGCCGTCGATACCAGAGGTCCTTGCTGGTAGCTTGATCGAGTAGTCATTGCCGTAATGACCCTGGCGGGTGCCAATGCAAATGGCATCGGGTCTTGTCTGGATTACAAGGGTCACTGTACCGCCTGGGTGAACCGGGCGAGTGATCGAGACGAGCTTCACCGACAGGTCGTCGGCGCGCACATTCATCGCCAGGCCAATGAGGAAGCCGATGCTTAGAACGGCGATCGTTCGCATTCCTTCCTCTCAACCCTGCGACCGCGGGCTGCCATGTGCAGCGCCGATGCATTGGCGCGCGATCGCGTCACTGCCACCGGATCGCGCCGCTGCGGTAGTCGCGCGGCGGCATGCCGACCTTCTCGCGGAAGAAGCGGCAGAAATGGCTTTGGGTCGCGAAGCCCAGCCGGTCCGACACGTCGGCGATCGAGCGCTCGCCCGACAGCAGCACCTCGATCGCGTGCTCCAGCCAGATCGCGTTGGCATAGAGCCGGGGCGAGATGCCGGTGACCCGGTGGAACTGCTCGAAGAAGCGCGACCGGGACAGGCCGACGCTGCCGGCCAGGTCGGCCAGGTTGCGGTGGCCGGCCGGATCGGCGCGGATCAGGTCGATCGCGCGGCGGATGCGGAAATCGACCTCGGACGCACCGGTCCGCGCCGGAACGATCCGGTCGCGCGGCGCCAGCGCCTGATCGAGCAAGGCGCCGACCAGGGCATCGACGCCGGCGACGGCGCCCGTGGCCAGGCGGTCGGCGAGGCCGTGGGCCAGGCGCCGCATCTCCGGCGTCACCGGCGGCAGGGCGGCGCCCGGCAATGCGTGGGCGGTGCGGCCGGCCAGCCAGCGCCGGTCGCCATAGAGCACGAGCAGGGTGGTCGTCCCCTGGGCCGGCCCCGGCTCGCTGTGCGGCGTCCACGGCCCGATCAGGATCGCCTGGCCGTCGCTCAGCCGGCAGCGCTGGCTGGCGACGTCGAACATCCGGTCGGCGCCGCCGACCTTGAACAGCAGATGGACATGGGGATGGGCGTGTTCGGCGACCGGGTAATCCATGTCGGCCAGGAAGACCCGGCCGAACGGCCCCGTCACCACCGTGGTCAGGCCGGACGTCGCGCGCCGCATCGGGGTTCCTGCACAGCTACCCGCCGATAGGCTAGCCCTCGGCTTCCGGGGGCGTCCAGCGCCCAGAAAATCGGACGGGCGGACAAATCCCGGCGCCCGGCGGCCTTGACCATGCCGACCGGTCGCCCCGATGCTGAGGCCAAGAACAGCGCGACGACATTGGGTCGCCACAAGTCAGGGGAGAAGCCGCTGAAGATCGGCATGAACCTTCTTGTCGTTGCCGGCTTCATCACCGAACAGCACCGGCCGCTGTTCGAAAGGCTGAAGACGCTCGGCTATGACGGCGTCGAGATCCCGATCTTCGAGGGCTCGCCCGAGCATTACCGCGCCCTGGGCCGGCTGCTTGATGCCGTCGGGCTGGAGCGCACGGCCGTCGCCATCATCCCCGACGTCGAACGCAACCCGCTGAGCGCCAGCCCCGCCGTGCGGCAGGCCGCCGCCGGCCATCTCGCCTGGGCGATCGACTGCGCCGAGGCCCTGGGCGCGGGCCTGCTGGCCGGGCCCTATCATTCGCCGCTGGGCGTGTTCACCGGCTCCGGGCCGACCGAGGACGAGCTCGCCAATGCCGCCCTGGTCCACCGCGCCGCCGCCGACCATGCCGCCCGCGCCGGCATCCGCCTGGCGCTGGAGCCGCTCAACCGGTTCGAGTGCTACGCCGTCAACACGCTGGCCCAGGCGGCCGCCCACAAGGCCCGGGTCGGGCACGCCAACTTCACCTACATGCAGGACTTCTTCCACTCCAACATCGAGGAGCGCGACCTGGTCCGGGCCGTGACCGAGCATGCCGATGCGGTCGCCCACTACCACATCGCCGAGAACGACCGCGGCATCCCGGGCCGGGGCCACCTGCCCTGGGGCGACCTGATCGGCGCCATCCGCCGCTCGGGCTATGACGGCTGGCTGACGGTCGAGGCGTTCGGGCGGTCGCTACAGGCGCTGGCCGCGGCCACGCGCATCTGGCGCGACCTGTTCCCCGACCTGGACACCCTGTTCGCCGAGAGCATCCGCCTGATCCGCACCGAGTGGGAGCGCGCGGCGCCATGACCGCGGCACCGCCGATCTGCGAGCTGGTCGACATCCGCAAGGACTTCGTCGGCGTGGTCGCGCTCGACGGCGTCAGCCTGGCCTGCGCCGCGGGCGAGGTGCATGCCGTGTGCGGCGAGAACGGCGCCGGCAAGTCGACCCTGATGAAGATCCTGGGCGGCGTCTACCGGCCCGACGCCGGCGAGATCCGGCTCGACGGCCAGCCCGTGCGCTTCGCCCATCCGGCCGAGGCGCGGGCCCGGGGCATCAGCGTCATCCACCAGGAATTCTCGCTGCTGCCCGACCGCACCGTCGCCCAGAACCTGTTCCTGGGGCTGGAGCCGACGCGCTTCGGCCTGATCGACCGCCGCCGGATGCAGGCCGACAGCGAGGCCCTGCTGCGCCGCCTGGGCGTGGCCGGAGCGATCCGGCCGGACCAGCCGGTGTCCGGCCTCAGCGTCGCCCGCCGCCAGATGGTCGAGATCGCCAAGGCGCTGGCGCTCGACGCCCGCATCCTGGTGATGGACGAGCCGACCGCGTCGCTGGACGAGCGCGACGCCCAGAGCCTCTTCGCCATCATCCGGGCGCTGCGCGACCAGGGTGTCGCGATCCTCTACATCTCGCACCGCATGCCCGAGATCTTCGCCCTGGCCGACCGCATCACGGTGCTGAAGGACGGCCGCCATGTCGCGACCGCCGCGCGTGAGGCGCTCACGCCCGATGCGGTGGTGCGCCTGATGGTCGGCCGGGCGATCCAGGACTACTACCCGCCGCGCCCGGACCAGGCGCGCGGCCTCCCGGTGCTGACGCTGCGCAACGCCGGCAACGACCAGCTCGGCGACATCTCGCTGGCGGTCCATGAAGGCGAGATCGTCGGCGTCGCGGGGCTGGAAGGCTCGGGCAAGGGCGCGCTGGCCCGGGCCATTTTCGGGGCCACCCCGTTCAGCCGCGGCGCCATGGCCGTGGCCGGGCACGATGTGCGCCCGCGCTCGCCGCGCGCGGCGATCCGGCTCGGCATCGGCTTCCTGTCCGAGGACCGCAAGGACGAAGGCATCGTCGCCCTGCAGTCGGTCAAGGACAATTGCCTGCTGGCGACGCGGGCCCTGGCGCCGGCCCTCGCCGCGCCGGACGGGCGGGCCAGCAAGGCCAGCGAACTCGGCGACCTGATCCGCCGCGTCGACGTGCGCGCCGCCGGCCCCGACCAGCCGATCCGGCTGTTGAGCGGCGGCAATCAGCAGAAGGCGATCGTCGCGCGCTGGTTGGCCCGCGATCCCCGCCTGTTCCTGTTTTGCGAGCCGACCCGCGGCATCGACGTCAACGCCAAGGCCAGCCTTTACCGGCTGATGCGCGACCTGGCCGGCCGCGGGGCCGGCATCCTGGCGGTGTCGTCGGACCTGCCGGAGCTGATCGGGATCAGCGACCGCATCCTGGTGATGCGCGCCGGCCGCATCGTCGGGGAGCGTCCGGGCGGCACCGCGGAGGCCGAGCTGATGGCGCTGGCGACCGGACATGCCGCCGAGGGCGCGTCATGGCATTGATGCAGGCCGACGCGCCGCGCGTGGCGGCGCTGCTGCGGCCGACCGGCGCCGCGCTGGTGCTGGCCGGGGCGGTCGGGCTGTTCGTGCTGCTGGCGCTGGCGACCGGCCATGCCGATGAGCTCGGCTGGCGCGCGGCGGTGTCGGTGCTGGAGCGCGGGGTGGCGCTGGGCATCGTCGCCATCGGCCAGACCTTCGCCATCCTGGTCGGCTCGATCGACCTGTCGGTCGCCAACCTGATCAGCGTGGCCGCGGTGATGGCCTCGTACCTGATGCAGGGCGAGCCCGCGCGCATGCTGCCGGCCGCGGCCGCGGTGCTGGCGACGGGCGCGCTGGTCGGCATCGCCAACGGCGCGATCGTCACCAAGCTCAAGGTCAACCCGCTGATCGCCACCCTCGGCATGGGGCTGATGCTGCAGGGCGTGCTCAGCGCCGCCGTCCAGGACTTCACCGGCTCGGTGCCGGCGGCGTTCGAGGGGCTTGCGTACGGCCAGATCGGGCCGCTGCCGGTCTCGGTGCTGCTGCTGCTGGCGCTCACCGCCCTGGCCGGCTTCGTGCTCAAGCGCACCCGCTTCGGCGCCCATGTCTACGCCGTCGGCGGCAATCCCGACGGCGCGCGCCTGGCCGGCATCCAGAGCGACCGGGTGGTGGTGGCGGTCCATGTCCTGTGCAGCCTGGCCGCCACCTTCGCCGGACTGTTCCTGGCCAGCCGCCTGCGGTCGGGTGCGCCCTGGATCGGGCGGGACGGCGTCTATGACCTGGAGTCGGTCGCCGTGGTGGTGATCGGCGGCACGGTGCTGTCGGGCGGCCGCGGCGGGGTCGGCGGCACGCTGGCCGGCGTCGTCGTGTTCGCGCTGATCGACGCCACCTTCAACCTGGTCGGCATCAGCGCCTTCTTGAAGCAGGTGCTGCGCGGACTGATCATCGTCGTGGCGGTGGCGGCCTACGCCCACCGCACCAAGCTTCATGTCGCCTGAGGCCGCCATCGCCCGGCCGCGGCCGCGGCTGCCGCGGGTCGCGCCGGTGTTCCTGGTTCTGCTGGTGCTGTGCGCCGCCATCGCGGTGCTCAATCCCCAGTTCCTGGCGCCGGCCGGTTTCATGGCCTTCGTCCGGCGCACGGCGCCGCTGGCGATCCTGGCGACCGGCCAGCTGTTCGTGATCGTCTCGGGCGGCTTCGACCTCGCGGTCGGCTCGATCATCAGCTTCACGGTGCTGGGCAGCGCCTTGATGCTGCAGGCCGATGCCGGCCGCACCGGCGCGGTGATCGCGCTGATGGCGGCGCTCGGCGGGCTGGTCGGCCTGGTCAACGGCGCCGTCGTGTCCTGGCTCAAGGTGCCGTCGATCATCGCCACCCTGGGCATGCTGCTGGCGATCAAAGGCGCGGGCCTGATGTGGTCGGGCGGCTCGCCCCAAGGCTACCTGCCCGACGCCTTCCGCTATTTCGGCCGCGCCAACCTGACCGGCGTGCCGCTGGTCGGCCTGGTGCCGGTGTCGCTGATCCTGCTGGTGGCGCTGGCCGCCGTCGCCGCGTGGCTGCTGCATGGCACCGGCTTCGGGCGCCAGCTCCTGGCGGTCGGCGACAATCCGCGGGCAGCCGAGCTGGCAGGCGTGCGGGTGCCGGCGATGCGGATGGCGGCCTTCGTCATCTCGGCCCTGTCGGCGGTCGCGGCCGGGGTGCTGCTGGGCGGCTTCGCCGGCGTCTCGACCGGGGTCGGCGACGGTTACGAGCTGCAGGCGATCACCGCGGTGGTCTTCGGCGGCGCCCGCCTGCTGGGCGGCCGCGGCAGCGTGCCGGCGACGGTGGCCGGCGCCTTCAGCCTGTCGGCGCTGTTCACGCTGCTCAACCTGCTGGCCTTTCCCAAGCCGCTGCGCGACGCCGCGCAGGGCCTGATCCTGATCGCCGCGGTCGCCTACAGCATGCTGCCGCGGCACGGCCGGGGATAACAACAACCGAGAGGGAGGACGCCATGGTCAGCCGACGCATCCTGCCATATGTCGTGCAGCTCTGGGGCTTGCTGGCGCTCGCCGCGCCAGCCGCGGCCCAGGCGCCGAACTTCGACGACCCCAAGGAATTCGAGGCACAGCGCAAGCTGATGACGGTCGAGCCGCAAGGTCCGGCCGGCCAGCCCTGGCTGCAGCATCTGGGCGGCCAGATGGTCGACACCGCCAAGTTCAAGAAATCAGGGCCCTATCGAGTGTGCTTCTCCAATGCCGGCGTCGGCAATCCCTGGCGCGTGGTCGGCTTCAACACCATGAAGCAGGAAGTGAAGCTGCATCCCGAGATCAAGGACTTCATCTCCACCGACGCCGAAAGCAAGGACGACAAGCAGATCGCCGACATCAACGACCTGCTGTCGGGCGACCGCTGCGACGTGCTGATCATCTCGCCCAACACCACCGCGGCCCTGACCCCGGCGGTCGAGAAGGCCTGCCAGAAGCTGCCGGTGGTCGTGTTCGACCGCGGCGTCACCACCAGCTGCCCGGTCACCTTCGTCGAGCCGATCGGCGGCTATGCCTACGGCATCCGGGCCGCCGAATTCATCGCCGAGCATGTGCCGAAGGGCGGCAAGGTGCTGGGTCTGCGCATCCTGCCCGGGGTCGACGTGCTGGAGAACCGCTGGGCCGCCGCCCAACGCATCTTCAAGGAGAAGGGCCTGGAGGTGGTCGGCGTCCAGTTCACCGACGGCGACCGGGCCAAGACCAAGTCGATCGTCGAGGACTATATCTCGCGCGGGACCAAGCTCGACGCCGTGTTCATGGACGCGGGCGCGACCTCGGTCGCCGCGATCGAAGCCTTCGAGGACGCCGGCCTCAAGGTGCCGGTGATCACCGGCGAGGATCAGCAGGACTTCCTGGCCAAGTGGCAGCAGGGCAAGCTGACCGCGATCGCGCCGACCTATCCGACCTTCCAGTGGCGCACGGCGGTGATCGCGGCGGTGCAGGTGCTGAAGGGCGAGCCCGTGCCCGGCCCGGTGTGGAGCCTGCCGCAGCCGGCCATCACCCAGGACAACCTGGACCACTACGTCAACGCCAACGCCAAGATGCCGCCGCTGCACTACGCCATGTGCGGCTGCGAGACCATGCCCGGCTATCCCGAAGCCTGGGGCGGCAAGAAGTAGCGCAATCGGCGACGGGCCGGGAGCGGCGCGGCCGCGCCGCTCCCGGCCGAGCAGGAGGATGGTCATGACCGACATCGTGATCCGCGGCGCGTCCATTTGGGACGGCAGCGGCCGCGCGCCCTTCGTGGGCGACGTGCTGATCCGGGGCAACCGCATCCGCGGCGTCGGCCAAGGGCAGGGACGGCCCGATGGCGCCGAGCTGATCGACGGCAGCGGGCTCACCCTGATGCCGGGGCTGGTCGAGGGCCATGCCCACCCGACCTTCATCGGCGCCACCCGCAACACCGACATGGGCGACATCCCGCCCGAAGAGCATCTGCTGGCGACCATGCACAACGCCCGCATCCTGCTCGACCACGGCTTCACCAGCGCCTACAGCGCCGCCAGCGCCCGGCTCCGGCTCGACGTGGTGATCCGCAACGAGATCGACGCCGGCCGCATCCCCGGGCCGCGCCTCAAGGCCGCCGGGCCCGAGATCACGGTCACCGGGGGCCTCGGCGACGAGGACCGGGCGCACCAGCAGCGCAGCTCCTTCGCCCTGGTCGCCGACGGCCCCGACGCCATCACCCAGGCGGTCCGCCGCTGCGCCCGCGAGGGCGTCGACACCATCAAGATCAACATCTCGGGCGACGATTTCGTGCCCCACGCCCCGGGCGCGCGCACGGTGATGACCGACGCCGAGTGCCATGCCGCGGTCGAAGCGGCGCGCGCCTTCGGCAAGCGCGTCGCCTGCCATGCCCGGGCGGGCGCCGCGATCGCGCAGGCGCTGCGGGCCGGGGTCGACATCATCTATCACTGCGAAATGGCCGACCCCGAGCTGCTGGACCAGATCGAAGCGCGCAAGGACCGGCTGTTCGTCGGGCCCGCGATCGGCCTGATCTACAACACCCTCCACGAGGCCGAACCATACGGCATCAGCCATGAGGCGGCCGTGCGGCTGGGCATGCAGCGGGTGCTGGACGAAAGCTGCCGGACCTATGCCGAGATGCGCCGGCGCGGCATCCGGGTGGTGATCGGCGGCGACTACGGCTTCGCCTGGACGCCCCAAGGCAGCAACGCCCGCGACATCGAGCATTTCGTCAAGCTGTTCGGCTACAGCCCCGGCGAGGCGCTGCAATGCGCGACGCGGATCGGCGGCGAGCTGATGGGCATGGACCTGGGCCTGGTGCGCGAGGGCTATCTGGCCGACCTGCTGCTGGTCGACGGCGATCCGCTGACCGACGTGTCGATCCTCCAGCATGCCGAAAGGCTGGTGATGATCATGAAGGACGGCCGGTGCCACAAGCGCCCGCCCGCGGACCGGTGGCGCCAGGTGGTTGCAGCGTAGGGGCGGCAATCGCTTCTTAAGACGGCCAATGCATGCTGCCCGGACAATGCAGAGGGAGGCAGACATGCGGATACGGTCCGGGCTTGCGGCATGGTTCGTCGGCGCGACTGTGGTCCTGGCCGGGACCGCGGCCGAGGCCGCCCCGATCAAGGTCCTGGGCAACGAGTCCATGCCGTTCGACGGCATGGTCGACGGCAAGCCGGCCGGGATGGCCGTGGACATCCTGAACGCCGTCACGGCGGACGGCGGGCCGGCGTTCGAGTTCGACCTGTCGCTGCCCTGGGCGCGCGCCCAGGCCGTGGTCCACGAGCAGCCCGGCACCGCCATCATCCCGTTCACCCGGACGGCCGAGCGGGAACCGAAATATCACTGGATCGCCGAGCTGTTCGACTATCACTGCCGGCTGGTCACCTATGGCCGGCCGGCGCCGCTGCGCTCCATCGACGAGGCAAAAGGCCTGACCATCACGGTCCCGCGCGGCAGCCCCTTCATTCCGATGCTGACCCAGCTGGGCATGCCGATCGAGGAGGGCAAGGACGACACCGTCAACGTCCACAAGCTGCTGGCCGGCCATGTCGGGGCCTGGGCGGTGGCGGAATATGTCGGGCAGTACCTGTACGTCCAGGCTGGCGGCGACCCCGCGGCCATGCAGATGGGGCCGACCCTGGGCGAGGCATCCCACATCTTCATCGCCGCCGACCCCAGCTTTCCCGAGGCCGACGCCAAAGCCATCGCCGACGGCGTGGCCCGTCTGCGGGCCAGCGGCAAGCTCGACGCGATCCTCGCCAAATACAAGAACTGACGCCGTCGGCGGCGCCGTCGCAGACGGTTCGTTAAGGGCCGCGGGGCATGGTGGAGACGCGATCCTCTTGCCCCGTCAGGCCGCCAATGACCGACATCGACATCGAGCTCCTGCGTCAGGAGCTGACCGACAGCCTGGACCGCCTGAGCGTCGCGGCCTGGGATGCCGCGCTGGAGCACGCAGATCCCGAAACGGCGGCTCGCAGGCTCGACGACGCCCGCATAGAATACCTCCAGCTCAAGGTCCTGGCGGCCTATTACGGCGTCGTGGTGTCGTCGCTCAGCTAGCCAGGCGCGCCGCGGCGGTCGGATCAGCGCGCCGCAGCGCCTCGGACAGGATCGCCGCCGACAGCGGCTTCGGCACCAGGACGAAGCCCTCCTCGGTCGCGGCCTGGGCCGCCGCGCTGTAGCCGGTCGCGAGGATGACCGTCAGCGCTGGCCGCTCCTGGCGCGCCATCCGGGCCAGGGCGAGGCCGTCGAGGTCGCCGGGCATCATGACGTCGGACAGCAGGGCATCGAACGGTTCGCCGGCGCGCAGCCGGTCGCGCGCGGCGGCGGCGCTGGCCACGACCACGGCGCGGCAGCCGATGCTCTCCAGCAGGCCGGCGACGACTTCGGCGACGGCCGGGTTGTCGTCGACGACCAGGACCCGGCCGGGCAGGGTCTCAGGCACCGGCGGCGCCACCGCCGCGGCGCCGGGGACGCGGGTCGCGCGCGGCAAATAGAGCCGGACGGTGGTGCCGCGCCCCGGGGTGCTGTCGATCGCCGCCGTGCCGCCCGACTGCTGCGCGAAGCCATAGACCTGGGACAGCCCCAGGCCGGTGCCGTCGCTCGCCGGCTTGGTCGAGAAGAACGGTTCGAACACCCGCGCCTTGACCTCCTCGGACATGCCTTGCCCGGTGTCGGCCACCGCCAGCTCGACGAAGGCGCCGGTCAGCCGGCGCTCGCGGTCGTCGGGCAGCACGCAGTTACAGGCGCTGAGCGTCAGCCGCCCCGGCCCCGGCATGGCGTCGCGGGCATTGACCGCCAGGTTCAGCAGCGCGAATTCGAGCTGGCTGACGTCGACGTCGACCGGCCATAGCCCCTCGGGCAGATCCGTGGCGATGGCGATGTCGGGCCGGAGCGACCGTTCCAGCAGATCGCGCATGGCCGAAACCCGGGCCGCCAGGTCGATGACGTCGGAGCGCAGGGGTTGCCGGCGCGAGAACGCCAGCAGCCGACGGACCAGGGCCGCGCCGTTGTCAGCGGCGCTGCGCATCACCGCCAACCGGCGCCTGATCCGGTCGCCGACCACCTCCCCCGCCTCTATCAGGTCGAGATTGCCGGCGATCACCGTCAGCAGATTGTTGAAATCATGCGCGACGCCGCCGGTCAGGCGGCCCAGGGCGTCGATCTTGCGCAGCCGGTTCAGCTCCTCCTCGGCCTGGCGGCGGCGGGCCGTCTCCTCGGCGAGGCGCCCGGCGGCGGCCTGCTCGCGCCAGGTCCGCCGCAGCGCAATGAGGCCGAGCAGCACCAGCAGCAGCGAGCTGGCGGCCGCCAGCAGGCCGAAAGCCAGGATATGGCTGCGCCAGGTCGCCACGACCGCGGCCCGATCGAGGCCATAGGTGACCAGCACCGGCCCGATCGCCAATCGGCGGAAGCCGACGATGCGCTCGCGGCCGTCATAGACCGCGGCCAGGTCCAGGACGCCGCGCTGCTGGCCGGCGCGGATGGCGGCCAGCAGCGGGTGGTCGTCGGGCACCCGCTCCGGCCGGTCAGGCCGCCCCGCATAGCGGATCAGCACCGCCCCGTCCGCGCGCAGCACGCTGGCCGCCGCCGCCAGCGGCGCCTCGGCGATGGAATGGTAGAAACGCTCGAAATAGCTGGGCGATACGGTCACTGCGACCAGCCCGTCGAAGGTTCCCTCGGCGCCCAGCCGGGCGACGCTGACCGTGAAGGCGATCGTGCCCGCCACCTGGCCCCGGAACGGCGCGCTGACGAACAGCCCCTGGGCCCCGGTCCGGGCGGCCTGAAAATAGTCCCGGCCGGTGACCGAGTAGCGCGGCATGGGAAAGCTGCGGCTGCTGGCGACCGTCCGGCCGCTGGGGTCGACGATGAACACCGATTCGACCTGCGGATAGCGCGCGGCGATGCCGACCAGGAAGTCGTGGATCGACGGCGACCCCCCGATCTCGTCCCAGCCGACGCCGTCGATCCGGTCCAGCACCCGCTGCAGGATCAGCTCGTCGGTCTCGAACACCTTGTCGGCGTGCTCGCTGAGCGCGTCGGTGGTTTTGGCGACGCTGAGCCGCGCCTCATCGGTCACCACGTCATAGTCGCGCCAGGCGACGACGGCCAGCAGCAGCGCCGGCAGAACGACGGCGGCGACGATGAGGCCATAGAGGGCCCGAACCGAACCGGATTCAGCCGCAGCGCCTGGGTCGACCACGGTCCAAGACTACCACGGCGGCGGCCGCATCCGGACGGGCCGCAACGCGGCGTCAACGCCTACGCGGAACGGCGGGTCAGGCGGGCGCGGCCGTGTCGACCACCTCGACCTCGTGGGTGATCGCCGCCGTCTTGCCCAGCATGATCGAGGCCGAGCAGTACTTCTCGGCCGACAGCTGCACCGCCCGGTCGACCGCGGCCGGTGCCAGGCCGCGCCCGGACACCCGGAACTTCAGGCGGATGCGGGTGAACACCTTGGGATCCTCGGGTGCACGCTCGGCCTCGATCGCGACGGTGCAGTCCTCGACCGGGTGGCGGCCGCGCTCCAGGATGTGCACGACGTCGAACGCCGTGCAGCCGCCCAGCCCCAGCAGCAGCATCTCCATGGGCCGCACGCCCTGGTCCTTGCCGCCATGCTCGGGCGCCCCGTCCATCACCACGGAATGGCCGCTGCCCGACACGCCCACGAACATGCGGTCCTCGACCCAGGTCACCCGCGCTTCCATCGCCCGCCTCCGTCCGACGCTGTCAGTGGATCTCGGGATCCGGCGTCGCCGGCCCAGCTTGGCAGAAATCGAAGTCGCAGCCGAGGTTGGCCTGGGTCACGTGGGTCGCGTACATCTGCCCGTAGCCGCGGCCATAGGGCGCGGGCGGCGCCGTCCAGGCCGTCCGCCGGCGGGCGAGTTCGTCGTCGGCGACATGCAAGGTCAGCCGCCGCCCCGGCACGTCGAGCTCGATCTCGTCCCCGTCCCGCACCAGCGCCAGCGGCCCGCCGACATGGGACTCGGGCGCCACATGCAGCACGCAGGCGCCGTAGCTGGTGCCGCTCATGCGCGCATCCGAGATCCGGACCATGTCGCGCACCCCCTGCTGCAGGAGCTTCTTGGGGATCGGCAGCTGGCCCCATTCCGGCATGCCCGGCCCGCCCAGGGGACCGGCGCTCTGCAGCACCAGCACCGAGTCGGCCGTGACCGGCAGGTCGGGATCGTCGATGCGCGCCGCCATGTCGGTGTAGTTGCGGAACACCAGCGCCGGGCCGCGGTGCTGGAGCAGGCGGGCCTCGGCGGCCGGCGGCTTGATCACGCAGCCGTCGGGCGCCAGGTTGCCGCGCAGCACGGCCAGGCTGCCCTCGGGATAGACCGGCCGGTCGAGCGGCCGGATCACGTCGTCATTGTGGACGCCGGCGCCCACGATGTTCTCGCCCAGGGTCCGGCCGCTCACGGTCATGCAGCCGCCGTGCAGCCGGTCGCCCAGCCGGGCCAGCAGGCCCTTGAGGCCGCCGGCCAGGTAGAAGTCCTCCATCAGGAACCGGCCCGAGGGCCGGACGTCGGCCAGCACCGGCACCGTCCGCGACAGCTGGTCGAAGCGGTCGAGGTCGAGCGGCACGCCGGCGCGCCCGGCCATGGCCAGGATATGGACGACGGCATTGGTCGAGCCGCCCAGCGCCAGCGCGGTCAGGATGCCGTTTTCGACCGCAGCCGGCGTCAGGATGTCGGAGGGCTTGAGATCGTCCCACACCATCTCGACGATCCGCCGGCCCGAGGCCGAGGCCATGCGCGGGTGATTGGAGTCGGCCGCCGGGATCGAGGCGGCGCCGGGCAGGCTGAGCCCCATCGCCTCGACCACCGAAGTCATGGTCGACGCCGTGCCCATGGTCATGCAATGGCCGGGCGAGCGGGCGATGCCGTCCTCGATCTCGGTCCAGGCCTGGGCGTCGATCCGGCCGGCGCGCAGCTCCGCCCAGTACTTCCAGGTATCGCTGCCGCTGCCTAGGGTGTCGCCTCGCCAGTAGCCGCGCAGCATCGGCCCCGCCGGCACGAAGATCGCCGGCAGGTTCATGCTGGCCGCCCCCATGACCAGGGCCGGCGTGGTCTTGTCGCAGCCGCCCATCAGCACCGCACCGTCGATCGGATTGGCGCGCAGCAGCTCCTCGACCTCCATGGCCAGCAGGTTGCGGTACATCATGGTGGTCGGCTTCATGAACGGCTCGCCCAGCGAGATCGCGGGCAGCTCGACCGGGAAGCCGCCGGCCTGCCAGACCCCGCGCTTGACCTCCTCCGCGCGCTCGCGGAAGTGGGTGTGGCACGGGTTCATCTCGCTCCAGGTGTTGACGATGCCGATCACCGGCTTGCCGGCATAGTCCTCGGCCGCGAACCCCATCTGCTTGGCCCGGCTGCGATGGCCGAAGGCGCGCAGGTCGTTCGCCCCGAACCAGCGGCTGCTGCGCAAATCCTCGTAACGGCGGCGGGCCATGCTCAATCCTCATCTTATCCGACAATGGGCATCGCGCCGGATCATGCACCAGCCCACGGGATAGCGGCAAACCATCCCAACGTTAGATCGCGCGAACGTCTTGATGGAGAGTCGCCATGTCGATCATCGGTTGGATCGTGCTGGGTCTGATCAGCGGCTTCATCGCGAGCCGGATCGTCAACCGCGAGGGCGAGGGCTTTTTCCTCGACATCATCCTCGGCATCGTCGGCGCGATCGTCGGCGGCTTCATCTTCGCCCAGGCCGGGGTGACGGGGGTCACCGGCTTCAACCTGTACAGCATGTTCGTCGCCGTGATCGGCGCCATCATCGTGCTGGTGCTGTATCACGCGCTGGTGCGCCGGCCCTGATCGGGACCGGCGCCAAAAATTGCTAACGGCAGCCGCAAGAAACTCTCATTTGCGCCTGGCCCGCGGAACGCCGAGCTTGTGATCCGTGACGTCCCTGCGGGCGAGGATCGGGCCATGAGCGTCTGCGAGATCGGGGCCGCCCCCTTCGGCGGCGCGCGTGCGTTGCTGCCGGTGACGCTGGACCTGTCGCGGCTGACCGTGGCGGTGGTCGGGCGCGGCCTGGGCGCGCTGCAGCGGCTGGAGCTGCTGGACGCGGCCCGAGCCGAGCAGGTCACGGTCTATGCCGACAGCGCCTCCGGCATCCTGCAGGTGAAGGCTGGTGGCCGGCTGGTGCCGCGGCTGCCGACCGCGGCCGAGCTGGCGGCGGCCGACGTGCTGTTCCTGACCGATCTCGATCCGGCCGAGGCCCAGCCGCTGGCCGAGCGCGCCCATGCCGCCGGCGCCCTGGTCAACATCGCCGACGGCCGTGGCGGCTGCGGTTTCCTGCCGGTGGACGGCGATCGGCCGGTCCTGGCCCGCGCGGCGGCGCCCGCGGCCGCCGGTGCCGCCGCCGACGATCCGACCTGGGGCCTGCCCGCGCATATCTGGGCCTTCTAGCCCGGCGATATGGCATGCTGCCCGGCGTCGCCACCGACGCACGGGCCGCCCATGATCGATCCCCATTGCCATAGCGCCAGCATCGCCGTCGCGGTGCCGGCCGACGTCGCCTTCGCGTTCATGGCCGACGGCGTCAAGCAGGGCGACTGGGCGTTCGGCAGCTGGCAGCGCCGCGCCCTGGGCGACGGCCTGTTCGTCGGCACCTCGCTGATCACCGGCCAGCCCACCTATGTCCGCATCCATGCCGACGCCGGGCGGCGGCTGATCGACTATGACGTCGGGCTGGCCGCGGACGCGCTGGAACCGCGCAACTCGGCGCGCATCTTGCCCGGGCCGGTGCTGGGCCTGGCCGAGGATTGCTGCGTCATCACCCTGATGACCTGGCGCCACCGCCGGCATGACGACGCCACCTGGATGCAGATCGGCACCCTGCATGAAGCCGAGATGTTCGTGATCAAGGGTCTGCTGGAGCGGACGGCCGCCTGAGCGGCGGGCTTCACAGCGACCGGCGATGGGCCGATGATCCAAGCTGCCCTCGCCAGCGTGGCCTCGAAGGAGACGGACTTGGACCAAGCCCCGCAGTGCCCGGTGCATGCCGTCCGCGCGGACGCGGCACCCCGCCCGGCGTCCGCCGGCCCGGCCCCGGGCCGGCGGACGCTGGTGCTGACCGGCGCCAGCCGCGGCATCGGCCACGCCACGGTCAAGCGGTTCAGCGCCGCCGGCTGGCGGGTCATCACCATCTCGCGCCAGCCCTTCCCGCCCGAGGTCTGTCCCTGGAGCGACGGCGAGGACAATCACCTGCAGCTCGACCTCGCCGACCTCGACGCGCTGGAGGGAGGCGTCCAGGAACTGCGCCGGCGCCTGGGCGGCGGGCCGCTGCAGGCGCTGGTCAACAATGCCGGCATCTCGCCGAAGGGCCCGGGCGGCAGCCGCCTGGGCTCGCTGTCGACCGACCTCGCCACCTGGGAGGCCGTGTTCAAGGTCAATTTCCTGGCCCCGGTGCTGCTGGCCAAGGGCCTGCAGGACGCCCTGGTCCAGGCGCGCGGCTCGATCGTCAACGTGACCTCGATCGCGGGTTCGCGCGTCCACCCCTTCGCCGGCGCGCCCTATGCCACCTCGAAGGCGGCGCTGGCGGCGCTGACCCGCGAGATGGCCCACGACTTCGGGCCGCAAGGGGTCCGGGTCAACGCCATCGCGCCGGGCGAGATCGACACCTCGATCCTGTCGCCCGGCACCGAGGCCATCGTCGAGCAGCAGATCCCGTTGAAGCGCCTGGGCACGCCCGAGGAAGTGGCGTCGGTCATCTACTTCCTGTGCAGCGACACGGCGGCCTATGTCAGCGGCGCCGAGATCCACATCAATGGCGGCCAGCATGTGTGAGCGGGCAGGCCCATAGCCGGTCCGTCCGCGTCGCGACGGCGACGCAGGGCGCGGGCGCGCGGGCCAGGCCGAACTGGGCCAGCGCTACCTCGGCGTCCGCTCCCGGCGGCTGGGGCCCAAGGCTCGACAGCGGCCCCCGATGCCCGTCGATCCGCGCCGCCGCCAGAGCGAAGGTCCGGGTTCCCGGCACCACCGGCAGGTTGCCCTGGATCCGCACGAAGATGTCGCCGGCCGGGAAGAACGGCACGACATAGGCCATCGGCTCGCCGCCCAGCATCACGAACAGCCGGCCGGGATCGGCGAGATCCGCCGGCACGGCGACGCCGAACCAATCCGGGCCGAACGGCCGGCGGCCCCAATCGCCGGCCCGCGTCCACAGCACCAGCATCACCGCCGCGACCGCCACGCCGGCCCGCGGCACGGGCCGCGAGCGGAGCCGCTGCGCCAGCTGCAGCAGCACCACGCCGCTCAGCAGCTCCAGCGGCAGCAGGTAGCGATGGATCGCGAACTGCACCAGCCACAGCACGAAGCCGATCAGCCAGGCCCGCGGCAGCCATAGGGAGGCACCAAGCCGGCGCGGCGCCAGCGCCCAGGCCGCGGCGAGCAGCCACACCGCGAGCGGCCGCAGGTCGCGCAAGGTCGGCTCCGACGCCGGGTGCCAGCCCAGCGCCCAGCGCACCGGCAGCATCAGCGCGTCGAGCGGCGATGCCGGCAGAAAGCGCCGGTCCTGGAGCGCCGCCGGCGGCACCCAGTCCGACCGGAACAGGTCGTTGAAATAGGGGAACAGCGGATTGCCGGTCAGCATCCACAGATGCCAGGCCCACGGCGCGGCCAGGGCCAGCCCGCCCAGGGCGGCGCCGGCCACGAACCGGCCGAGCGGCCGGATCCCGCGACAGCCGCCGCTGACCGCCAGCGCCACCGCGTAGGGGGCGTTGGTCAGCTTGAGCCCGGCGGCGACGCCGGCCAGCAGCCCCGCCGTCAGCGCCCGGCCGCCGCCCCGACCACCGAGCGTCAGGACGGCGGCCAGGAGCGGCAGGCTGGCCAGGTTGTCGCCGAAGGTCGTGCCGATCTCGGCCCGGACCATGGGCGCCAGGACGCCGACGATCGCGGCCGCCGCCACCAGCACCGGCCGGTTCGGCGCCGCGGCGAAGGCCTGGCGCGCGATCAGGACCACCAGCGCATAGTTCAGGCCCTGCACGGCACCCAGGGCCATGGCCGCGGCCCAGGGTGGCAGCGTGGCCAGCAGTCCGTAGGCCAGGGCCGGCAGGATCGGGTTGAAGAAGCTCTGGGCCTGGGCTGGCCACAGGTCCTGGGCGCCGCCGCCGGTCACCGCCGCCCAGCCGTCGTAATAATGGTAGTTGCTCAGGTCCCAGTTGACGTCCTGGCCGGCCGCCAGCGCCTGCAGCGCGCCCAGCACCAGGCCCAGCAGCGCCAGCCACGGCGCCGGCAGCCGGTCGGCCACGGCCAGGAGCGGGCGGCCCAGCCGGCCGAGGCGCGAGAGGTCCATGCGGAATCGCTTTGCCTGCCGCAGCGCAGCATGGCAAGCTTTTCCCATGGATCGCGCCCGCACCCCGATCCCGTCGGCCACCGCCTTCCCGAAGGCCACGGGCGCGCGCGTACGGATTCTGAAGGCGCAGCTCGGGTAACCTGGCTGGCGCCGTCGCCAGCCGCAACCGGGCTGGCAGGCGATCCCCTCGACATCACGGGCATCTGCCGACCGGCCCCGAACGGAGCAGGAGGCCGGCCATGGCGGACGAGGCGATCCGGGTCCAGGATCTGACGAAGCACTTCCTGCGCCCGCTGCCGGATGCCCGCCGCGGGCTCGGGCGGCTGTTCGGCCGGCGCCGGCAGGAGTCGGTCGCTGCCGTCGACCGTGTCAGCTTTGCCGTCGGCGCCGGCGAGACGGTCGCGGTCATCGGGCCGAACGGCGCCGGCAAGTCGACCACGCTCAAGATGCTGTGCGGACCATCGGCCTGGACGTAGCGGCCAAGGCGCGGCTGCGCGATCACCTGGTCGCGCTGGCCCGGGGCGGCCGCACCACGATCGTGCTGACCAGCCACGACACCGGCGACATCGAGCGGCTGTGCCGGCGCGTCATCCTGATCGATCACGGCCGGATCGTGGTCGACGGCCCGCTGGCCGGCCTGCGGCAGGGCGCGCTGGGGCGTAAAACGGTGCGCATCGCCACCGGCGAGCCGCGGCCGGAGCTCGACCGGCCGGGCGTGACCGCGGTCGCGCGCGAGCCGCACGCGCTGACCCTGTCGGTCGACCCCGCGGTCGCCGCCGTCGACCAGGTGGTGGCGGAGTGCCTGGCGCGCTTCGCGATCCGGGACCTGGCGATCGAGGACCTGCCGCTCGACGCGGTGCTGCGGACCCTGTACGCCCGCCGCGCGGCCGCGGCATGACCGGGCCCTGGCGCGCCTGGGCCGCGGCCGCCAGCCTGGGCGCCCGCACCGTGCTGGCCGAGCCCGCGCTGCTGGCCGGCCAGTTCGGGATCTTCTGGGCGCTGGCCGTGTCCTACGCCGCGGTGTTCCGGGCCCTGTCGCCCGCCGCGCTGGCCGGGCTCGGCCTGAGCCCGGACCGGCTGACCTGGTACTTTGCGGTCACCGAGGCCGTGTTCTTCAGCGCCGGCCCGGCGTTCCGCGAGCTGCAGGCCGACCTCCAGGCCGGGGCGGTGGAGGCGCTGCTGCTGCGGCCGGTGCCGTTCTGGTCGCTGCGCCTGGCCGAGTGGATGGGGCGCTATGCCATGCGGCTGGCGCTGCTGGGGCCCGCGTTCTGCGCCCTGGCCTGGGTCCTGACCGGTCGCTGGAGCCTGCCGGCGGCAACCCTGGCGCGGTTGCTGCCGGCGCTGCTGCTGAGCGGCCTGATCGCGCTGTCGGCGCAGCTCGTAATCGGCTGCGCCGCGCTGTGGCTGGGCCCGACCGACCCGCTCAATTGGCTGTGGCAAAAGCTGCTGTTCCTGCTGGGCGCCCTATGGTGGCCGCTGGCGCTCTATCCATCCTGGGTCGGACGGATCGCCTGGCTGACCCCGGCGCCGGCGGTGTTTTCCGCCTCGGGCGACCAGACCCTGCCGGCCGGCGCCGCCGGGTTCCCGGCCCATCTGGCTCACCAAGTGCTGTGGGCGGTCCTGGCGGTGCTCGCCGCGGCCGGCGCTGCGGCGGCCGTGCGCCGGCGCATCGGCCGGGAGGGCGCGTGATGGCCTCGGGCTATGCCGGCGCACTGCTGCGCCATGCGCTGCGCGCCGGCACGGCCGATCGGCGGCGCCTGGCCTTCACCGCCGGGCTGATGGCGCTGCAGAACGCGGTGATGCTGGCCGCCTGGGCGGCGCCGCTCAGCGTCATCGGGCCGATCCACGGCTGGCGCTTCGCCGACGTTGCCCTGCTGTTCGGCCTGATCGCGGTGGGCGTCGGCCTGGCGCTGTTCCTGGCCGACGGCAGCCGCACCATCGCGACCGCGATCGCCGGCGGCGAGCTCGACCTGCTGCTCGCCCGGCCGCGCCATCCGCTGCCGGCCCTGATGCTGGCGCGCTGCGTATGACACCGCCGCAGCGCTGGTCGCGGCGCTCGCGGCACGGCAGGTCTCGTCGGCGGAGCTGGTCGAGGCCGCCATCGCCCGCATCGAAGCGCAGGACGGTCCGATCAATGCCGTGGTGGTGCGCGACTTCGATCGGGCGCGGGCCGCTGCCCGGGCCGCCGACGCCGTCCTCGCGCGCGGCGAGCGCCGACCGCTGCTGGGCCTGCCGATGACGGTCAAGGAATCCTTCCATGTCGCCGGCCTGCCGACGAGCTGGGGCAACCCGGCCTATGCCGGCTGGCGGCCCGATTTCGATTCGCTGGCGGTGGCCCGGCTGAAGGCGGCCGGGGCGGTGATCCTGGGCAAGACCAACGTCGCCTTCATGCTGGGCGACTGGCAGAGCCTGAACCCGGTTTATGGGGTCACCGGCAATCCGTGGGACCTGGGCCGCACCGCCGGCGGCTCGTCGGGCGGCGCGGCGGCGGCGCTGGCCGCCGGGATGGTGCCGCTGGAGCTGGGCTCGGACCTCGGCGGCTCGCTGCGCGCGCCCGCCCATTACTGCGGCGTGTTCGCCCACAAGCCGACCTGGGATCTGGTGCCGCAGCGCGGCGCCGGCCCGCCCACCCTGCCGGCCACGGCCGGCCGCGTCGACTTCGCCGTGATCGGGCCGATGGCGCGCAGCGCCGGCGACCTGGCCCTGGCCCTGGACGTGCTGGCCGGGCCCGACGAAGCCGCCGAAGGCATCGGCTACCGCCTGGACCTGCCGCCGGCACGCTTCCAGCGGCTGTCCGAGGTCCGGGTGCTGGCCGTCGACACCCATCCGCTGGTCCCGACCGCTTCAGCCGTCCGCGCGGCGTTCCAAGGTTTCGTCGACCGGCTGGCGGCGGCCGGCGCCCAGGTCTCGCGCGACGCCGCCCGGCTGCCCGATATGGCCAAGACCGCGCGCATCTATGTGGCGCTGCTGTCGGCATTCCTGGCGGCGCAGCTGCCGCCCGATGCCTATGAGCGGGTGCGCGCCCAAGCCGCCGACCTCGCCCCGGACGACGAGAGCCTGACGGCGCATAGTCGGCGGGGCCGGGTCTTCAGCCATCGCGACTGGACGCAGGCGAGCCGCGTCCGCGACCATCTGAGCCGGCTGTGGCGGGCCCTGTTCGACCAGGTCGACATCGTGCTGATGCCGGCCATGCCGACACCGGCCTTTCCCCACGACCATACGCCGCAAGGCCAGCCGCGCTGGATCGAGATCGACGGCGCCGCCCATCCCTATTTCGACCAGATCGTGTGGGCAGCACCAGCCACTCTGGCCGGCCTGCCGGCGACGGCGATCCCGGTGGGCCGGTCGCCCGAGGGCCTGCCGATCGGCGTCCAGGCAGTCGGCCCCTATCTGGAGGACCGCACGCCGCTGGCCTTCGCGGCCCTGGTCGAGCGCGAGTTCGGCGGCTTCGTGCCGCCGGGCTAACGCGCCTCGTCGGCGTGGGCCAGCATGTCCGTGATCACGGATCGGACATGCTGGTCGGCCGCGCCATAGAAGATCTGCTTGCCGTGCCGCTCGCCGCGCAACACGCGGCCGGCGCGCAGCAGGCGCAGGTGATGGCTGACCAGCGAGGCGGAGAGGCCCGTGTGCGCGGCGATGTCCGACACGCACAGCGGCGCGTCCAGGCAGGCCAGGATGATTCGCAGGCGGCTGGGTTCGCCGATCAGCCGGAACAGCTCGGCCAGTCGGACGGCCTGCGCGTCGAAGATTGACCGTGGCCGCGGGATGGTTGATAACGGCCGAATATCTGAACGATTGTTCATGTGTTGTTATAACGTTGCGCACGCATCCGCGCAACCCCCGGAGCTGTCGATGTCCGCTGCGCACGGCCACGATCACCATCACGACCATCACCATCATGGGCACGGCCATGCACCGGCCGCGTTCGGCCGCGCTTTCGCCATCGGCATCGTGCTGAACACGGCCTATGTCGCCGTCGAGGCCGGCTACGGAGTCGCGTCCCAATCCTTGGCCCTGCTCGCCGATGCCGGACACAATCTCGGCGACGTGCTGGCCCTGGCCCTCGCCTGGACGGCCGCGCTGCTGGCGCGGCGCCGGCCGGGCGGCCGCTACACCTACGGGCTGCGCGGCAGCACCGTCCTGGCGGCGCTGGCCAACGCGGTGATGCTGCTGATCGTGACCGGCGGCCTGGCGTGGGAGGCGATCCGGCGCCTGGCCGAGCCCGAGCCGGCGGCCGGTGCCACGATCATGGCCGTGGCGGCCGCGGGGATCGTGGTGAACGGCGGCACCGCCCTGGTGTTCGCGGCGGGCCGCAAGGGCGACGCCAATGTCCGGGGCGCGTTCCTGCACATGGCCGGCGATGCCCTGATCGCGCTCGGCGTCGTGGTCGCCGGGGGGCTGATCCTGGCGACCGGCTGGACCTGGCTGGACCCCGCGGCCAGCCTAGCGGTCGGCGTGGTGATCGTGCTCGGCACCTGGTCGCTGCTGCGCCAGTCGCTGGATCTGGCGCTGCAGGCGGTGCCGGCCGGGATCGACCGCCAGGCCGTGGAAGGGTACCTGGCGGCGATCCCTGGCGTCACCGAGGTCCACGACCTGCACATCTGGGGCATCGGCACCACGGAGACGGCCCTGACCGCCCACCTCGTGCGGCCCGGCCACGCCACCGACGATCGCTGGATCCACGGCGTCGCCGACCAGATCCGCGACCGCTTCGGCATCGGCCATGCCACGCTGCAGGTGGAGTGCGGCGAGGGTGCCACCTGCCGCCTGGCGCCGCACGACGTGGTCTAGGCTCAGGCGGCGACCGCCTGGATCAGCGCCTCGTTGCTGTAGGCGCGGCCGGCGATGCCCCACAGGCCGTCGACGGCGTGGACCATATTGACCCAGACGGCCTCGCGCGCCAGCCGGCCCCCGGCCGCGGCGACCAGGATCTCGGTCGCGTCGGCGATGAAGCCGGCTTTCTGCTCCGGCGTCGCCAGGGCAAAGGACGGCACCTTCAGCTCGACGATGGCGATGTCGGCCGGCCGGCCGCCGGCGAAGCCGCGGCCGGCTGGGATGGTCGCGATCTCGCCGATGACGTTGGGCGTGAGGAAGCGGTTTCCGACCAGGTTGTGGCGGCGCAGGAAGGCGTCGGTGAGGGCGGCGAAGACGTGGCGTTCGGCTTCAGCGCTTAGCAGGCCTTCGGTAATCGTGACAGTGATGGGCATCGGACGGATCCCTTCATGAGACTGGTGGTTTGCGGCTCATCACGGCGCTCCATATAACGGCCGTGACGCGGTGAACTCAGCATAGCGATCGTTATGCAGTCAAGCACCAAATACGGATCGTTATTCGGAGGGGTCCATGGGACATCCGGCAGGGCGCAAGGAAGAGGGCCGGGCGCGCATCCTGGAGAGCGCCGGCCGCGGCTTCCGGGCGCAAGGGTTCGGCGGCATCGGCATCGACGGCCTGGCCAAGGCGGCCGGCGTCACCTCGGGCGCCTTCTATGCCCATTTCCGGTCCAAGGCCGAGGCCTTCCGGGCCGCGGTCGCGGCCGGGATGGCGGAGCTGCGCGCCGGCATCGAGCAGTGCCGGACCCAGCACGGCCGGGACTGGCGCACCGCCTTCATCGAGTTCTACATGGGCGAGCGCCTTACCTGCGACCTCGCCGAAAGCTGCGCCTTGCAGAGCCTGACCGGCGAGGTCGCGCGCGCCGATGCCGGAACCCGCGCGGCCTACACCCAGGAGCTGCGCGGCGTGCTCGAGGCGGCCACGGCCGGCGAGCTGCGCCGGGACCGGGCGATTGCGCTGCTCGCCTTGCTGTCCGGCGGGGTGACCCTGGCCCGCGCGGTCGACGATCCGCAGCTGGCGCAGGACATCGCGGACGCGGTCCGTGACGCGGCGACGGCCCTCGCCCAGCCGGCCGAGCCGCGGTAGGCCGGGCTGGACTGCGCGTTAGACGCGCACCAAAGGATTTCGCTTGCGAGCCATGAAGGCGGCTGATTCCATGCGGCTACGGGGTCGACGTGCATGAGCCTAGGCCATGTCGGAACAGAACGGATGCCCATGAAGGCGCGGGTGAAATTCGACAAGCCTCCCGTGGTGGAGGTGGCCTGCGGCGTCCTTTTCGCGACTTCGGCGCCGATCAAAGGCACCGACGTGGGACTCTTCTGGCAGACCGTGAGGGATGAATTCCCGCGAGCCGAAGAGGCGCCCCCGCTTCCCGCATTCATCGAGGCGAATGCCTTCGACACCGACGGTATCCCGGAGATCTCGGTCGGTCCATTGCCGCCGCTTCGGCGTAGCTGGCTGGTGAGCGGCGACGGTCGCCATCTCATCCAAGTACAAGAGGACCGATTCCTGTTCAATTGGAAGAAGGCAACCGATGATGTTGGCTACACCAGCTACGATGTAGTGATCGAAAACTTCGAGAGATACTTCGGGCGCTTCGTCGCGTTCCTTGCGGAGCGCGGCCTCACGATTGCCACATATCGCCAATTCGAGCTTTCCTATATCAACTTTGTAGGCATAAAAAACGGGCTCTCGGTAACGGGTCCTTCAAAGCTTTTGGTAGATCATCGAAGAGAAGATTCGCGCGAGCGGTTCCTTCCCGAGCCGGAAACGATCAACTGGAGTTCTGCGTACACGTTACCAGGGACAGCCGGGCGGCTGCATGTGAATGCGCAGACTGCTCTTTATGGACGGGAGAGAGAACCAATCGTTCGCTTGGAAGTGACGGCACGAGGCATCACTACCGACACCACGGCCACAGGGCGTCGTGCTTGGTTCGATCTGGCCCATGAGTGGATCACTCACGGATTTGCGGATTTAACCGCGCCCGAGTTGCACGAGAAAGATGTTTGGGGGAGGACGGCTTGACCGCTCTTGCAATCGTCGACCGCGATCTCAAGATTCAGCGAAGCGGGTTTTGGCAGCGCTTGACCGAAAGCAGACCCCAGCCGGCAGCTTGGTGGCGCGATCACACGTCCGACCGCGGCGTCCATGCGGAAACAGTAGAGCGACGGGACGATATCCGTCTTCCCGCCAGTTCCGACGTCAACATTGCGGTGCTCCCTGGAAAAGCCGCGACTGCCGAGAATCTTGCGCGTCACCGCGAGCGACGAGAAATGGTCGGCTTAATTCGGCGGCTGCTGGCCGACAGATTTACTTGGGGAGATCGTGCGACTCCCATCACGCAAGAGACCGAAAAAGCGGCGATTGCTTTCATCGGTCTTCTGCCAACGGCTACGACCATGCCGAAGGTCTCGCCGGATGGCGAAGGCGGACTATTGATGGTCTGGGAAGGCCCAGCCCAGGACCCGCTGTTGATCGTGGTTGACGGCTGGCGAATCCACATGGTTACCGCGGCCACGACGCCGCGTGCGGTTTACCATGATGATCTGCCCTTCGACGGGGAACATCTCCCGGGCGACGTCCTTACAGCTACAGCACGCCGATAGACCATAGGCTCGGCGAAAAATGGAGGTCGAAGAGATCCCGGACGCCGATACCGTAAGTCGGCTCGTCGAGTTTCCGAGGACCTACGATCCGGCCAACAAGTTGATCTTGGACGCTGTATTCCAGTTTCCAAACAACGAAGCTGAGTCCGTGATCTGGCGCAAATATGCTCCATCCGACGCCGATGTCCATCATCTCGGTTGCGCTTGGGAGACAAGTAAGCAGAAAAGAAATCCCGACATGCGATACGTGGGGTTCATCTCAGCGGAGGTCGGTGCCATCAGGGACATCCGAAGTGCAAAGGGGCACGGCTTCACGGTTGTCCATCAGCCTGAGGAAGGCGTTCACCATGCAGGCATTGTCTACGCGCCCGCCCCTGGCACGCCAAGCCTCAGCAAGGGCGAAAAGGGTGAACTGAAAATCGCCCTTCGTGGTGTTTTTGGAAGCTTGGCGCCCCATACCTGTCAGGCGGCGTAGCCGCGCCCACACACCGATGCCCCGATGTCGCGGATTGCGGTGGCAGTGCATAGTTGCTCGCCGACGTCGCCGCGATACACCGGGCGCCGTATGTCGGACAATCCGTTCCAATGTCTGCTGCGGTGTTCCGGCAGGCTGTCGCTGGACGGCCTGCGGCCCCGAGGCGGCGTGGGCGAGCGAGCTGGGAATCCTGGCCCCCGCCTCGCCGCCGAGGTCTTCCGGCTGAAAGTCGAGCAACAGCTCGACGGTAGGTATGAGCTGTAGGATGTTGAGCGGCATCGACATCGGGGTGCCCTTCACGGTGACGCAGCCGGGAGCTGGGCAAGTGTCGCCGGCCGGAACCGACGATGCGGGGCCGCGACCCGCGACCGCGACTCGACATCAGTTAGCGAGCGTCCGGCGCTGATGAGGGTTGGGCTGGATTGGCTGTAAGCACCAGCCAGTTATCATGCGCCACCTGCGCGAAGCGGAGGAGCTGGGTGAGCACGGCCTGAGCTTCCGCCTCCGCGATGCCACTCTCGGTCCCGTGCGCGGCTTCGTCGCGCCAATAGGCGAGCAGGCCGGCGCCGGCCGTCACGCGCTCTCCCAAGCCCGCTGGCCGGGATCCAACAATCCGTTTCAGGATCTTGTCGCGTCCGTTCGACGATCGATAGTCGGCTAGCACTCTGTGCTCGTCGCCGACCTGGGCGCTTGCGACCGCCAGGAGGATCGACTCGGCTGCGGCACCGGCCATGGCGCAGCAAGCGAGGAAGCAGCCCATTCGGTAGCAGTGCGACGCCTCGACGGCGCGCTGCACGAAGCCTCGCCCGAGACGGTCGGCGAAGGGCTCAATTACCTGGGCAAAACGACCCGGGTCCGTCGGCGTCAGGCGTTCCTTTGCCGCCTTGGCCCAGGCTCTTCCGAACTCGGTAACGCTGTAGCCATCACCGGTGAAGGCCTGGCTGGTGCCGCGCCCCAGGATAGCCACGGCCCCGGGGCGTAGGACGCCGATGCGGCATAGCTCCCACGCCGCGTCGTAGAATGGCCGAGCGGCGCGCTCTTTCTCGGTCTCCTGGAGTTCGCGGGTCGTGATGCCGCGTCGTTGCCAGAACCGCTCGATCACGTACTGGAGCCAGAAGTCGCAACCGTAAGGGCGAGCATCATGAGGGACGGCCGGGCCGGTCGGGCTTGGCAGAGCGGCGATGGCCGCCACTGTTTCGCCCATCGCGTCTTCGGCGTGCAGGTCATCCAACTGCTGGCTCATGCCCGACCTTTCATCGCGTGATCATGAATGCGGGACTATGGTGGCAGCGCACCAAAAACCCCAAGCTCGGCTTCCCAGCGCCGGGTAGACAAGACCGCGGGCCACCGGCCACACTGCGCGCCATGGTCGTCCGCATCGCCACCGTGGCGTTCCAGGGCATGGATGCCCTGCCCGTCGACGTGCAGGTGCAGGTGGCCTCGGGGCTGCCCGCCTTCACCCTGGTCGGCCTGCCGGACAAGGCGGTCGCGGAGAGCCGCGAGCGCGTGCGCAGCGCCCTGACCGCCCTGGGGCTGGCGCTGCCGCCGCGGCGCATCACCATCAATCTGGCGCCGGCCGACCTGCCCAAGGAGGGCAGCCATTACGACCTGGCGATCGCGCTCGGCCTGCTGGCGGCGCTGGGCGTGGTGCCGGCCGACGAACTGGCCGGCCATGTGGTGCTGGGCGAGCTGGGGCTGGACGGCTCGATCGCCGCGGTCGCGGGCGTGCTGGCGGCGGCGTTGCGCGCCGCCCAGGACGGCCGCGGCGTGATCTGCCCGGCCGCCTGCGGCCCCGAGGCAGCGTGGGCCGGCGAGCTGGAGATCCTGGCGCCCGCCTCGCTGATCGCCCTGATCAACCATTTCAAGGGCGTCCAACTGCTGGCGCCGCCCGAGCCGAAGGTCGCCGAGCCCGGGCCGAACCCGCCGGATCTGGCCGACATCAAGGGCCAGGAGACGGCCAAGCGGGCCCTGGAGATCGCCGCCGCCGGCGGCCACCATCTGCTGATGATGGGGCCGCCGGGCTCCGGAAAATCGATGCTGGCGGCGCGCCTGCCGGGCCTGCTGCCGCCGCTGGCGCCGACCGAGGCCCTCGAGGTCACCCTGATCCACAGCCTGGCCGGGCGGCTGGAGGGCGGCCGGCTGCTGCGCGTCCGGCCGTTCCGCGACCCGCATCATTCGGCCTCGCTGGTGGCGCTGATCGGCGGCGGCCCGCGCGCCAAGCCGGGCGAGGTGAGCCTGGCCCACCGCGGGGTGCTGTTCCTGGACGAGCTGCCGGAATTTGCCCGCGGCACCCTGGAGAGCCTGCGCCAGCCGCTGGAGAGCGGCCGCGCCGTGATCGCGCGCGCCCAGGCCCATGTCAGCTATCCGGCCCGCGTCCAGCTGGTCGCCGCCATGAACCCCTGCCGCTGCGGCCATTTGGACGATCCGGCGCTGGCCTGCGGGCGGGCGCCCCGCTGTGCCCTCGACTATCAGTCGAAGATCTCGGGCCCGCTGTTCGACCGCATCGACCTGCATGTCGACGTCCCGGCGGTGGCGGCCGCCGACCTCGCGCTGCCGCCGCCGGCCGAGGGCACGGCGGCGGTCGCGGCCCGCGTCGCCGAAGCCCGCGGCCGCCAGCGCCGCCGCCTGGCGCCGCACGGGCTCGGCTGCAACGCCGAGGTCGATGGCGGCCTGCTGAACGACATCGCGCGCCCGGATGGCGCCGGCGAGGCGCTGCTGGTCCAGGCGGCCGAGCGCCTGAAGCTGTCGGCCCGCGCCTACCACCGGGTGCTGCGGGTCGCCCGCACCCTCGCCGACCTCGCCGGGGCGGAGCGGGTCGCCCGCCCGCACGTGGCCGAGGCGCTCAGCTACCGGCGCGTGGCCGTCGGTGCCGAAGCCCCGGGATCCGCCGCACGAAGCCCGCGCCGGGCCTGACCCGCGGCGCCGGCCGGCTGCTGGAACCCGTCATGCGATCCGGCATAGGGTGGACTGCATAGGATCAATCGGACCAGGTATCCCGATGACCTCGATGACGAGGGGATATGTGCGGGCCGGGCTGGCAGGGCTGGCGCTGGCGGTCGCCGGTCTCGTGGCACCGGCCGTCGCGCAGACTCCGGCCGATGCGGTCGCCCGCTTCACCACGCTCGACTGGCCGCCCTTCGCCGGCCAGAACCTGCCGGGCGGCGGTGCCGTGGTCGAGATCCTGCGGGAGGCGCTGGCGCCGGCGGGCATCCGGGTCGAGGTCGAGGTCCTGCCCTGGAAGCGGGCCGTCGACCGCGCCCGCCGCGATCCCGGCGTCGACGGCTTCCTGCCCATCTACCTGGATGACGTGGTCGACGGCTTCTTTCCGTCGGCCGAATTGCTGGCCAGCCCGCTCGGCCTGGCCCAGCGCGGCGGCGCCGGCATCGCCTGGACGACCCTGGATGACCTCAGCGGGCTGCGCATCGGCACCGTGCTGGGCTACACCAACACGCCGGCGTTCGATGCCGCGGTCCGGGACCGTCGGCTGACCACCGACGAGGCGCCGGACGACCTGACCAACCTGCTGAAGGTGGCCGGCGGCCGCCTCCGGGTCGCGGTCGTCGACTGCACGGTGCTGCGCTTCATGCTCGACCATGAACCGCGCCTGGCCGCGGTGCGCGACGTGCTGGCGTGCAATCCGCGGCCACTGGCCTCCAAGGGCATCTTCGTCGCCTGGCGCGACAGCGCGCACGGCCATGCGCTTGATTCCGTCCTGCGCGCCGGCCTGGCCCGGGTCGATCCGCAGGCGATCCTGGCGCGCTATCAGCAGGTGACGGCGTCGCCGCCGGTGCTCGCCGGCCCCGGTCCCGGCCAATCCTTGGCGCTGGCCGCCAAGCAATGACCATGTTCCAGCGCCGCCGGGTGCTGGCCGAGAACCGCCCAAAACCGCCAAACAAACGCCGATCGGAGACCTAAATTACCGTGGCTGCCGATCCAACGGTTGAAGACTCACGGCTATCGGATTATATCGTGGGTACATCCCCCGATGAACTAGGGACATTCAATTCCATGGACGTCAACGAGTCAGCCAAGGCGGGCGAAGAGACTGCCAAGAAAGCCGATCTGCTGAAACACACCGCCAAGATCGCAACGGCTTACTTGTCGAACAATTCGGTGGCACCCGAGGCAATCGCCCATGTGCTGACGACGATTCGCGACGCGCTGCTGTCGATCGACCCGGCGGCGACGCCGGCGCAGGCGCCGGCCGAAAAGCCGGTGCCGGCCATCGCGATCAAGAAGTCGGTGACGCCCGACTACATCGTCTGCCTGGAAGACGGCAAGAAGCTGAAGATGCTGAAGCGCCATCTGCGGACGATGTACAACATGACCCCCGAGGAGTACCGGGCGAAGTGGGGCCTGCCGTCGGACTATCCGATGGTCGCGCCCAACTATGCCGAGCGCCGCTCGGAGTTCGCCAAGAAGATCGGCCTGGGCAAGACCCGCTCGGCGCCGCCGCCGGCCAAGCCGGCCGGGCGTCGGGCCAAGTCGGCCGCCGGCGCCTGATCCTTTGTGCCGGGACTGCCCTTGGCAGCCCCGGCCTGAGCGTGCAAGCTCCGCCGGCCCGAGACCGGTGGAGCGACCATGCTGACCCTCGACGACATCCTGGCCTGGCCGCTCGACGAGCGGGTGAAGGGTGTGCCGTCGCTGGCCGCACCGGTTCGCCTCGGCGAGGTCGGCGCCCAGGGCTGGAACCTCCTGCACGGCGACCTGCCGTTTCCGGCGGCGGTCCTGAAGGACTCGGCGCTGCGCCACAATGGCGACTGGATGCGCGCCTTCCTGGCCCGCACCGGCGTCGCCCTGGCCCCCCACGGCAAGACCACCATGAGCCCCCAGCTGTTCCAGCGGCAGCTGGAGTCGGGCGCCTGGGGCATCACGGTGGCGACCGCGCACCAACTATCGGTGTGCCGGCGCTATGGCGTGCCCCGGGTGCTCATGGCCAACCAGCTCGTCGACCCGGCCTCGATCCGGCTGGTGCTGG
Organism: uncultured Comamonadaceae bacterium; assembly: GCA_964511405.1. Lineage (GTDB taxonomy): Bacteria > Pseudomonadota > Alphaproteobacteria > Elsterales > Elsteraceae > CAZEFK01. Next base: position 1,917 of record CAZEFK010000010.1, on the reverse strand, counting down.
ACGCGCTGGCCGCGGATCCGGGCTTTGCCTTCCTGTGCCTGGTCGATTCGCTGGACGGCGTGGCGCGCCTGGCCGCGGCGGTCGCCGCCCGCAGCCTCGGCCGGCCGCTCGAACTGCTGGTCGAGGTCGGCTATGACGGCGGCCGCACCGGCTGCCGGACCCTTGACGGCGCCCTGGCCGTGGCGCGCGCCGTCGCCGCCGCCCCGGGCCTGGCCCTGCGCGGGGTCGAGGCCTTCGAAGGCCTGATCGTCAGTGCCGACGCCGGCGCCGACGCGGCCAAGGTCCAAGACCTGCTGGCGCGGGTGGTCGAGACGGTCCGGCGCTGCGATGCCGAGGGCCTGCTGGCCGCCGGCCCGGCTATCGTCAGCGCCGGCGGCTCGGCCTATTACGACTTGGCGGCCGAGCGCCTCGCCGGCCTCGGCCTGTCGCGGCCGGTCGAGGCGGTGCTGCGCAGCGGCTGCTACCTGACCCATGATTCCGGCTTCTACCGCCGGCTGTTCGAGCGCATCCGCGGCCGTGCCGCAACCGACCTGGGCGAGGGGCTGCGTCCAGCGCTGGAGGTCTGGGCCTCGGTCCAGAGCCGGCCCGAACCCGGCCTCGCGATCCTGACCATGGGCAAGCGCGACGCTTCGTTCGACATCGAGATGCCGGTTCCGGCCGCGTGGGCGCCGGCCGGCGGCCGGCCGCAGCCGATCCCGGCCGGCTGCAGCATCGCCGGCATGAACGACCAGCACGCCTATCTGCGCCTGGCACCCGGCTTCGAGCCCGCAGTCGGCGACCTGGTCGCCTGCGGGATCTCACACCCATGCACGACCTTCGACCGCTGGCAGGTGCTGATGGTGGTCGACGACGACTACGGGGTGGTCGACGCCATCCGCACGTTCTTTTAGTCCGGATTTCTCACACCCTGTCGCGCTGCGACGCCGATTTTTGGCGACAGGGTAGGAGCGCGCCGCGCCGCGGTGTCGACCACCGCAAGCGTCGCGCGACGCACCCTGTCACCAAAAATCGGCGTCCCGCCGGGTTGCGCTGGAAGTGAGAAATCCGGACTAGGCGCGCAGCAGCATCGGCCCGAGCGGCCGGCCCCCCATGATGTGCATGTGGAAATGCGGCACTTCCTGGTGGGCGTCGGCGCCGTGGTTGGCGATCAGGCGGTAGCCGCTGTCGACGACGCCGCTGTCGCGGGCGATCCGGGCGACCGCGCGCAGGAACGCCGCCTGCTCGGCCTCGGACGCATGGGCGCCGAAGTCGTCGAACGAGACATAGGCGCCCTTGGGCACGACCAGGACATGGACCGGCGCCGCCGGGTTGATGTCGTGGAACGCCAGGACATGGTCGTCCTCATAGATCTTCTTGCAGGGAATCTCCCCGCGCAGGATCCGCGCGAACACATTGTTCGGGTCGTAAGCCATCGGTCCCTCGCTATCGCTCCTCGGTCTCGGCGCCGACATGGGCGGAGCCCGGCAGGCCTTCGCGGCGCGCCAGCTCGGCCCACACATCATCCGGGCGGATGCCGGCGTCGGCCCACAGGACCAGCAGGTGATACAGGAGATCGGCGCTTTCGGCGACCAGCCGCTCGCGGTTGCCGCGCACGGCCTCGATCACGGTCTCGACCGCCTCCTCGCCGACCTTCTGGGCGATCTTGCGGGCGCCGCGGGCGAACAGCTGGGCGGTATAGGAGCTACCGGGGTCGGCGCCCCGGCGCGACAGGATGGTCTGGTACAACCGCTCCAGCACCGGATCTGATGCGGTCATGGCCGCACCGCCACGCCGTGCGCGGCCAGGTGGGCCTTGGCCTGGCCGATGGTGAAAGTGCCGAAATGAAAGATCGAGGCCGCCAAGACCGCCGACGCATGGCCCTGGACCACGCCGTCGACCAGATGGTCGAGCGTGCCGACCCCGCCCGAGGCGATCACC